>NZ_POUC01000029.1 GCF_002891435.1 Streptomyces cahuitamycinicus
CCCCCGGGGCGACGAATCTCCGCCACCTTGGTCTTCGCCCGCTCCGCCGGATTCCGCCGCTGCCCGGTCGTCGTCGACCTCGGTTCGGCGACTTCCAGCCGATCGGCAGACGACGCAACGGCGAACCGTTGGCCATATGTTAGCGATCCGTTGGCAAAGCCTGATGTGATCACTACATCGGATCTGGCCCGGCGGCGCGCGCGTCTGGACGCGCAACTCGGGGGAGTGTCGCCGCCGCGGCCGGGTCCCGGTCGGCGGAGGTGAACGGCCGGGGCCCACTCACCCTCTCCTGCGCCCTGCCGCCCCCGGCCGGTCGGCGTCAGATGACGGGCGGCCGTCCCAGCCGGGTGAGCCGCCACACCGTCCGCCACCGCATGGGCCGCCGCTCCCCCGCCGGCTCCCGCACTCCTTCCACGAATCCGCCGAACCAGGCACGCAGCCCGGCGCCCGACCGGTTCCGGGCGAGGGTGAGCAGCACCCACACACCCAGGTGGACGGGGACGAGCGCGAGCGGCAGCCGGCGGCGGGCCAGCCAGACCCGGTTGCGTGCGTTCACCCGGTAGTAGATGGCGTGCCGGGCGGGCGAGGTCTTCGGATGCCGGAGCAGCAGCTCCGGGGCGTACAGGATCCGCCAGCCGGCATCCGCCGCGCGCCACGCTAGGTCGGTCTCCTCGTGCGCGAAGAAGAACTCGGCGGGCCAGTCGCCGATCTCGTCGAGCATCGCCATCCGCAGGGCGTGCCCGCCACCCAGGAAGCCGGTGACGTAACCGCCCCGGAGGGGGTCCGAGTTGCCGACCCGGGGCACGTGCCGCTGCTGCGTCTCACCGAGCTCGTCGGCGATGCGGAAGCCGACGATGCCGAGCCGCTCGTCGGCGGCGTACAGATCCCGTACGCGGCGCAGCACGTCGGGGTCGACGAGCAGACCGTCGTCGTCCAGATCCACCACGACGTCGATGTCGCCGAACTCCCGCAGCCGGGTCAGGGCCGCGTTGCGCCCGCCGGGGCAGCCGAGGTTCTCGTCGAGCTCGACGGCGGTGACCTCGCCGGGCAGCGACAGCCGCCGGGCGAAGTCGGGCAGCGGGCAGCCGTTGCCGACGACGACGATCCGCTCGGGCGGAACGTCCTGCTTGGCCACGGACTCCAACAGGGCGTCGACCTCTGCGGGCCGGTTGCCCATCGTCACCACGGCGACGGCGATGCGGGGCGCCCCCATGTCCTCACCTCGTCCCGGTCGGCAACTGGCGGACTGACCGGCGATGCTAGCCGTTCAAGGCAGGGGCCCGGTGAGGACGCCTGCCGGACATCCGTTCGCCTACGCCCTTCAGCACGGACGGCATCCGGGCGGCACCCGACCGGAGCGGGCACAGGATGTCGGGTGCGGCGGGGCCCGCGCTGCCTAGCGTGAGAGCACGCACAAAAAGGAAGGGGACCGGACGTGCTGGACCGGCTCAACCAGGCGATGGACCGGATCGAACGGAACCTCCGCGACACCGTCGACGTAGCGGATCTGGCGCGTACGGCGTGCACCTCGGAGTACCACCTGCGCCGCATGTTCTCCGCCCTGGCCGGCATGCCTCTGTCGGAGTACATCCGCCGCCGCCGGCTGACGGTCGCGGGCGCCGAGGTGCTGTCGGGGGACGCGACGCTCCTGGAGATCGCGATCCGCTACGGCTACGGCTCCGGCGAGGCGTTCGCGCGGGCATTCCGCACGATGCACGGCGTGGGCCCGGGCGAGGCCCGGCGCACCGGCGCCGCGCTCGTCTCCCAGCCCCGGTTGGCCTTCCGCCTCACCGTCGAAGGGAACAGCAGCATGCACTACCGCGTCGTCGACCGCCCGGCCTTCACCGTCACGGGCTTCAAGACCCGGATCCCCCTGATCCACTCCGGCCCGAACCAGGCGATCATCGATTTCGTGCGCGGCCTGGACAAGTCCGCGAAGGAACGGTTGGAGAAACTGTCCGACCAGGAACCGCGGGACATCGTCGCGGTCTGCGACGACCTGGACCCGAGCCGCGCGGAGGGCACGGAACTCGACTACTACCACGCCGTGATCACCTCGGCACCGGCCTCGGCGCCGGTCTCGGCACCGGTCCCGACCCCGGCCCCGGCCCCGGTCCCAGAAGGCATCACCAGCCTGCCGGTCCCGCCCGGCACCTGGGCGGTCTTCACCACCTCGGGGCCCGCCCCGCAGGCCATCCAGGAACTCTGGCGCGACGTATACACCGAGTGGTTCCCGTCCAACCCGTACCGCACCCGCCCCGGCCCGGAGATCCTCCGCACCCGCCTGTCCGACGACGGCACCGAGGCGGACGCCGAGCTGTGGCTGCCGGTGGAGCGGGAATCCACCCGCTGAAACCCGCCAGAACCTCACCTCCAGCACACCTAGGGGGCCTGGGCGGTGTCCACTCCGGGCCGGCCGCGCAGATACGCGAGGACCGCGAGGACCCGGCGGTTGGTCGTGTCGTCGAGGGAGAGGTCGAGCTTGGTGAGGATGGAGCCGAAGTGCTTGCTGACGGTGCCCTCGCTCACCACCATGGCCGCGGCGATCGACGCGTTGGACTTGCCCTCCGCCATCAGCGCGAGCACCTCCTGCTCCCGAGCGGTGAGCCGGGCCAGCGGGTCCCGCCGGTGCCTGATCAGCTGGCGCACCACCTCGGGGTCGACGACGGTGCCGCCCTCCGCGACCCGGTGCACCGCGTCGACGAACTCCTCGACGTGGCCGATCCGTTCCTTGAGGAGATAGCCCACCCCGGTGCCGTCGGAGGAGTCGAGCAGGTCCTCGGCGTAGGACCGCTGGATGTACTGGCTGAGGACCAGGATCGGCAGTCCGGGCCGCCGGCGGCGCAGGGCGATGGCGGCACGCAGGCCCTCGTCGGAGAAGCCGGGCGGCATCCGTACGTCGGTCACCACGATGTCGGGTTCGTGCGCTGCGACCGCCTCGGTGAGCTCGTCCGCGTCACCCACGGCGGCGACCACCCGGTGCCCGAAGCGCTCCATGAGGCCGACGAGTCCTTCGCGGAGCAGGACACTGTCCTCGGCCAGCACGATGCGCAGCATCAGTTCCTCAATCACGCTGTCGAATCAGGCAGTTGAGCAGGGTACCAGCAGGCGGAACACGGTGGGCCCGCCGGGCGGACTGGACACCTGCAGGCGGCCGTCGAGTACCGAGACACGGTCGGCGACGCCCTGCAGACCCGTCCCCCGCCCGGTGTCCGCGCCGCCGTGACCGTCGTCCTCGACCTCCACGGCCAGCTGCCCCTCGTCCAGGCCGCCGCGCACCACGGCCCTGCTCGCGCCGCTGTGCTTGGCGACGTTGGCGAGGGCCTCGCTGACCGCGAAGTACACGGCCGTCTCGATCGCCTCCGGGGGCCGGACCGGCAGGTCGAGGTCCACGTCGACGGGGATCGTCGAGCGGTCCGCGAGGTCCTCCACGGCCGCCACCAGGCCCCGGTCGGTGAGGACCTGGGGGTGGATGCCGCGGATCAGCTCCCTGATCTCGACGAGGGCGGTGGCCGCCTCGTCCTGCGCCTTGGCGAGCACCGGGCCGAGCGGGCCGTCCGCCGCGTCGAGGCGGGCCAGGCCGAGCGTCATGGACAGGGCGACGAGCCGCTGCTGCGCCCCGTCGTGCAGATCGCGCTCGATGCGGCGCCGCTCCGCCTCGAAAGCGTCCACGAGCCGGACCCGGGAGCGGCCCAGCTCCTTGATCTTCGAGTTCAGTTCGCCGGTCGGCGAGGCCAGCAGGAAGCGGGTCAGGGCGGCCCGGCCCGCGGCGATCGCGCCGAGCGGGTAGGAGAAGACGGGCAGCAGCAGCAGCCCGGCGAGCGCCGCCCCGAGCGCCCCGGGCCGGCTGTCCACGATCCACATCTTGAGGACCCGTGCCTCCTCGCCGTCGACCGCCAGCATCACCGGCGTCGCGAGCAGCCCGCCGCACACGAGGAGGACGGAGCCCACGACCAGCGCCTCGAGGGGCCACAGCAGGAAGCCGAAGAGCACCGCGTAGCCCAGCTCGCGCCAGGTGGCGCGTTCCTGGAGCCGGGTGCGCAGCCAGGCGGTGAGGCCGGTGTGGTCGGGTTCACGGTGCGGATCGGCGAGCGGCTCGCTGTCGATCAGACGCAGCCGGCGGCGCTCGACCGAGGCCAGCGGCACCCCGGTGAGGACGAGGACGAGCAGCAGCGGAAGGCCGACGACGACCACGGTGAGCACGCTGCCCGCGACGGCGAGCAGCACGAGCGTGAGCAGGGTGATGAGGCCGAGGATCGCACTGCTGAGCAGGTACAGCGCCGCGCGCCAGGGCCAGCCGCTGCGGACGTAGCGGCGCAGGTGCAGCCGGGTCCAGATCGTCGGGGGGTGCATGGGCCGCACGTTACGAGACCTCTGCGACCCGGACCACCCAGCTGGCTCCACCATCGGGATGGGCGCCGGCTACCGGCCATGACGGGGCCCGGCTCCGATGTGCAGGGCGCCCCCGCGCGGTCGGCTGGAAGAACTCCGAACGACGGGGCGGCGACGCAGTGGGAGGACCGAAAGGGTGGGGAGGCAGGAACACTTGGCGGCTGTGCCCGCGTGGCTGACGCTGCTGATCGCCTTCCTGCTTCCCATGGCGGCTCGCCCCGCTATTGCGCGGCGATGCACACCGTCGGCACCTACAGCGCCCGGGCGCTGCTGCTCGGCGTCTCGGCCTGTCCCTGTTCGGGGGCCTGCTGTGGGCGCCCAGTTGCCCTTTCCACGCCGGGTGCAGCCACCAGATGCAGCCATCGAGTGCCGCTACGGGGTGCAGCCGTCGTGCACAGGAGGGTGGAGCTACCTCCACCCCCAAGATTCCGTCCCGCTGCGATGTCACCGTCGCGCGGGCCCGATTGAGTGGACACCATGAATCAAGCAGCCGTCCGGCTCCGCTCCGTGACCCGGTCCTACGGGACAGGCGACAACGCGGTCACCGCCCTCGACCAGGTCAGCCTCGACATCCCGCGGGGTACCTTCACCACCGTCATGGGCCCCTCAGGCTCCGGCAAGTCGACTCTGTTGCAGTGCACGGCGGGGCTCGACCGGCCGACCGGGGGCCAGGTCTTCCTGGGGGACACCGATCTGACCCGGCTGAGGGAGAAGAAGCTGACGCTGCTGCGCCGGCGGCGCATCGGGTTCGTCTTCCAGGCATTCAACCTGCTGCCCGCGCTGACCGCCGAGCAGAACGTCGGGCTGCCGCTGCGGCTCGCGGGCCGCCGCCCCCGGCGGTCCGAGGTCCTGAACGTCCTGGAGAAGGTCGGGCTGCGGGAGCGCGCCGGGCACCGGCCCAGCGAGATGTCGGGCGGCCAGCAGCAGCGGGTGGCGCTCGCCCGCGCCCTGGTCACCCAGCCGGAGGTGCTGTTCGGTGACGAGCCGACGGGCGCCCTGGACTCCACCACGAGCCGCGAGGTGCTGACGCTGCTGCGGGCGATGGTCGACCGCGGCCAGACGGTGATCATGGTGACGCACGACCCGGTCGCCGCCTCCTACGCGGACCGGGTGCTCTTCCTCGCCGACGGCACGGTCCAGGGCGAGCTGTACACGCCGACGGCGGAGCAGGTCGCCCAGCGGATGACCGCTCTGAGCGCCGTCCCTTCGAAGGCCTCGGCGGTGGCGTCGTGCTGAGTCTCGCGCTGCGCGGGATGCGCACCCGCTGGGTCACGTTCGTCGGTTCGTTCGTCGCGCTCGCGCTCGGCGTCGGCCTCATCGCCACCACGGGCCTCGCGCTCGCGGCGACGTTCGACGCGCCGGAGCGGGGCACCGAACGGTTCGCCGAGGCGCGGGTCGTGGTGCAGGGCACGGACGAGGTGAAGGCCGACACCCCGATCGGGGTGCGGACATCGACGCTGACCAACCCCCGTGCGGTGCCCGAGGATCTGGCGGGCAAGCTGGCCACGGTGGGCCCCGTCGCCGAGGACCGTACGTTCCCGGTGTCGGTGCCGGACGCGGACCGGCGGGTCGGCGCTGACACCGCGCTCGTGGGCCACTCGTGGGCCATCGCCGCGGCCACCCCGTACCGGCTCACCTCCGGACGCGCCCCCACATCGCCCGGCGAGGTCGTCGTCACGACCGGGCCCGGCGCGCAGGTGCGCGCCGGGGACCGGATCCAGGTCGTCACGCCCGAGGGCGCCGGCACCCGCACCGTGGTCGGCACGGTGCCGGCGGCCGGTTTCGAGTCGGCGGTGTTCTTCCCCGCCGCTGAGGCCGCGCGCCTGTCCCCGCGGATCGACCGGGTGACGGTGGACGCCGACCCGGCCGCCGTCCGCGCGGCGCTCGGCACCGGCTCGGGCATGACCGTCCTCGCCGGCGAGGACCGGCGGCGCGCCGACCCCGACCCGGACCGCGACAAGGAGGCCCTGGTCTCCGTGAACGCCCTGCTCGGCACCGCGGCCGGCATCACCGCGTTCGTGTCGGTGTTCGTGGTCGCCTCGACGTTCACCTTCGCGGTGGCGCAGCGCAGGCGGGAGTTCGGACTCCTGCGGATGGCGGGCGCGACCCCCGGTCAGGTACGGCGCATGGTCTACGCGGAGGCCCTGGTGATCGGGTTGCTCGCATCGGCCGCGGGGTGCTGGCTGGGTCGCTGGGCCGCGCCGCGGCTCGCCTCGTGGATGTCGGGACAGGGCATCGCCCCGACCTGGTTCCGGATCGGTGAGCAGGCCTGGCCGCTCCATGTCGCCTTCTGGACCGGCCTGACGGTGGCCCTGTGCGGTGTCGTCGTGGCGTCCTTCCGCGCGGGCCGGACCGGACCGACGGCGGCGCTGCGGGAGTCCGCCGTCGACAGCGGCACGATGCCGTGGAGCCGCCTCCTGGTGGCCGCCGCCGTGCTGCTCACGGGCCTCGGCCTGCTCGTCATGGCGCTGGTGGAGAACCCCGGCGACGTGCTGAAGCGCAAGACGTACATCACCCAGCCGATGCTGCTCATCGTGGCGATCGCCCTGCTCGCGCCGGTTCTGGTGCGGCCACTGACCCGGCTGCTGACCTGGCTGCCCGCCCGGCTGCCGGGCGCTGTGGGCATGCTGGCGCGGGAGAACGCGGCGGCCGGGGTGCGCCGGACGGCGGCCGTGGCCGCGCCGGTCATCATCACCGTGGCGCTCGCCTGCTCCCTGATGGGCACGACCGCCACCATCAACGAGGCCAAGGCCGCCGAGGCCCGCACCCAGACGCGGGCGGACTACGTGGTCTCGGCGGGCGACGCGGGACGGGCGCTGCCCGCCGGGTTCGTCCGGGCGGCCCGTGCCGTCCCCGGCGCCACGGTCAGCACGTCCCGCTCCACCGGGGTGACCGTCCTGGAGGAGGGCACCGCCCTCGTCCGCTCCGAGGCCCGCGCCGTCGACAGCGGCACGGACCTGTCCGTGGTGTCCCAGCTTCCCGTCGTGGCGGGGAAACTGGCCGACCTCGACGACGACAGCATCGTCGTCAACGAGGAATGGCTGACCACCCGCGTCGGCGACCGGGTGCCCGTCTGGCTGGGCGACGGCCGCAAGGCGAACCTCAGGATCGCCGCGGTCCTCGGGGTCGGCACCGGCAACAACGGCGTGTACCTCACCGCACGCAACGCCGCCGGCGCGGGCGTCGACCGCGTCGACATCAAGGTCGCCGCCGACGCCGACCGGGCCGCCGTCGACCGGCGACTGCGCGCGGCGGGCGAGGCGAGCGGCGTCGAGGTGCTCGGCGCCGGGCAGTGGATCGACGGGCACTACCCGCGCTCCAGCGAGTCCACCCGGCTCGGCCTGCTGATGATCCTGGCCATCGCCCTGGTCTACACGGGCATCGCACTGGCCAACACGCTGGTCATGGCCACCACGGACCGGGTCCGCGACCTCGCCGCGCTGCGCCTGACGGGCGCGACGAAGCCCCAGGTGCTGCGCCTGGTCGCCGTCGAGTCGGTGATGGTCGTGGTGGTCGGCGCGGTGCTCGGCGCCGCCGTCTCGGCGGTGAACCTGCTCGGCATCCGCACCGCCCTCGGCCTGCTCGACGTGCCCTCCGCGATCGTCGTGCCCTGGTCCACGGTGGGCGCGGTGATCGCCGCGAGCATCCTCCTCGCGGTTCTCGCGGCCACCCTGCCCGCGTCGTTCGCCCTGCACACCCGGCCGGTGGAGCTGGCGGGCATGCGCGAGTAGTCCCGGCTCAGGCGTACCGCCCGATCCCTACGAGACCGAGAGACACAGCGAGCAGGCACGACCTCGCGGTGGCGGGCGTGGAGATCGCCGTCAACCTGGCTCGAGTTTCCAGAGGAAGCATCTTCAGCCTTGCCGGTCACAACCACCCCGGCTGCCGTCGGTGGTGGAATTCCAGTCTCAACAGGGCCTTGCCGGGGGGCGAACGGAGGTCGGGAACCATTCGACCCCGAGCTGAAACCTTCACGAGAACCGGCCCTGCCCTGCCGTGCGTCTTGATCTACGGTGCTTTCAGTGATCCAGGACGGGGAGAGGCCGTGGGGCAGACCGGGACAGCGCTCGCGGAGCGAATCGCCGAGCGGAGAAGGGGAGTCGGTGATCCTCGTGCGCTGGTCGGTGAGATGCGGCGCTCGGTTCTCCTGGTGCCCACGGCCGGTGGGGGCCTCTGGTCGGCGCGGTCGGGAGGGGTGCGGTGGATCTGCGGGTTCACCGACGAGGCCGCTCTGGCCCGGTTCGCCCTGCTGCACGCATCCGGTGATCAGCCCATGGACTACGCGACGCTGTTGGGCGCGCGCATCGTCGACGAGGTCGTGCCGTCCTTGGGCGAGCCCGCCGGCCTGGCCGTCGACATCGCCACCGACGACGGGTCGATGTTCTTCCCACCGGTCGTCGGCATCGTCGCGGACGGCGTCGCCGTCGACTTCGGCGAGGCGGAGGAGGGGTGCGGCCATGGGCGCTGACGGGACCGATCTGCAGTTCGACAAGGCGTCTGTCGCGAAGTTCACGCAGGGCGTGGGCGCGACCATCGACGGGCTCGGTGATCTGGGCGGCGCCACCGGTTCGGTGCTGGGCAAGGGTTTTTCGGAGCTGGCGATGACCGGGATGGAGGCCGGGCACCACGGGCTCTCGGTCGACTTCGAGGACTTCTGCGAGCGTTGGGAGTGGGGTGTGCGCGCCCTGGTGGGCGACGCCAGCGCGCTCGCGGACCGCCTCGGGCTGGCGGCGGGCACCCAGTGGGAGCACGACCAGTACGTCGAGGGCACGCTGAAGGTGGGCGTCAACTCCGTGATGGGCGGCAACCCGCATGCCACCGAGGAGGAGATCACCCAGCAGAGCTGGGGCGACGTCGTCACGCCGGACTACCTGAACCCGGACTGGAGCGCGGAGTCGTTCGACAAGGCGGGTGAGGACATCGAGCAGACGTGGAAGGACACCGGCCGCACGGTTCTCACCGAGGGCGAGGGCGGCCGGCGGTCGCAGGCGATCATCGACGCGTCGGGGGTCTCCGAGGACCAGTGGAACCAGGCGCTGGACAACACGTTCGGGCCCTCGCCCGAGGAACGCGCCCAGCAGGCGCAGCAGCAGGGTGAGTCCGGGGGGAACTGACGGTGGGTGTAGGCGACTTTCTCAGTGACATCACGCCCGACTCGGTCGAGAACGCGGTCGAGGACGGTGTCGAATGGGCGGGCAACCGGGTCGAGGACGCCGGCAAGTGGACCGCCGACCGGCTGCAGGACGTCGGCTGGGAGTCCGGTGCCGACTGGGTGCGCGAGCAGTCCCGTTCGGTCGCCAACCGCATGGGCGCCGAGGTCGACGAGATGGACCTCGGGCAGACCGAGGACAAGGCCAAGCTGATCTACGGCAGCCCAAGCAAGATCGCTGCCACCGCCGACAGACTCCGGGCCTTCCAGACGGCCTTCGATGACGCCGGTGACGGTCTCAAGGGCCTGGACTCCTCCCGGCTCATGGGCGAGACGGCCCAAGCGCTGCGCACCGCGGTGAGCACCCAACCGCCCAAGTGGTACGCCGCCGCCGACGCCTGCGCGAAGGCGCTCGGCGCGCTCGACGCGTACGCCGGCACGGTCACCTGGGCGCAGGCACAGGCGCAGACGGCGATCGACAAGTGGAAGGAGGGTGTCAAGGCCTCCGAGGACGCCGCGGACGCCCACCGCAAGAAGGTCGACGGCTACAACACCGCCGTCGACCGCTACAACGCCCAGCCCGCCGACAAGCGCGATCCGTCCTCGCTCCCGCCCAGGCCCGCGGCGACGTTCGAGGACCCCGGCAAGAAGCTGATGCAGGAGGCGCAGGACATCCTCGCCGAGGCCCGCAAGCAGCGGAACGCGGCGGCGGAGACGGCGCGCACCGCGGTCCGCGCCGCCCGCGACATGGCCCCGCAGAAGCCCTCCTATGCCGAGCAACTGATCGGCGGACTCCAGGAGTTCCAGATCTTGGGCGACCATGTCGGCGGCGGCATCATCAAGGGCACGGCGGGCATCCTCAACTTCGTCCGCAGCGTCAACCCCGTCGATCCGTACAACCTCACGCATCCGGCCGAGTACGCCACATCCCTCAACAGCCTGGCCGCCGGGCTGATCGTCGCCGCCAACGACCCGGTCGGCACCGGCAAGCAGATGGTCAGCGACTTCATGAAGGACCCGGCCGAGGGTTTCGGCAGGCTGATTCCCGACCTCGCGCTGACCGCCGCCACCGGTGGCGGCGGTGCCGCGGTGAAGGGCATCCGCATCGCCGAGGAGGCCGCCGACGCCGCACGGATGCGCAGGCTGGTCGACGACGCCCCCGACGGCACCCATAACCGCCCCGACGGCGAGCGCACCACCGACGGCACCGACCCCGTCGACCTCGCCTCCGGCCGGATGTTCCTGCCCCAGACCGATGTCGAACTGCCCGGCATCCTGCCGCTGGTCTTCACCCGCCGCACCGAGTCCGGCTGCACGGCCGGCCGCTTCCTCGGCCCCTCCTGGACCTCCACCGTCGACGAACATCTGCGCATCGACGCCATCGGCGTGCTCCACGTCACCGCCGACGGGCTCCTGATCCCCTACCCGCACCCGGCACCCGGCGCCCCCACCATCCCGTCATCGGGCAGATCCCGCACCCTGCTGGCCCGCGACGCCGACGGCGACTACACCGTCACCGACCCCGACAGCGGCCTGATCTCCCACTTCACCGCCCCGCCCGGCAGCGAACCCGGCGGCGACGGAACCGCCTGGCTGACATCCGAAACCGACCGCAACGGCCACACCATCACCATCGACCGCACCGACGACGGCCTGCCCCTGGCCCTCGTCCACTCGGCCGGTCACCAGGTGAAGCTGGCCACCGCCGACGGCCGGATCACCACACTCTCCCTGGCCGGCGCCGGCGAGGGCGGCACGGACCTGCCCCTGATCAACTACGGCTACCAGGACGGCAACCTCACCACCGTCACCAAACCCTCCGGCGCCACCACCACCTTCCTCTACGACGACCGACGCCGCGTCATCGCCTGGATCGACTCCAACAACAGCCGCTACGACTACATCTACGACGACCACGACCGCGTCATCGCCGAAGGCGGCGAAGCAGGCCACGTCCAGATCACCCTCACCTACACCGAACCCGACCCCGAAACCGGCCACCGCACCACCACACTCACCACCGCCGACGGACACACCACCCGCCACCTCATCGACCACCGCTGCCGAGTGATCGCCACCACCGACCCCCTCGGCCACACCACCCGCTACGCCTACGACACCCACGGCAACCTCCTGACCCGCACCGACCCATTGGGCCGCAGCACCGTCTACACCTACGACGAAGAGGGCCAAGTTGTGTCGGCCACCCGTCCCGACGGGAGCGTGCTGCGCACGGTGCGCGGCCCGTTCGGCCTGCCGGTGGAGGTGATCGGTCCGGACGGGCACCGCACGACCTACGCATACGACGAGCGCGGCAACCGCACGTCGGTCACCGAGTCGGCCGGACACACAACGCACTACGGGTACGACCAGCACGGCCGCCTGATCTCCGTCTCCGACGCCCTCGGCGCTACGACTCGGAGGGTCTGCGACGCGGCGGGCCTGCCGGCGGAGGTCACCGACCCGGCCGGTGGAGCCACCCGGCTGGAACGCGACGCCCTCGGCAGAGTCATACACATCACCGACCCGGTCGGCGGAGTCACTCGCTTCGTCTGGGACGTAGACGGCAATCTCGTTGGCCGAACCGCCCCGGACGGCGCCACCGAGTCATGGACCTACGACGGCGAAGGCAACTGCCTCACCCACACCGATCCGGCCGGAGGAGTGACCCGTTTCGAGTACACCCACTTCGATCTCCTCGCTGCCCGCATCCAACCGGACGGCTCCCGCTACCAATTCGAGCACGACGCCGACCTGCGTCTGACCCGGGTAACCAACCCCCAGGGCCTCACCTGGAGCTATGAGTACGACCCGGCGAGCCGCCTTGTATCGGAAACCGACTTCGACGGCAGAACCCTCAGCTACCGTCTCGATGCCGCAGGGCAATTGGTCTCCCGGACCGACGCCCTCGGCAGTGTCCTCGCCCTGGATCACGACCAGCTCGGCCGCATGATCAGGAAGGACGCCGGAGGCAGGACCACCACCTACGCGTACGACGCGTCGGGACGCCTCTTGCAGGCATCCGGCCCGGACTGCGACCTGATCCGCCAGTACGACCGACGTGGCCTGCTCAAGACCGAACTCGTCGACGGCCGCGCCGTCACCTACATGCACGACGCACTCGGCCGCCGGACTCGACGGGTGACCCCGACCGGCCATGTCACCACGTACAACTATGACGTGGCAGGCCGCCTCGACCTGATGGCCGTGAGTGGCCATCAGCTCGGCTTCACCCATGACGCCGCAGACCGTGAACTGTCCCGTTCCTACGGCGACACGATGACTCTGTCATCCGTCCGGGACGAAGTCGGCAGGCTTTCCGCCCAGCACTTCACGGCCGGTGGACAGACCCTGAACAGCCGTACGTACACCTACCGTGCCGACGGTCACCTCACCTCCGTGATCGATCAGTTGTCCGGCACGCGGTCGTTCGAACTCGACAACGTCGGCCGTGTCACCACCGTCAAGGCCCACGGGTGGACCGAACGCTACACCTACGACGTCGTCGGCAATCAGACCGAAGCCTCCTGGCCCTCAACCCATCCGGGCCACGAGGCAACCGGCCCTCGCACGTTCACTGGCACGAAGATCAACCGTGCCGGCGACAGCCGCTTCGAACACGACCGTCTCGGGCGCGTAACCCTCAAACAGCGGACCCGTCTGTCCCGCAAGCCGCAGACCTGGCGTTACGCATGGGACTCCGAGAGCCGCCTCACCTCGGTCGTCACGCCGGACGGCGCTCTCTGGAAGTACCGTTACGACCCACTTGGCCGCCGCATCGCCAAGCAGCTTCTCGCGGAAGACAGTGAGACCGTCCTGGAGGAAACCCGTTTCACCTGGGACGGCATGGTCCTGTGCGAACAGGCGACCGTCTCCCATGACGTGCCGGACATCGTCGCACTCACCTGGGACCATCGCGGCTCGATTCCCCTCACCCAGACCGAACGCATCCTCTCCCGCGACGCCAGTCAGCGGGAGATCGACCGCCGCTTCTTCGCCATCGTCACGGACCTCGTCGGCACTCCGACCGAACTGGTCGCCGAGAACGGGGACATCGCCTGGCACACCCGGTCCACCCTCTGGGGCACCACCGCCTGGCACCGGAGCAGCACCGCCTACACCCCCCTCCGCTTTCCCGGCCAGTATCACGACCCTGAAACCGGATTCCACTACAACCTCTTCCGGCACTACGACCCCACCACGGCCCGCTATCTCACCCCGGATCCGCTCGGACTCGCTCCCGCGCCCAACCCGGCCGCCTACGTCCACAATCCGCACACCTGGTCGGACCCACTGGGCCTTTCTCCCTATCAAGATCGGGGAAGAAATGCGGAGATCGATCCCCGAAAGCTCGACTACCTGTTCAACAAGGACATCAAGCCAGATTCGCATAACTCACCGAGGGCGCTTCAGAACGAACTGCAACTCCACCGGATCGGCATACCGGACACGCCAGAGATGCGGCAATACGTCACCGATCACCTGGCTCATAGCGCCCAACAGCCGTTCGGGCGCACATTCAACAAGGAGTGGCCCGGCGGAAGCGGTGAATTCGGCGTGACCGAATCGGTCCTCTACGGCCCGCACGGAGCACTTGGTGTCGAGAGCACCTGGCAGATCCTGCCGGACGGCGGGCATAGACTCTCCACAGTCATCTTCCGCGGCAGTGGCCCGAATGTAAGCATTCACGGCAGTCTGGACCACTGGCCGCCGTACAGTGGAAAGTGAAGGCGGACGTGTACCGAGAGTTCATCACCCCTGACGACGAAGAGGTCTACGAGGCCCTCGGAGAATGGCCGGATTCAGACGAGAGCGGCGCACGGGTTCTCACCGTGCAGGACAATCGGGGGCAATCTCTTATTTTTTCCTACGATGCATTGGCGAGGTCGGTGAGGATCCGCTGGATGAACGAGCAGGGAATCGAAATGCTGGATTTCTTCCGTGAATCTGCAACTCGCCTTTCCTGCACCTCAGGTCAATCCTCAAAGCACATTTCCATCGATTTCCACACGGGCGAATGCATGGGGACCATGGAAATTCAGGTGACCCCCCACCTTTCGGTACGCGACCGCCTCCTGTTCCAATAGGAGGCAGGCAGGTCTGCCGTCGCGCATGAGAGCACGTTGGTCGACGGTCTGGTCAGCGACGCGCTGCGGCTGCTCGGGCACCTGGCCTTGGTCGTCGGCCAGGACATGGAGCCGGCGGAGGACTCCGACGGGTGGAGACGTGGTTACGCCAGCGCAGAGCCATCGCGATCAACAGGTAGCGGTACGGGCGGCAGACATGGGGGCAAAGAAAGCGTCCGGCAAGCGCAAGAGCGGCGGGAAGAAGGACAGCGTCCAGGGCAGGGACAACGCGCCCGTAGCAGTTTCGCGGGGGCGTCGTTCGAGCGCAGTCAGGTGCTCGGTAGCGGGACACAGGTCACGAAGATCAATGTGCAGGCGTACGCGGCGGTGCCGACCGCTCTGAACTCTCTGCCGGGGTTGCCGCAGGAGTTCACCGGCCGTGATGAAGAGGTCGCCAAGATCGTGCCCATGCTCCATCCCGGGAGCGGTTCGGGTGCGGCGGTCGCGTCGGTCGCGGGGCTGCCGGGTGTGGGCGAGACCACTCTCGCCCATGCGGTGGGGCATGCCGCCCTCGGCAAGGGGTGGTTCACCGCGGTACAGATGGTGAATCTCCGCGGTTACGATCCGACCCCTGTCCCGCCTGAGGACGCCCTGGAGGCGCTGCTGCGAGCCCTCGGTGTCGCGGCGGAGCACATCCCGCCCACACTGGACGAACGTGAGGGGCTCTACCGGTCCCAACTCGATGCTCTGGCACAGCAGGAGCAGCGGGTTCTGATCCTGGCGGACAATGCCTCGACGTCGGACCAGGTCCAGCCGCTGCTGTCGGCCCGTCACCACGCCGTGCTGGTGACCTCCCGGCACACCCTGCCCGGACTCGGCGCGCGCCTGTTTAACCTCCACCCTCTCCAGCCGGATGCCGCAGTCGACTTGCTGCACCAGCGGCTGGAAGTCGCGGATCCCGACGACCGGCGGGTCTGCATCTCGCGGCTTGCACATTGCGAGTTGCCCGATCTTGACGGAAGCCGCCACACCGCCGGCACCACCCTCAACGAGCTGGGCGTGGACATGCCCACGATCATGGAGATCCTCCGAAACACCCAGATCAGCCAGACCCGGCGTTACATGAAGGGACGCTCCCACCTGTCCAAGGACGCCATGCGACGCATGGGCGAGTTCTTCGTACCCGCGCCGACGACACCGATTCCGGGCCCCACTGAGACCAGAACTGAGACCGCCGACACCCGCGCAGCACGCACGCAGCGCCGCCGCCGAATCCGCTGAAACGAGAAAACCCAGCTCAGACACTGTCTGGACTGGGTTTCGAAGAGAGCCGCCTTCGGGATTCGAACCCGAGACCTACGCATTACGAGTGCGTTGCTCTGGCCATCTGAGCTAAGGCGGCGCGCTGTCCGCACTATGGTGCGATCAGCAACGACGGTAAGTCTACACAGTTTCCGAGAGTGCTCCGAACCAGCCCCGGGGCGGGCCCTCCGGGGCCGGGAGCAGGGCTATGAGCAGCGCTTTCCGTCGGTGGGCGGGGTGCCGCGCAGGAGGTAGGCGTTGATCGTCCGGTCGATGCAGGAGCTGCCGCGGCCGTAGGCCGTGTGGCCGTCGCCCTCGTAGGTGAGCAGGCGGGCCGAGGAGAGCTGGCCGGCCAGGGCCTGCGCCCAGCGGTAGGGGGTCGCCGGGTCCCGGGTCGTGCCGACCACGACGATGGGCGCCGCGCCCTTCGCCTCGATCCGGTGCGGCTCACCCGTGGCGTGCACCGGCCAGTACGCGCAGTTCAGTGCGGCCCACGCCAAGCCCTCGCCGAACACCGGCGATGTCTTCTCGAACTCGGGCAGCGCCCCCCGCACGTCGTCGGGAGTGTCGAAGGAGGGCGGCAGGTCCAGGCAGTTCACCGCCGCGTTGGCGAACATCAGGTTGCTGTAGGCGCCGTCGGCGTCCCGGTCGTAGTAGCCGTCGGACAGGACGAGCAGCCCGGAGCCGTCGTTCTCCTTCATCGCGGACGTCAGTGCCTCGCGCAGCTGCTCCCAGGCACCCTCGTCGTACATGGCCGCGATCACACCGGTCGTGGCGAGGGACTCGGTGAGCTTGCGGCCGTCCCCGTCGGCCGTGGGAACGGGCTGCGTGTCGAGCTTCTCGAAGAACGCCTTGAGGTTGTCGCCGACCCGCTCGGGTGGGGTGCCCTTGCCGCCCAGCGGGCAGTCGGCCTGCCGTACGCAGTCCTTCGCGAAGGACCGGAACGCCGTCTCGAAGCCCGCCGTCTGTTCGAGGTTCAGCCGCCGGGCCGGCAGCGACGGGTCCATCGCGCCGTCCAGCACCAGCCGCCCCGCCCGGTCCGGGAAGAGCCCGGCGTACGTGGCCCCGAGGAAGGTGCCGTAGGAGGCGCCGACGAAGTTCAGCTTCTCGTCGCCGAGCACCGCCCGCACGATGTCCATGTCCCGGGCCGCCTCCACGGTGGACACATGGCGCAGCAGCCGGGGCGCGTCCGCGCCGCAGCCCTCGGCGAACGTCCGGTACGCCGCGACCAGCCCGTCCGTCTCCTTCCCGTCGTCGGGCGTGGCGTCCGTCTGCGTGTACGTGTCCATGCCCGGCCCGTCCAGACACTCGACGGGTTCACTGCGGGCCACGCCGCGCGGGTCGACCGCGACCATGTCGTAGCGGGCGCGCACCTCGGCCGGGTAGCCGATGCCCGCGTACGACTGGACGTAGCCGACCGCCGAGCCGCCCGGTCCGCCAGGGTTGACGAGCAGCGAACCGAGCCGCTTGCCGGGGCCCGTGGCCTTCTTGCGGGTGACGGCCAGCCGGACGTCGCCCGAGGACGGTTCGGCGTAGTCGAGGGGTGCCTTGAGGGTGGCGCACTCGAAGCCGGGAACACCGCAGCCGCGCCAGGCCGGCTTCTGCCCGTAGTACGACGAGAGCGCCGCGGGCGTGGCCTGCGGCAGCGCGACCAGTGCCGCCTCCGCCGCCGCGGAGGCGGCGGACGTCGTCGCGCTGCCGGAGGAGCAGGCGGAGACGAGCAGCGCGGCGGTGGCGAGGAGACCGGCGGCGGTCTTGGCCCGGTTGCGTGTCCTGCGGTGGAGAGCGCCGGAGCCGGAGGCGGAGCGGGGGGTGCGCCGTGTGTACATCCAGCGAGCGTAACTCTGGGCGACGGAATGGGTGCCGTGCGTGCGTGTCGTGCCTCTTACGAGTTACGGCGTCAACGCATGCCCGGCCGGTGGTCCGGGGCGTCTCTCCGGTCAGGGGTCCGGCCCGTGTGCCCGGCCCCTGTGTCCGGCGCGCGTGCCCGGCCCCTGTCCGGCGCGCCTGTCCCCCTGTGTCCGGCGCGCGTCCGCCCCGTGTGTCCGGCACGCGTGCCCAGCCCCTGTGTCCGGCGCGCGTGCCCAGCCCCTGTGTCAGCCGCGCGTGTTCCCCTGTTTTCCGGCGCGCGCCCGCCCCCTGTGTCCTGCCGGTCCCTCAGCCCGCTCTGAGCGCCATCGTCATCGCCTCCACCGCGAGCAGCGGCGCCACGTTGCGGTCGAGGGCGTCGCGGCAGGCGGCGATCGCCTCGATGCGGCGGAGTGTGGACTCCGGGGAGCTGCCGCGGGCGAGGCGCTCCAGGGCGTCCTGGGCGTCCGCGTTGGCGATGGCCACGCGCGAGCCGAGCTGGAGGGCGAGGACGTCACGGTAGAAGGCTGTGAGGTCGGTCAGGGCGAGGTCGAGGCTGTCACGCTGCGTGCGCGTTCTGCGGCGCTTCTGCTTGTCTTCCAGATCCTTCATCACACCCGCGGTACCCCGGGGCATGCGGCCGCCCTGGGCGGCACCGAGGGCGGCCTTGAGCTCCTCGGTCTCCTTGGAGTCCATCTCCTCCGCGAGCTGCTTGGCGTCCTCGGCGGCCGCGTCGACGAGCTCCTGGGCGGCCTTGAGCGCGCCGCCGATGTCCTCGACGCGCAGCGGCAGCCTGAGCACGGCGGCACGGCGTTCACGCGCGGCCGGGTCGGTGGCCAGGCGGCGCGCCCGGTCGACGTGGCCCTGGGTCGCGCGGGCCGCGGCGGCGGCGACGTCCGGCTCGATGCCCTCGCGGCGGACGAGCATGTCGGCGATGGCGTCGACCCTGGGTGTGCTCAGGTTCAGGTGGCGG
Source organism: Streptomyces cahuitamycinicus (assembly GCF_002891435.1). Taxonomy (GTDB): domain Bacteria; phylum Actinomycetota; class Actinomycetes; order Streptomycetales; family Streptomycetaceae; genus Streptomyces; species Streptomyces cahuitamycinicus. Next base: position 18,731 of record NZ_POUC01000029.1, read on the forward strand.
CAGCGCGAGCGGATGGTCGGCAGGACGTCCTCGACGGAGGGGGCGCACAGCAGCCACACCGTACGCGGGGCGGGCTCCTCCACGGCCTTGAGGACGGCGTTGGCCGACTTCTCGTTCAGCCGCTCGGCGTCCTCGACGAGGATGATCTGCCAGCGGCCGGTGGCCGGCGACGTGAACGACTTGCGGACGGTGTCGCGCATGTCGTCGGCGAGGATCTGCGCGCCGACGGCGGCGACGGTGGTGACGTCGGCGTGGGTGCCGATGAGTGCCGTGTGGCAGCCGTCGCAGAAGCCGCAGCCCGGGGAGCCGCCGAGGGCGCGGTCCGGGCTGACACACTGCAGCGCCGCGGCGAACGCGCGCGCCGCCTGGTTCCGCCCGGCGCCGGGCGGGCCGGTGAACAGCCACGCGTGCGTCATCTTCGACGCCTCGGGCGGCGGCGTGCCGGTGGTGGCCGCGGTGACCAGGGCGTCGGCATCCCGGGCGGCAGCGGCCAGCTGCTCGCTCACCCTCTCCTGCCCGACGAGGTCGTCCCACACGGTCATGGGTCACGCCGCCCTTCCGTCACGTGCTGCGTTGCGAGATCCATTGTGGGGGCGACCACTGACAACGCCCGCCGCCCCCACCCGACCCGCAGTGCGGAGGCAGGGCTCCCACGGTGGCCGCCGGAGGCGTCAGCGCCCCCGGCCGCCCCGGCCCCGGCGTCCGCGCCTGTCGTCCGGCTCGTCGTCGTGCGGTCCGAGCAGTTCGTCCGCCAGCGACGGCAGGTCGTCCAGCGGCGTCTCCTCGGCCCAGTCGGACCGGCGGCGGCGCGGCGTACCGTCGGCGTCCACCTGGGGCATCTCCCGCGTACGGTCCTCGGTTCCGTCGGGCCGGGCGGCCGGGGCGTCCTTCCGGAAGTACTCGGGCGGAACCCGGTCCGTCGGTTCGTCCCCGCGCACCGGCGGGAGGACGGCCGTCTCCTCGGCGTCCTCCGGCCGGACCGGAGGCAGCACCGCCGTCTCGTCGGCCGCTCCGGAGGCCTCCCGGTCGCGCACCGGCGGCAGGACCTCGGTCTCGTCCCCGGCGCGAGGCGGGACCGGCGGCAGAACCTCCGTCCGCTCCCCGGCAGTAGGCGGCATCGGCAGCTCCGCCGTCACCTCGGCGTCGGACTCACCGGAGGACCGGCCCGCACCCTGCTCGTCGTCCCGTACCGGGCGCAGCACGGTCGTGTCGTCCCCCGCACCCCCCGGTGTCACCACCGGGGTGGGCACGGTCGCCGCGTCCTGAGCGGCCGCGGCAGGGGCGGCACCCTGCGCGCGTGAGCTCTTCGGGGCGGAGCTCTTCGGGGCGGAGCTCTTCGGCCCGGCCTCGGCCGCGGCGGCGGCCGCCTCCGCGAGCCGCCGTGCCTCCTCGGCCCGCAGCAGCGCCGCCTCGGCCTTGCGCTGCTTGTCCAGGCGGAGCGCCTCGGCCTCGGCGCGCAGTCGCGCCTCCTCCTCGGCCTGCTTGCGGCGGCGATCCTCGTCGGCCTTGCGGCGGGCCTCCTCCTCGGCGCGGGCCTTCTCCTCCGCGAGGAGCCGAGCCCGCTCCTCCTCCGCCTTCCTGCGCGCTTCCTCGGCCCGGCGACGGGCCTCCTCCGCCTGCCGTTCGGCCTCGCGCCGCTGGGCCTCCTCCAGCTCGCGCCGCTTGCGCTCCTCCTCCTCGGCGCGCAGCTTGGCCAGCTGCTCCTGGCGCTCGCGCTCCAGGCGCTCCTCCTCGGCCTTGCGGGCGGCCTCCTCCTCGGCCTTGCGGCGGGCCTCCTCCTCGGCCTTCTTCCGTGCCTCCTCCTGGGCCTTGATCTCGGCCTCGGACAGCGGCAGCACCTGGTCGAGCCGGTGCCGGACGACCGTCGTGACGGCCTCGGGCTCCTGGCCGGCGTCCACCACCAGGTACCGTCCCGCGTCGGCCGCGGCCAGGGTGAGGAAACCGGCCCGCACGCGCGCGTGGAACTCGGCGGGCTCCGACTCCAGCCGGTCGGGCGCCTCGGTGAACCGCTCACGCGCGGTCTCCGGGGCGACGTCCAGCAGCACGGTCAGATGCGGCACGAGCCCGTTCGTCGCCCAGCGGTTGATCCGGGCGATCTCCGTCGGCGACAGATCACGGCCGGCGCCCTGGTAGGCGACGGACGAGTCGATGTACCGGTCGGAGATGACGACCGCGCCGCGCTCCAGGGCGGGCCGTACGACGGTGTCGACGTGCTCGGCCCGGTCGGCGGCGTAGAGCAGCGCCTCCGCGCGGTGCGACAGGCCCGCGCTCGACACGTCCAGCAGGATCGAGCGCAGCCGCTTGCCCACCGGCGTCGCCCCCGGCTCGCGCGTCAGCACGACCTCGTGGCCCTTGGCGCGGATCCACTCGGCGAGCGCCTCGGCCTGGGTCGACTTGCCGGCCCCGTCACCACCCTCCAGGGCGATGAAGAAGCCGGAGGCCGCCTGCCCCTCCTCCGGGTCGTCGCCGCCGAGCAGCGCGTCCTTCAGGTCCTTGCGCAGCGGCACGCCGGAACGGTCGTCGACCTTGGCCAGCACCAGCGCGGCGATGGGCAGCAGCAGGGCGCCGGTCAGCATGAGCGTGAAGGCCGCGCCGCCGTGGGCGAAGACGAACTTGCCGCCCTCCAGCCGGTGCGGCCCGATCGCCGCCGCCACCAGCGGGGCGATCACCGCACCGAGCGCCACGCAGACCCGGACGACCGCGTGCAGGTGCTCCGTCGTGCGGGAGCGCCGGTACTCCTCGGTCTCCTGGTCGAGCAGGGTGTGCCCGATGTTGGCGGACAGGCCCGCGCCGACGCCGGCCAGCGCGAGGATCAGCAGCACGGTGGTGACGTCCGGGACCAGCCCGGCGGCCAGCAGGGCGACACCGGTGAAGGCGATCGTCAGCGCGAGCAGCCGGCGGCGCGACAGGGCGGGCACCAGGGCGGGCGCCGTACGGATGCCGACGACCACCCCGCCGGTCAGCGCGGCCACGAACAGGCCGTAGAGGACCGGGCCGCCGCCCAGGTCGTTGGCGTGCAGCACGGCGACGGCGACGGCGGCCGACACCGCGGCGGCGACGGCCGCGCAGGACAGGACCAGCAGCGGCATCGCGCCGGTGCGGCCCTTGTCGGCGCCGGCGCCGGTCTTCGGGCGGCGCAGCCCCTCCAGCGGCGACCGCGCGCGCGGGGTGCGCGTGCCGGGCAGCTCCAGGAAGGTCAGCACGGACAGGGACGCGGCGAACAGCCCGGCGGCCACGTAGGAGGCGAGGGCCGCCTGGTGCTGGCCGAACCAGTCGATGCCGGCGCCCAGCAGGTTGTTGAACAGGGCCGCGACGACCAGGGCGACGGCGGCGAGCGGGATCGCCACGAAGCCGGTGCGCAGTGACAGGCGGCGCAGGGCGTCCATGTGGTCGGGCAGCGGCCGGACCGTCGCGCCCTCCGGCGGCGGGGCGGGGAGCAGCGCGGGGGCCGCGCTCTCGCGGCACACCGTCCAGAACCGCTCGGCGACCCCCATCACGAAGGCCGTGACAAGCAGGACGGCCAGTGCGTTGTCGGGCGTCCAGTCGATCCACAGGGGCGCGACGATGAGCAGCGCCGCGCGCAGCCCGTCGGCGCCCACCATGGTCCAGCGGCGGTCGAGCGGGCCGTCCTGCGAGGTGAGCGCGGTGAGCGGGCCGAGCAGGACGGCGCCGAACAGGAGTGTCGCGAGGATGCGCACCCCGAAAACGGTCGCCACTGCGAACGCCACACCCCGGTAGCCGCCCCCGAACGAGCCCTCGGCGACGGCCGTCTGGAGCGCGAGGACGACCAGCACGAGAAGGGCGAGGGTGTCCCCCACGCCGCCCACGAGCTGTGCGCTCCACAACCGCTTCAGCTGAGGTCGTCGCAGCAGGGCGCGGACGGCACGCTCGCGGGAGTCCGCGACCAGGGCGTCGTCGGGGGCGGGCTGAGGGGCCGTTGGGTGGTCGGCTCGCGTCATGCGTTCAGCCTATCGGGAGCCACCGTCACCCCGGGGGGCGCGGTCTGGCATGCGCACGCCCCGACACCGAAGTGTTGCCGGGGCGTTCGCTTTCCGAACCCTGGGCGAAGACCCGGACGCGGTGGTCCGGGTTCCGCACAGGGCTCGAACGACCTCAGTCCTCCGCGGCCTTGGCGGCGGTCGCCGTCTTGGCGGCCGTCTTCTTCGCGGTGGTCTTCTTCGCCGTCGTCTTCTTCGCGGTCGTGGTCTTCTTCGCCGCGCTCTTCTTGGCCGTCGTCGTCTTCTTCGCCGGCGCCTTCTTGGCCGCCTTCTTCGCGGTCTTCTTCGCCGGCCCCTTGGCGCGCTTCTCGGCGAGCAGCTCGAAACCGCGCTCCGGGGTGATTTCCTCGACGCTGTCGCCGGAGCGCAGGGTCGCGTTGGTCTCCCCGTCGGTGACGTACGGACCGAAGCGGCCGTCCTTGACCACGACCGGCTTCTCGCTCACCGGATCGGTGCCCAGCTCCTTCAGCGGCGGCTTGGCCGCGGCCCGGCCACGCTGCTTGGGCTGGGCGTAGATCGCCAGAGCCTCCTCAAGCGTGATCGTGAAGAGCTGCTCCTCGGCCTGGAGCGAGCGGGAGTCGGTGCCCTTCTTCAGGTACGGGCCGTAGCGGCCGTTCTGCGCGGTGATCTCCTGGCCCTCGGCGTCGGCGCCGACGACACGCGGCAGCGACATCAGCTTCAGGGCCTCGTCGAGGGTCACCGTGTCCAGGGACATCGTCTTGAACAGGGACGCCGTGCGTGGCTTGACCGCGTTCTTGCCCGTCTTCGGGGTGCCCTCGGGGAGGATCTCCGTCACATACGGGCCGTAGCGGCCGTCCTTGGCGACGATCGTGTGGCCGGTGGCCGGGTCCGTGCCCAGCTCGTAGTCGCCGCTCGGCTTGGCGAGCAGCTCCTCCGCGAGGTCGACGGTCAGTTCGTCGGGCGCCAGGTCGTCGGGGATGTCGGCGCGCTGGTGCTGCTCGGTGTCCTTCTCGCCGCGCTCGATGTACGGGCCGTAGCGGCCGACCCGCAGCACGATGCCGTTGGCCACCGGGAACGACGACACCTCGCGCGCGTCGATCGCGCCCAGGTCCGTCACCAGCTCCTTGAGGCCGCCGAGGTGGTCCCCGTCGCCGTTGCCGGCGTCGGCGGCACCGCCCCCGCCTGTGCCCTCGCCGAAGTAGAACCGCTTCAGCCACGGCACGGACTTCGCCTCGCCGCGGGCGATGCGGTCGAGGTCGTCCTCCATCCTGGCGGTGAAGTCGTAGTCGACGAGGCGCCCGAAGTGCTTCTCCAGGAGGTTGACCACGGCGAAGGACAGGAAGGACGGCACCAGGGCCGTGCCCTTCTTGAACACGTAGCCGCGGTCCAGGATCGTGCCGATGATCGACGCGTACGTCGACGGGCGGCCGATCTCGCGCTCTTCCAGCTCCTTGACCAGGGAGGCCTCGGTGTAGCGGGCCGGGGGCTTGGTGGCGTGCCCGTCGACCGTGATCTCCTGGGCGCTCAGAGCGTCGCCCTGGGAGACCTGGGGCAGCCGGCGCTCGCGGTCGTCGAGCTCCGCGTTCGGGTCGTCGGCACCCTCCACGTAGGCCTTCAGGAAGCCGTGGAAGGTGATCGTCTTGCCGGACGCGCTGAACTCGACGTCCCGGCCGTCGGCCGCCGTGCCGCCGATCTTCACCGTGACGCTGTTGCCGGTCGCGTCCTTCATCTGGGAGGCGACGGTCCGCTTCCAGATCAGCTCGTAGAGCTTGAACTGGTCGCCGGTCAGTCCGGTCTCGGCGGGAGTGCGGAAACGGTCACCCGAGGGGCGGATCGCCTCGTGCGCCTCCTGCGCGTTCTTGACCTTCCCGGCGTACGTCCTCGGCTGCGGCGGCAGGTAGTCGGCGCCGTACAGCTGCGTGACCTGGGCACGGGCGGCGGAGACCGCCGTGTCGCTCAGGGTCGTGGAGTCCGTACGCATGTAGGTGATGTAGCCGTTCTCGTACAGCTTCTGCGCGACCTGCATCGTGGCCTTCGCGCCGAAGCCGAGCTTGCGGCTGGCCTCCTGCTGCAGCGTCGTCGTACGGAACGGGGCGTACGGCGAGCGGCGGTACGGCTTGGACTCCACGGAGCGGACGGCGAACGGCGTCTGCTCCAGGGCGGCGGCCAGGGCGCGGGCGTTCGCCTCGTCGAGGTGGAGGGTGTTCGCGCTCTTCAGTTGTCCCAGGGAGTCGAAGTCGCGGCCCTGCGCGACCCGCCTGCCGTCGACGGTCTGCAGGCGGGCGACCAGCGACGACGGGTCCGACTGGTCTCCCGCGCGGCCGGTCGCGAAGGTGCCCGTCAGGTCCCAGTACTCAGCCGAACGAAAGGCGATGCGCTCGCGTTCCCGCTCCACCACGAGACGTGTGGCGACCGACTGGACGCGGCCGGCCGACAGGCGCGGCATGACCTTCTTCCACAGGACCGGCGAGACCTCGTAGCCGTAGAGACGGTCGAGGATGCGGCGCGTCTCCTGGGCGTCGACCAGCTTCTGGTTGAGCTGGCGCGGGTTGGCCACGGCGGCTTGGATCGCGGCCTTGGTGATCTCGTGGAAGACCATCCGCTTGACCGGGACCTTGGGCTTGAGCACTTCCTGGAGGTGCCAGGCGATGGCCTCGCCCTCGCGGTCCTCATCGGTGGCGAGGAAGAGTTCGTCGGACTCCTTCAGCAGGTCCTTGAGCTTCTTGACCTGCGCCTTCTTGTCGGCGTTGACCACATAGATCGGCTGGAAGTCGTGTTCGACGTCCACACCGAGGCGGCGGACCTCGCCGGTGTACTTCTCGGGCACCTCGGCGGCGCCGTTGGGAAGGTCGCGGATGTGCCCGACGCTCGCCTCGACGATGTAGCCGGGGCCGAGATAGCCCTTGATCGTCTTCGCCTTGGCAGGCGACTCGACGATGACGAGTCGGCGGCCGCCCTTCGCGGTCTCGCTGGTCGGGGACAACTTCGCTCTTCTCTCCGGTCGACGCTGGGGCCTCCCCGGAGTCGCTCACCGGGGCTGGGTACGTGCTGACGCTGCGGAGTGTGACGGTACATCCCGCCCCCGTGTCAAACGGGAAAAGCCCGCAACGGCCACTCGAACGGTAACCCGACTACCACCAATCCTGCCGCCCGGCGTAGCGGGAGCCGGCCCGGCCCTGTGCGCACTGCGACGCCCCGGTCACCCGCGGGCACGGCGCCGGAGGGGGCCTCAGAGGCGAGTGAAGCACCAGGTTCCGGCCGCCAGGGCGAGCACCGCGACGGCGCCGGCGAGGGTCGCCGACGCGACCGGCCTGACACCATCGGCGACGGGCCGGTCCTGACGCACGCGGGCCACCGTCCACGCCAGCAACCCGCCTCCGAACAGGGAGAACACCGCTCCCGCGAAGATCGCCGGTTCACTCTCCATGCCCCGCCGCGCCCCTTTTCCGCTGTCCGCGCATCCCCAGCCAGGGGAGGCTGACACGCGCGGGCGGCGGGCAGGCGAAGCCGAGGTGAACGCAGAGGCGACCCGGTACCGGATCAAGGTCGTCCGGTTCCTCACGAACGTCTCGGACGAGGTGTTCAAATCGACTCGAATTTGTTGGCGAGCCGCCTCGAAGTCCCCGGGTTTGTTGGCGAGCCGCCTCGAAGCCCCCGGGTCGCACCTCGGCGGTCCGCTCAGCGGACCGGCTCCAGGAACCCCTGCTCGACCAGCAGCCGGATCTGGGCCGGTGTGCGGTCGCGCAGCAGCACCGGGTCCTCACCGATCAGCTGGGCGATGGCGTCGAGGATGCGTCCCGCGCTCATCGTGCCGTCGCACACGCCCGCGAAGCCCGCGCCGACCGTGTCCACCCGGGTCGCCCGGCGCATGCCGCGGTTCTGCCGCAGCACCACATGCTCGGGGTCCTCCGCGCCGGGCAGCCCGACCTGCTCCTGCACGACCTCGGCGGCGAGCCGGAAATGTCCTGCGAGCAGCGCGGCGTCGTCTTGGCCGCGCAGGTGGTCGAGCCGGTCGAAGTGGGCCTGGATCGTGTCACCGAGCGGCTGCTCGACCGGGTGCGGCCACTCCTCCACCGTGAGCGAGGGCACGGCGGCACTGGTCCTGCGCAGGGTGATCCAGCCGAGGCCGACGGCCTTCACCTTGCGCGCCTCGAACTCGTCGAGCCATGCGTCGTACCGGGCCTGGTACTCCGCCGCGTCACCCTGGTGGTCGCCCGCGTCACGCAGCCACAGCTCGGCGTACTGGTTGACGTCCTGCACCTCGCGCTGCACGATCCACGCGTCGCAACCCCGGGGCACCCATGACCTGAGCCTGTCCTGCCAGTCCTCCCCTTCCACGTGCTGCCAGTTGGCGAGGAACTGCGCGAACCCGCCCTCGTTCAGGCGGTCGCCCGCCTGCTGAACGAGCGTGCGGCACAGATCGTCCCCGCCCATCCCGCCGTCGCGGTAGGTGAGCCGGGCGCCGGGCGAGATCACGAAGGGCGGGTTGGAAACGATCAGGTCGTACGTCTCGCCGCTCCGCACGGGTTCGAAGAGGGAGCCCTCGCGCAGGTCGGCGGCCGCGGTGCCGGACAGCGCCAGCGTGAGAGCGGTGATGTGCAGGGCACGCGGATTGCGGTCGGTGGCCACCACGCGCGTGGCGTGCTGGGCGGCGTGCAGGGCCTGGATGCCGGAGCCGGTGCCGAGGTCGAGCGCGGCGGCGACGGGCGTACGGACGGTGATGCCTGCGAGGGTCATCGAGGCGCCGCCGACTCCGAGGACGACGCCCTCCTCGTGCCGGCCGATCCCGCCGGCGCCGCCGACCGCGCAGCCGAGGTCCGACACGATGAACCAGTCCTCGCCGCCGGGCCCGCCATAGGGCCGGACGTCCACCGTCGCGGCGAGTTCGTCCCCGCCGGCCCGGGCCAGCCAGCCGCTCTCCAGGCAGGCTTCCACGGGCAGGACCTCGGCCACGCGCGGGTGCGGCACGGGCTGCTGGAGCAGGAACAGCCGGACGAGCATCTCCAGGGGCGTGTCCCCGCGGGTCGCCCGGAGCGCGGGCACGATCTCGCTCCGGGCCAGCGCCGCGTACGCGGGGGCGCCGAGCAGTTCGAGCAGTCCGTCGGCGGTGAAGGAGGCCGCGAGCAGGGCGTCCCGGAGCCGGGCGGCGGCTTCGGGACGGTCGGAGGCGGGCAGCGTGGGCAGGGATGACTGGCTGGCGTTACTCACGCCCCCATTGTGGCCGCCGGCGCCAGTGCCGCACGCGCCCGTGCGGGAGTTCGCGTGAGCTTCGGCCGCCCGACACAAGGAGCTCAGCCGGTACGACATGCGCACTGGACTCGGCAGTCACCGCAGGCCCTGCGGACACGTCCGGCTCAGCTCGATCGCCGTATCCCCTCCGTGCCGACGGTCGGTGACGCCGTCGGGCTTCGCGAACGGGCCCGCGGCGCGCTGCTGGCCGTCGGGCCTGCTCAGCAGCCGGACCTGGTCAGCCGTCGGGCCTGTTCATCCGTCGGGCCGCTCAGCCGTCGCCATCCGGGTGCCGAGCCGCCCGCTGCCCTGTTCCCCGGCTTCTCAGCTCTGTGTGGCCCCCGCCGACGCCGTGGCCGACTTGCAGCTGGACTGCTTGGCCATCGCCTGGCCTACCTCGCCCTCCTCCAGGTTCCTGAGGGCGTCGTTGCCGCTCTGGCTCAGCTTGTCCAGCTCGGTGGCGATGTCCTTCAGGCCGTCGGCGAACTTCCCCTGGTCCTTGGTGTCCAGCCCGTCGACCTGCTTCTTCAGGGAGGCGTACGAGGTGGAGATCGTGTTGAGCTCCTTGACCGCGTCCCGCTGCTTCTTCTCGCCGTTCTCGACGTCCGGCGCCCCGGCCTTGTTCACGGCGGTCCCGATCGCCTTGTAGGCGTCGGACATGTCCTGGAAGGCCTGTGCGTCGGTCTTCTGGACGTTCTCGGGCGTGCTGTTGTCCGAGGTCTCCTTCTGGATCGCGGCATTGGCCGACTCGATCTTCTTGGCCTGCGGCTGCACGGCGTCACAGACCTGCTTGGCCCAGGAGTCCAGCTTCTCGTTGCTGTCGTCGCCGCCGCAGCCCGACAGCGCCAGTACCAGTACCGCACCGCCGGACAGTGCGGCCGCGAGCTTCTTGTTCACCGGTTTGGTCCCTTCCATGGCTCTCGGCCCCGGAACATACACGCCAGATGCACGACAACCGCACGCCGAACGTCTATTAAGACCGTTTTGTAACCTTTTGCACCAAGCGAGATAAGGCTCACGCGTGAGCGTGTACCCACACAGCGCGGGCGGGCGACGCGTCAACGCGCGCCGCCCGCCCGCACCTTGGAACTGGGGCTCGAAGGACCTCCCTACGAAACCACCGCCGGATCGGCCGACTTGGGCTCCGTCCCGGCGTTGTCTTCGTCACCCATGGCGATTCCTCGCCGCTTCGACACGTACACCGCACCGGCGATCACGACGAACGCGAGCGCGGCGATCAGGATCCGCACGCCGATGCTCTTGTCCGGGCCGTAGGAGAACTTGATCACCGCGGGCGCGATGAGCAGGGCCACCAGGTTCATGACCTTCAGCAGCGGGTTGATCGCGGGTCCCGCGGTGTCCTTGAAGGGATCGCCGACCGTGTCTCCGATCACGGTCGCCGCGTGGGCCTCGCTGCCCTTGCCGCCGTGGTGGCCGTCCTCGACGAGTTTCTTGGCGTTGTCCCAGGCGCCACCGGAGTTGGCGAGGAACACCGCCATCAGCGTGCCCGCGCCGATCGCGCCCGCCAGGAACGCGCCGAGCGGGCCGACGCCGAGCGTGAACCCGATGAAGACGGGCGCCAGCACGGCCAGCAGACCGGGCGTGGCGAGCTCGCGCAGGGCATCTCGGGTGCAGATGTCGACGACCTTGCCGTACTCCGGTTTCTCGCTGTAGTCCATGATCCCGGGCTTCTCGCGGAACTGCCGCCGCACTTCGTAGACCACGGAACCCGCCGACCTCGACACGGCGTTGATCGCCAGCCCCGAGAAGAGGAAGACGACCGCGGCACCGGCGACGAGACCCACGAGGTTGTTGGGCTGCGAGATGTCCATCATCAGACTCATCGGGGCGCCTTCCCCGCTGAGTTGCTCGCCGACGTCCCGCGCGCCGGTGAAGATCGCGTCGCGGTACGACCCGAACAGTGCCGCCGCAGCGAGCACGGCCGTGGCGATCGCGATGCCCTTGGTGATCGCCTTGGTGGTGTTGCCGACCGCGTCCAGGTTGGTGAGCACCTGCGCGCCCGCGCCCTCGACGTCACCGGACATCTCCGCGATGCCCTGCGCGTTGTCGGAAACCGGCCCGAAGGTGTCCATCGCGACGATCACACCGACCGTGGTGAGCAGGCCGGTGCCGGCCAGCGCCACCGCGAACAGCGCCAGCATGATCGACGTGCCGCCGAGCAGGAATGCCCCGTACACCCCGAGGCCGATCAACAGGGCGGTGTACACGGCGGATTCGAGACCCACGGAGATACCGGCGAGGACGACGGTGGCCGGGCCGGTGAGGGAGCTCTTGCCGATGTCCCGGACGGGACGGCGGGTGGTCTCGGTGAAGTAGCCGGTCAGTTGCTGGATCAGGGCGGCGAGGATGATGCCGATGGCCACCGCGACGAGCGCTAGGACCCGCGGGTCGCCGTCCTTGCCCAGGATCTCGGTGTCGGTGACACCGTCGAGCTCGGAGTACTTCCCCGGCAGGTAGACGAAGACGGCCACCGCCACCAGCACCAGCGAGATCACCGCGGAGATGAAGAATCCGCGGTTGATGGCGCTCATACCGCTGCGGTCGGCGCGCCTGGGCGCCACCGCGAAGATGCCGATCATGGCGGTGATCACACCGATCGCCGGCACGAGCAGCGGGAAACCGAGCCCGGCGTCACCGAAGGCCGCCGAGCCGAGGATCAGCGCCGCGACCAGCGTCACGGCGTACGACTCGAAGAGGTCGGCCGCCATGCCCGCGCAGTCTCCGACGTTGTCGCCCACGTTGTCGGCGATGGTCGCGGCATTGCGCGGGTCGTCCTCCGGAATGCCCTGTTCGACCTTGCCGACCAGGTCGGCGCCGACGTCGGCCGCCTTGGTGAAGATGCCACCGCCGACACGCATGAACATCGCGATCAGCGCGGCCCCGAGGCCGAAGCCCTCGAGCACCTTCGGCGCGTCGGCCGCGTAGACCAGCACCACGCAGGAGGCACCGAGCAGGCCGAGGCCCACCGTGAACATGCCGACCACGCCGCCCGTGCGAAAAGCGATCTTCATCGCCTTGTGCGAAACGGTGGTCAGATCCTTTTCCGGCTCGCCTTCCGCCGGGGTGGCTTCACGTGCCGCCGCGGCGACACGCACATTGCTGCGTACGGCGAGCCACATGCCGATATAGCCCGTGGCCGCCGAGAACGCCGCTCCGATCAGGAAGAACACCGACCGTCCGGCACGCTGATTCCAGTCGTCCGCGGGCAGCAGCATGAGCAGGAAGAAAACGACCACGGCGAATACGCTGAGCGTGCGCAGTTGACGGGCCAGATAGGCGTTCGCGCCCTCCTGGACCGCTGCCGCGATCTCCTTCATGCTGTCGGTGCCCTCGCCGGCCGCGAGTACCTGGCGCACCAGGACGCCCGCGACCGCCAGTGCCGCCAGTGCGACGACCGCGATGACCACGATGAGGATGCGGTTGCCATCGGTCAGCACCGCGGCTGCGAGGTCGGTGGGATGACCCGACTGTTGTGAGAGGTAAAGCCCCGCCATTCGTCCTCCTTGACGCTTGGGCTGAGCTCAAGATGTGGACGGGATTGTAGGTACCGGAACCTGATCAAAACAGAGCGCGATAAACGGAATTGGACTTCCGTGGTAATGCCCTGAAAGCATTCTTAGGCTGCCGGAGGGCACGCGAATGATCGTGAACGAATTCACGCGGTGAACGGCACAGGAACTACTGTAAAGGCGAGCACTGACACCCGCACACGACGAAGGGCCCCACGGGTGGGGCCCTTCGGAAGAACGGTGTGCGGTGGCGGGGTCAGACCAGGATCGTCGGCGGCGGCGTGGTCGGCCAGGTCATCTTGATGAGCCCGCCGTGCTCCCCCGCGCTGACCTCGACGTCGTCGACGAGTCCGCTGATGACCGCGAGGCCCATCTCGTCCTCGTCGGCCTCACCGTCGGGGCCGCCGCCGGAGGCATCCCCGCCGGCCACCGCGTGCGGGGCCTCGTCGCCGACCTCGATGGAGAACTGCTTCTCCTCCTCGATCAGCAGCACCTTCACCGGTGCCGAGATCCCGCCGGTCTGGTGCAGCCCGACGGCCCGGGTGCACGCCTCGCCGACGGCGAGCCTGACCTCGTCGAGGACTGCCTCGTCCACTCCGGCCCTGCGCGCCACCGCTGCCGCCACCAGCCGGGCGGTCCTGACGTGCTCGGGCAGCGCGCTGAAGCGGAGCTCAACGGTGGCCATGCATCCCCCTCGCAACTACGGGCGTGCTGTCGGGAGGCTCCGGGCGACCGAAGCCCGGACCCCCTCGGTCTTCACTTTCGCCGAACGACGGCCGGCCCGGGCTCATGGCCCGGGTCCGGTGTCAGTCGGTGGCCGCAACCGCTTCCTCGACCGAGGTGTGAATCGGGAACACCTTGGTGAGGCCGGTGATACGGAAGATCTTCAGAATGCGCTCCTGGTTACAGACCAGGCGCAGGGAGCCCTCATGGGCCCGCACGCGCTTCAGGCCGCCGACCAGTACGCCGAGCCCGGTGGAGTCGAGGAAGTCCACGCCCTCCATGTCGACGACAAGGTGGAAACTGCCGTCGTTCACCAGCTCGACCAACTGCTCGCGCAGCTTGGGCGCGGTATATACGTCGATTTCGCCACCGACCCTGACGATCGTGCGATCGCCCATGGTTTCGGTCGACAGGGACAGGTCCACGGATCCTCCAGCACCTTGCTATCGAGCGGTCGCCCTAGGGGCATTCGGCTTCAGCCCCTGGACGCTTCGCCAGCCGCGATGGCATTCAATCACTTACCGGCAGGCGTGCACGACGCCTTGGCTCCATTGTCCGTCACGCCAGTGACACACTCGGTGCCGATGGCCAAGAATCACCGATCCGATCGAACCCGGACGGACCCTGCCTCCCGACCCGCGCCGGACGCGGTCCTGGACCGGCTCGCGTCCGGTCCGGGCAGGGCTTCGCGCATTACTCATACGGAGCACTTGCCCCCACGTGAGGGTCGGCATGCCGTCTGGCCGGACCGGATCCGCGCGGAGGTCGTCGCGGCCGTGCGTGCCGCGGGCATCGAGCATCCCTGGGCCCACCAGGCACGCGTGGCGGAACACGCCCTGGACGGCGATTCGGTCGTCGTCGCCACCGGTACGGCCTCCGGCAAGTCCCTCGCCTACCTCGTGCCGGTCCTGTCCGCCCTCGTGGAAGGCTCGGAGGCTCCGAACGGCCGCGGCGCGACCACCCTCTACCTGGCTCCCACCAAGGCTCTCGCGGCGGACCAGTGCCGTTCCGTGAAGGAACTTTCACATCCTCTGGGTCATTTGGTTCGCGCAGCCGTGTACGACGGGGATACTCCGTTCGAGGAACGCGAGTGGATCCGCCAGTACGGCAACTACGTCCTGACCAACCCGGACATGCTGCACCGCGGCATCCTGCCGTCCCATCCCCGCTGGTCCTCCTTCCTGAAGTCGCTGAAGTACGTCGTCATCGACGAGTGCCACACCTACCGGGGCGTCTTCGGCTCGCACGTCGCCCAGGTGCTGCGCAGGCTGCGCCGGCTGTGCGCCCGGTACGGCGCGTCTCCCGTGTTCCTGCTGGCCTCCGCGACCGCCGCCGAGCCCGCGGTGGCCGCCCGCCGCCTGACCGGTGTGCCGGTGCTGGAGGTGGCCGACGACGCCTCCCCACGCGGTGAACTGGTCTTCGCCCTCTGGGAACCGCCGCTGACCGAGCTGCACGGCGAGAAAGGCGCCCCCGTCCGCCGCACGGCCACCGCCGAGGCCGCCGACCTGCTGACCGACCTCACCGTGCAGGGCGTGCGCTCGGTCGCGTTCGTCCGCTCCCGGCGCGGCGCCGAGCTGATCTCGGTCATCTCCCAGGAGCGTCTCGCCGAGGTCGACCGGTCGCTGGCCGGGCGTGTCGCGGCGTACCGGGGCGGCTATCTCCCCGAGGAGCGCCGCGCTCTCGAACAGGCCCTCCATTCGGGTGAACTCCTGGGCCTCGCCGCGACGAACGCCCTCGAACTCGGCATCGACGTCTCCGGCCTCGACGCGGTCGTCATCGTCGGCTACCCCGGCACGCGCGCCTCCCTGTGGCAGCAGGCGGGCCGGGCCGGACGGTCCGGGCAGGGCGCCCTCGCCGTCCTGGTCGCCCGCGACGACCCGCTGGACACCTTCCTCGTCCACCACCCCGAAGCCCTGTTCGACCAGCCCGTCGAATCGACCGTCCTCGACCCGGACAACCCCTACGTGCTGGCCCCGCACCTGTGCGCGGCCGCCGCGGAGCTGCCCCTGACGGACGAGGACCTCGACCTGTTCGGCCCGGCCGGCAGGGGTCTCCTGCCGCAGCTGGAGGCCGCGAAGCTGCTGCGCCGCCGCACCCGGGCCTGGCACTGGACCCGTCGCGAGCGCGCCGCCGACCTGACCGACATCCGCGGTGAGGGCGGACGCCCGGTCCAGGTCGTGGAGACCGGCACGGGCCGGCTGCTCGGCACAGTCGACGCGGGCGCCGCGCACTCGACGGTCCACGAGGGAGCGGTCCACCTCCACCAGGGCCGCACGTACCTGGTGCGCTCACTGGACCTGGAGGACTCCGTCGCCCTCGTCGAGGAGGCGGCCCCGCCCTACTCCACGGTCGCCCGCGACACGACGTCGATCTCCGTCCTGGAGAAGGACGTCGAGGTCCCCTGGGGTGACGGCCGCCTCTGCTACGGCTCCGTCGAGGTCACCAACCAGGTCGTCTCCTACCTCCGCAGAAGGCTCATCTCCGGTGAGGTGCTCGGTGAGACCAAACTCGACCTCCCTCCTCGTACGCTGCGCACCCGCGCCGTGTGGTGGACCGTCACCGAGGACCAGCTGGACCGGGCCCGGATCAACCCGGAGATCCTCGGCGGCTCCCTGCACGCCGCAGAACACGCGTCGATCGGCCTGCTGCCGCTCTTCGCGACCTGCGACCGCTGGGACATCGGCGGCGTGTCGATCCCGCTCCACCCCGACACGCTCCTGCCCACGGTCTTCGTCTACGACGGCCATCCGGGTGGCGCGGGCTTCGCGGAGCGTGCCTTCCACACCGCCCGCAGCTGGCTGACCGCCACCCGCCAGGCCATCGCCTCCTGCGAGTGCGACGCCGGCTGCCCGTCCTGCATCCAGTCCCCCAAGTGCGGCAACGGCAACGACCCGCTGCACAAGAGGGGGGCCGTGCGGCTCCTCACGGTGCTGCTGGAGGGGGCTCCCGAGGAGAAGGAGACGGCGGACGAGGCACCTGAGCAGCCGCCGGGAGATCCGGCAGACCCGTCGGAGGCCCCGCCCGGGCCCTGACCTCCGCCGTGAACGGCCCGCGTCCCGACGCCGCCGTCACCTCCGAGATCTCCCCGGCCACCTCGCACCGCACGAGCCGCACGCCCTGTGCCCGGGCCACCCGGCCGGCCCGGGCACAGGCAGCCGTAGCACCGTCGGCCCAGTGGTCCGCCGCGGCGAGCGCCGCGAGGTCCGCACCGCCCGCCGCACGATGCCGGATGACGACGGCCTGCCCGAGCGCGAGAACGACACCGAACACCACGCACAGCACGGCGATCGCCCCGACACTCCAGACGCTGGCGGACCCTCGGTCCGAGCCGAAACTCCAGAGGCCGCCGAATCCGCGGCCCGGGCGGGCACGCCTGACACCGGCGGACCCCTGGCACGGCCCGCCGAAACTCCAGAGGCCGCCGAATCCGCGGCCCGGGCGGGCACGCCTGACACCGGCGGACCCCTGGCACGGCCGGACGCTCCTGACACCGACGGACCCACCACCCGGGCCGGCACTCCTGACGGCGGCGGGCCCGCCGCCCGGGCTGGCACACCGGACGGCGGCGAATCCCCGGCCCGGGCCGGCACCCTTGACGCCGACCGACCCACCGCCCAGGCCGGCACCCCTGACGGCGGTCGATGCCCAGTCCCGACCGGCTTTCCTTCGGTCCCGTCTCACGTGCCCACCGCCTCCTCCACCGACGCCACGGCCTCCTCGCGCACAGCGAAGGACAGACCGCGCAGCACCGGCGGCTCCGCCACGACGACCACTCGGACGTGCTCCGCGTCCCGGCTGACGGTCACCTTCGCGCCCGGCGGCGCCGCCTCGCGGGTCAGCTTCACGACCGCACCGGGCGGATCCTGCCGCGCCGCCGCACGCGCGCCCGTCCGCGCCGCGTCCACGCACTGGATCTGCGCGGCCACGACCAGCAGCCCCCACACCAGCGCCATCGCGAACATCACCAGAACGGGCAGCACCACGGCCGATTCCGCCGTGACGAACCCCCGGTCCGCGCCCCGCTCACATCCGCGCACTGAGGGCGTCCTTCACGATGTTCTGCAACTCCGCGCTGACCGGGCCGCTCGTGACGACCTTGTAGAGCACCACCGCGAACGCCACCGCCGCGACGATTCCCATCGCGTACTCGGAGGTGACCATCCCCGCGTCCCGTCGCGCTGCCCGCATCCCGCACACCAGGGCACGCAGCCGTGCCCGTACCGCCTGATACATCTCAACCCCCGTGGGAAAGAGTCCGAACTTCTTTTCTCATTGCTCACTTGCTTCGGGTCGGTCGCCGTGTCATCCACCACCCCCTCCGAGCACCCCTTCCGCGAGCCCGATCACCACGGGCAGCACGCCGACCGCGATGAAGGCGGGCAGGAAGCACAGCCCGACCGGCGCACTGACCATCACGCCCGCTCGCCGGGCCCGGGCCGTCGCGGCACGGCCCCAGTCGGCCCGGGCCTCCGCGGCGAGCCGCGCGACCGGTACCGCGGCGGGCAGTCCGGACACATCGGCCCGTTCCAGCAGCCGGGCCAGACCTCCAGCGCCCGGGACGGCGCCCAGCCTCCGCCAGGCCGGGCCCGGTTCGCCGCCCAGCCGTACCTCCGCCGCACCGCGGGCGAAGGCGTCACCGACAGGGCCGCCCAGGGCCTCGCCCACCGCCTGCGCGGCGATCACCGGGCCTGCGCCCGCCGCGATGCAGGCAGCCAGCAGATCGGCGGCCAAGGGCAGTTGGCGCGCGGCCTCGGCGAGGTCGGGCGCCCCGGGGTCCGCGCCGGGCGTCTCCTGCCTGAGCCGCCACCGCCACAGCCCCACGGCGCCGGCCAGTCCCACCGCGGCCCCGGTGAGGCCTCCGGCGAGCAGCCATCCGGCGCACACCACGCCCACAGGGGCCAGCCACGTCCGCGCGGCCCCGCGCCATGCCCGCCGTCGGACGGGAACAACCGCTTCCCGGGCCCCCGACAGCTCGGTCAGCCGCCGGCGCATCCTCCGGCGGCGCCGCGCCTCCACCAACCACCGCGCCAGCCACCCACAGGTCAGCACGATCCCCACGGCCGCCCCCAGCCTGTGGAC
>NZ_POUC01000002.1 GCF_002891435.1 Streptomyces cahuitamycinicus
CCCTTCAGTCCGGCCGCGGCCATGGCCCGCGCCTGCGGCCCGGATCCAGTTCCGCAGCGTCTCCGGGTTCACCCCCAGATCGGTGGCGATCGCCTTGATCGTCGCTCCCGGCCTCGACCGGTACAACGCGACCGCGTCCGCTTTGAACTCCGGCGGGTAGTGCTTCATCACCATCTGTGCAGGACTCCTGTCCACCCGGACCATCAAGATCCAAGTGTCTCCGGTGTCCAACATCCGGGGTCAAGGCCCGAAGCGCTATGCCCCCGGAAATCACGCACGGTGACCCGCGGTCAGCGACGGATGCGGGAAGCCGGTCACGCACGACCTTCGTCGCCTCGCAGGTACGCTCCCGCACGCGCTGCAGCCACTGCGGCCTCCGCGGCCTGGTCTGCGGCGGCTGCGTCGAGGCAGTCGCTGCTGGTCAGCAGGCGGTAGTAGAGGGGGGCAGAGACAGCACGGATCACCTCGTGGACATCGGTGCCCTCGGGCACCTCGCCCCGGTCGACGGCCTGTTGGACGCAGGGTGCCCACTCCTTGACGCGGATGTCGTAAAAGCGGTGCAGGGCCTCGGCAGTCTTCGCCTCGCAGGTGGCGGCGGCGATCACTGCCTTGAACAGCGCTCCTTGCCGCGGGTCGGCCAAGGTGCGCTGCACGAGCCGGGCGTTGGCCTTGAGGTCACCGAGCAGCGAGCCGGTCTCGGTACGCGGCAGTGACTGCTCGGCCATGTCCAGCAGCAAATCGGCCACCAGGCTGGTCACCGTTCCCCAGCGGCGGTAGACGGTGGTCTTGCCCACCTCGGCACGGCGCGCGATGTCGGCGAGGTCCAGATGGGCAAAGCCATGCTCCGCCAAGGCATCCCCAGCCGCTTGCAGCACCGCCGACCGCACCCGCGCCGTGCGCCCTCCAGGACGGACGGTCCCCGGATCCGCACCCTCAAACCCCATAACGGGACTCCAGTTTCGTTAATCACTCGCGCCTGCTACGTTGAGGCTCCACACTAACGGAACTCCAAGCCCATTAGTTAGGTACGGGCGGCGAGAGAGGAACAGTCATGGAATACAGGCGGCTGGGTGCATCCGGTCTCAAGGTCCCCGCGTTGAGTTTCGGCGCCGGCACCTTCGGCGGCCAAGGGCCGCTGTTCGGTGCCTGGGGCAACACCGATGCGCAAGAAGCCCGCCGTCTCGTGGACATCTGCCTCGACGCCGGGATCACGATGTTCGACACCGCCGACGTCTATTCCAGCGGGGCCTCCGAGGAGGTGCTGGGCGAAGCGATCAAAGGCCGCAGGGACCAGGTGATCGTGTCCACCAAGACCAGCCTGCCGATGGGCGACGGTCCAGGCGATGCGGGCTCCTCTCGTTCGCGCCTGATCACCGCATGTGAGGACGCCCTGCGCCGGCTCGGCACCGACTACATCGACCTGTTCCAGCTGCACGCCTTCGATGCCGGCACGCCGATCGAGGAAGTACTGTCCACGCTCGACGATCTCGTACGAGCAGGGAAGGTCCGCTACCTCGGCATCTCCAACTTCTCCGGCTGGCAGGCGATGAAGTCCCTTGCGAGCGCGGAGAGATACGGCCACCCGCGCTATGTCGCACATCAGGTCTACTACTCCCTCATCGGCCGCGACTACGAATGGGAGCTGATGCCCCTCGGGCTCGATCAGGGCCTCGGAGCCCTCGTCT
The DNA here is from genome assembly GCF_002891435.1 of Streptomyces cahuitamycinicus. Lineage (GTDB taxonomy): Bacteria > Actinomycetota > Actinomycetes > Streptomycetales > Streptomycetaceae > Streptomyces > Streptomyces cahuitamycinicus. The sequence goes on from NZ_POUC01000002.1 coordinate 1,686, forward strand.
GGAGCCCCCTCGGCTGGGGACGGCTCACCGGCAAAGTCCGCCGCGGCCAGCCGCTACCGACCAACAGCCGACTGCACCACACCGCGGACTACGGCCCGCCGGTCGAGGACGAACACCTCTACCGCGTCGTCGACGCCCTCGACGAGATCGTGCAGGAGACCGGCAAAAGCATTCCGCAGATCGCCATCAACTGGCTGCTGCAGCGACCGACCGTCTCCTCCGTCATCATCGGCGCCCGCGACGAGAACCAGCTTCGCCAGAACCTCGGTGCCGTCGGCTGGACGCTCACGCCCGAGCAGATGGCGAAACTCGATGCGGCGAGCGGCAAGACAGCGCCCTACCCGTACTTCCCTTACCAGCGCCAGGAAGGCTTCGCCCGCCTCAACCCACCAGCTGTCGCGCCTCCGCCCGCTGCATGACATCCGCGTCAAGTAGCTGGAGCGGTATAGCCGCGCGTCCCAGACTCGGACTGGGGGCTGTCTCGATCAACGCCTGCCCGGGCCTGGACAGCTGCGGTGACAGCCTCTCCCCCCTGTTGCCAACTTGGCGGCACGACCACAGACGGTCACCAGCGAACCTCATGCAGAGAGGAATACGCGACAGCCGAATACGCGAGGTCGCCAGTGAGGAGCTGCCGCCGTAGGTGAGGTCCGCCTTCGCCTTGTGCGGGAAGGCGAGTGTGCCGCCAGTCGCCGCGTCGCCGCCCAGCTCGCTCAGGGCCGGGCAGCTGATGACGGTGACGTCGTCGTGCTGGGCCGGGCGCGCCGGCTTGGGAAGGTAGCCGCTGCCGAGGTCGCTCGGGTCGAGCAGGCGGGACTCGAGCGCGGCCGAGGAGAGCGCGGCCGGTTTTCCCGTACGGGAGGAGGGGGTCTGGTGCTTGGACCCGGTGGTGTCGGTGGAGCAGGCGGGCACGGCGAGGAGGGCGGTGATGCCGAGTGCGGATTGCGGGCGAAGCGGTGGCACTGTCCCTTCTCTCGGTGATGCGCTGAGGCAGCGTGCCGGCACCCGGCGGGCTCACAGGGTCTTACGCGATGTGTCCTCTCCGCTGCGCTGCCTGCCGGGCGCGGAGGGCCTGGTGGTCGTCCCGCGCGTTGCGGACCGGCGCCTTGCGGTGCTGGTCTCGGGCAGGTGGGAGGCGTCGGCGGGCAGATCGGCGGTCCGCCGCATCCGCCACACGAGCACGTCGCTGACGGAGTCCGCGGTGCCGAGTTCGCGGCGGCCGGCAACGTCGGACAGAAGGACGGCCGCGTCGTGTCCGGCGGCTTCGGCTTCCGCGATGGTCGCCGCCAGGGCGTACCAGCCGGGTTCGGCGAGGATCTGCTCGGCCAGCTCCGGCAGCGCCTCGCGCAGCAGCACGGTCTGCCGCTGGAGCATCGGCCGGCTCAGGCGTCGGCCGCGCTGGTGGAGCACGCCTAGGGGCTGGGCGGCGGCGGCCTGGTAGGCGGTGCGCAGGTGCGCGGCGGCCCGGGTAGCGGCCTCGGCCTGCTGGGCGTGCCCCTTCCTGGCGTGCCAGTGCGCGGCGGCGGTGATGAGGAAGAACAGCATGTCGATGGCCATGGCCGTGGTGGCTCCGTCCTCGCCGCGGCCGAGGGCCGGGCCGCTTTGGACGAGGTCGCGGGCGGCCTGCCGCAGGGCTCGATCGTGCCCGCGCACGGCGCGGACGTGAGAGCGCGAGGCCCGTTCGAAAGCCGTTGCAGCGTCGCGCAGTTCGCGGCGGGTGTGGGCGGCGGAGGTCTTCGCGAGGGCATCCAGGACCTCGCCGGCCGCTGCGATGTGGGCGGCGGCGACCGCGTCCTCGCCGTGCTCGACGACGAGCACGGCCTGCCACACAGCCGAGGCCGTCCCGCGGCGTGCGGCGGCCGGACTGCCCGGCCCGGTACGGATCGCATCCTCTCGCCGGGCAGCCGGAACGTCCTGCGCGTCACCGGCCCAGCGCTCGCGGATGCGGGGCAGCGACAGGTCGGGGGCCAGGCGCACGCCGGGGTAGAACACCGGCTCGCCGTCCTTGTTCAGGTCATCGGGCAGGGCGACCTTGTATCCGAGCAGATCGCCAGAGGGAGCGACCCGCTTCCGGATCAGGAGGCCGGCGGCGGCGAGCCGGTCGAAGAACTCCTCGTCGCTCCTCGCGCCGGCCACCGCCCGTCGTACGGCTTCGCGCAGTTCCTCGCGGGCGGTGCGCTCGCGACCCTGCCGCTCGGCTTTGTGGCGTTCGGCGCTGGTGGGCCGTTGGGCTGCGGTGCCGTCGCCGGGTGCGACCTGGCGGAGGACGAGTTCCTTCTCGATGAGCCGGGCTTCTGCCTGAGCGCGGGCGCCGGAGCGGAAGTCGTCGGGGCGGTGACCGTCCTCGGTGACGAGGGTGGCGACGATGTGGATGTGGTCATCGGCGTGGCGTACGGCGGCCCAGCGGCAGCCGGGCTGTCCGTCGCCGGGGTCGATGCCGGTGGCGGCGACGATGCGGCGGGCGATGCCGACCCACTCCTCGTCGGACAGGATCCGGTCGCCGGGGCCGGCGCGTACGGAGGTGTGCCACACGTGCTTGGCGGGGCGGGCATGCTTAGCGAGGGCCATCACGGGCTGGTCGAGGAGCTGCTGGAGGTCCTTGAGGGTGGCGTTCGGGTCGCGGCCGGGGTCGGGGGACATGCCGTCGAAGGAGGCGACGAGATGGGGGTCGGTGTGATCCTCGTACTTGCCGGTCTCGTAGAGGTAGTAGAGGAGACCTCTGGTGTCCGACCCGGACGGGTTGACGCTGGGGATCATGAGCAGTGATGCTCGATCAGCCGTGTGGCGGCTTCGTGGGCGGTATCGGCGGCACGCCGTACGGCGGCGACGGTCGCTTCGAGCTGAGGAACGTCTGCACCGGAGTTGAGTGCCTTGACTGCCTGGTTGAGATTGCTGCCGGCCCAGCCGAGCCGGCGTCGGCTGTCGAACAGGGCTGTGATGACTTCGCGTTCGTCGGCGATCTCGGCGCTGGTGCGGTTGAGGTCGCGGGCGGCGGCGAGCGCGGAGCGGGCGAGGAACCCGGCGACGGACAGATTGCACTGGGCGGGTCACGTCGGGCCTGCGGATCGGCACTCCCGCCCTGGCCACCCGTGGCTTCCAGGCCGAGGACTTCACCGAGGTCGCGGATGTGATCGCCGAGGCACTCAAGGCGCCTTCTCCCTTCAGGGCGGCCGACGCCGCAGCGCTGAAGCCCGGGTCAAGGCGCTCGCCGACAAGCACCCGCTCTACCCCGGCCTGTAACCGACACCCTCTCGCTGGGGCGTGCCATGACCGCTCGGCACGCCCCACCAATCCCACGGAGTATGGCGTGGCAATCAGCGTCTTCGACCTGTTCTCCATAGGCATCGGCCCGTCCAGTTCGCATACCGTCGGCCCGATGCGCGCCGCGGGGATGTTCGTCTCCCGGCTGAAGCAGGACGGCGTGCTCGCCCAGACCGCCGCGGTGAGGGCCGAGCTGTTCGGCTCTCTCGGCGCCACGGGCCACGGCACCCTCAAGGCGGTGCTGCTCGGCCTGGAGGGCTATGAGCCGCACACGGTCGACGTCGCCCAGGCCGACCTGGACGTCGAACGAATCCGCAGCACCGGACGCATCCGCCTCCTGGGTGCCGAGATCGGCCCGGCCCACGAGATCGACTTCGACGCCTCGACCCAACTGGTCCTGCACCGCAGGCGGTCGCTGCCGTACCACGCCAACGGCATGATCCTCTTTGCGTACGACGGCGACGGCGTGCCGCTGCTGGAGAAGACGTACTACTCCGTGGGCGGCGGCTTCGTGGTAGACGAGGACGCGGTTGGCGCGGACCGCATCAAGGCCGACGACACGGCGCTGGCCCACCCGTTCAGCACCGGCGACGAACTGCTGCGCCTGACGAAGGAGACCGGTCTGTCGATCTCCGCGCTGATGCTGGAGAACGAGAAGGCCTGGCGCTCCGAGGAGGAGATCCGCGCCGGCCTGCTGGAGATATGGCGGGTCATGGCGGCCTGTGTCGCCCGCGGACTGGGCCGCGAGGGCATCCTTCCCGGCGGTGCCGTGAGCACGCGCCCCGACACGCTGGTGGCGGAGGAGCCACTGGAGATCCGGCTCGGCGGCAAGCCGCTGGCCATCACCATGCGCACGCCCGGGGACGACTTCGCGCTCGCCGCAGGCTTCCTGGTGAGCGAGGGCGTCGTGAGCCGGGCCCAGGATGTGGCGAACATCGTGTACTGCTCGGGCGCCACGGACGACGGTTCGAACACATACAACGTGGTCGATGTGCAGCTCGCCCCCGGCGCGCCGCTGCCCGACATCACGCTTGAGCGGAACGTCTACACCACGTCGTCGTGCGGCCTGTGCGGCAAGGCCAGCCTGGACGCCGTACGGACCACGGCCCGGTGGCCGATCGCCGACACGCCCCCGGTCCGGGTCACCCCCGAGCTGCTGGCTGCTCTGCCGGACCGACTGCGGGCCGCGCAGGGGGTGTTCGACCGCACTGGTGGACTGCATGCCGCCGGACTTTTCTCGCCCGAGGGCCACCTGCTGGACCTACGGGAGGACGTCGGTCGGCACAACGCCGTCGACAAGCTGATCGGCCACGCGCTCCGGTCCGGCCGACTGCCGTTGTCCCGGACCATTCTGCTGGTGTCCGGGCGGGCGTCCTTCGAGCTGGCACAGAAGGCGGTCATGGCGGGCATTCCCGTGCTGGCGGCGGTCTCGGCGCCGTCCTCCCTCGCGGTGGACCTGGCGACGGAGACCGGGCTCACTCTTGTCGGCTTCCTGCGCGGCGGCTCCATGAACGTGTACGCGGGCGAGCAGCGGGTCGACGTGTATGCCGGGGCCCCGGACGGAGGGCTGACCAGGTGAGCAAGTTCGTGACCCGTTTCGAAGGACTCCACAGCCGTACCCCCGGCCCGACCCACAGCAAGACCCTCGTCGGCCCGCCCAGGCCGGGGCCACCCGGCGCCCACAGCCGGCCCCGCCGTGTCGCGATGCTCAGCGTGCACACCTCACCGCTGGACCAGCCCGGCACCGGCGACGCCGGCGGCATGAACGTCTACATCGTCGAGCTCGCCAAGCGACTTGCCGTCACCGGAATCGATGTGGACATCTTCACGCGGGCGACCTCCGCCGCGCCCCGCCCGTCGTGGAGCTCGCCCCCGGCGTCCTGGTACGGCATGTGGACGCCGGACCCTACGAGGGCCTGGCCAAGGAGGACCTCGCCGCCCACCTGTGCACCTTCACGCACGGCGTGACCCGGGCCTGGGCCGGCCACTACGACCTGGTCCATTCCCACTACTGGCTCTCCGGCCACGTCGGCCGGCTGACCGCCCAGCGCTGGGGCGTCCCACTCGTTCACACCATGCACACCATGGCCAAGGTCAAGAACGCCTCCCTCGCCGAGGGCGACACCCCCGAGTCGGCGGCCCGCGTTCTCGGCGAGACTCAAGTCGTACGGGCCGCCGACCGGTTGATAGCCAACACGGAGAAGGAGGCGGGGGAACTCCTCCGCCACTACGACGCCGACACGGCCCGGGTCGCCGTCGTCCACCCCGGTGTCAACCTCGAGCGCTTCCGAACTGACGTCCTGGGTGTCGAGGCCGGACGGGCCGCGGCCCGCTCCCGCCTCGGCCTACCGCAGGACGCGTTGATCCCCCTGTTCGTGGGCCGCATACAGCCGTTGAAGGCGCCGGACGTCCTGCTGCGCGCGGTGGCCAGGTTGCTGGCGGAGCGGCCATGGCTGCGCGAACGGATCGTGGTGCCGGTCGTGGGCGGGCCCAGCGGCAGCGGCCTGGCGAGGCCGGGAGGGCTGCAGAAGCTCGCGGCCTTTCTCGGCATTTCCGAGGTGGTGCTGTTTCAGCCGCCGGTCAGCCAATACCGGCTCGCCGACTGGTATCGGGCGGCGTCCGTCCTGGTCATGCCCTCCTACAGCGAGTCCTTCGGCCTGGTGGCCGTCGAGGCGCAGGCCTGCGGCACCCCGGTGATCGCTGCTGAAGTCGGCGGTTTGCCGGTGGCGGTGAGGGACGGGCTGAGCGGCGCCCTCGTACCGGGGCACGACCCGGTGGACTACGCGGCGGCGCTGTCGGGCTTCGCCGACGACCCCGCACGCTCCACCCGGATGGGCGAGGCCGCGGCCCGGCACGCCCGCTCCTTCGGCTGGGATACGGCCGCGGCGACGACGGCGGACGAGTACGCCGCGGTCCTGCACGAGCGTAGGCTCCATCACGTCTCATGACTCTCCCCTGCGGGGAGATGTGTACCGGCAGGTCGTACAGAGCGTCGTAACCGATCACGCCTGGTTCGCCCCGGACAGGAGTTCGCCGGCCTCAACCCGGCACCGTTCCTCAACGAGGAACGGACCGTTGCCACCCGGCCGTCCTTGCCGACGGCACCTCGTCATGCCGTTGGCGGGGCTGGGCACCACGGCACTCACCGCGCATCTCCACGTCCATCCGCTCCCCACACCGGACGAGTCGATCGACGCGGCTGGAGTTCATGTCATGCCCGCTGTCCGGCGAACCGGACGCGGTGGACGAGGACTTCCCGGGACTCGGTCCACACGCCGACCAAGCGCCCGGTGAACCCGCCCGCCACTTCTGTGGAGAGATAACGTCCGTCGAGGCGGGCGAGGACATCAGTAGCGGTTCCGACACCGATGATCAGTTCGATGTCGTCCGGTCCGTTCCAGGTCGGCTCCGTGGACCGGATGCGGAGGGGGACAGGGGAGTCGGGCAGCGGGCGGGAGCCGAGAACCGTCTGGATCTGTCCGATCCGTGCGACGGCCGTGACTTCGCCGTCGGCGACGCGCAGCCCGTACCAATGAGCACCGTCGAGCCGTAGCGCGACGGTGAACGTGCCCTCTCCCGGATCGACGAGGAAGTCGGCCTCCCAGTGGTCTCCGCCGACGCGGGTGAACAGGCCCGAAGGCCCACCGGTCCCGCTCGGTGCGTGACCCACGACCACCCCTTCCGGCACGCTGTGGACGAACCGGTCGGGACGCTGCCCTGGTGAGACCCACCTGGGATCCAGTCCGGGCGCGGAGAAGTCGTCCTCGAAGTCCCGCTGTCCCGTGGGGACATGGCCTCTGGCCGGTTCGAACCGCGGCCAGTCGTCCACCCAGGTGACATCGGCGAGGAACGTCTCACGCCCGTTGACGTGGAAGCGGGGACTGCGGCCCCGCGGCCGTGTGCCGAGATACACCGCTGCCCACGTCCCGTCGGTGCGCTCGACCAAATCGGCATGACCGACGTTCTGGACGGGATGAGCCGTGCTGCGGTGGCTGAAGACCGGATTGTTCGGGGCGGCCTCGAACGGCCCGCGGGGGCTGCGCGAGCGTGCCACCGACACCACGTGGCCCCGGTCGGTTCCGCCCTCGGCGATGACCAGGTACCACCATTCGCCGCGCCGGTACAGGTGCGGCCCCTCGGAATGGGCCAGGCCGGTGCCGTGCCAGACCCACCGCGGCTTCTCGAGGACCACGCCCCGCTCCGGATCGACCGCGACCTGCCTGATGCCGATCGCGGTCTCCGACCACGAGCAGTACGTGACCAGGCACGTACCCTCGTCATCCCAGGCGAGGTCCGGGTCGATGCCGTCGAGTTCGGTCAGACACACCGGCGCGGACCACGGCCCGGCCGGGTCGGTCGCGTGGTAGATCTGGTGACCACCGCGAGCATCGTCGATGTTGGTGGTGATCAGCCAGAACCGTCCCCCGTGGTGGCGCAGCGTCGGGGCGTAGATGCCGCGGCTCGATGGCGACCGGCCCGCGGGGAACTGGTCGTCCCTCGTCAGGGCGTTGCCGATCTGATGCCAGGACACCAGGTCCCGGGAATGCCAGACAGGGATGCCGGGACTGTACTCGAAGGACGAATTCGCCAGGAAGTAGTCCTCGCCGCACCGGCACACCGACGGATCGGGATACATCCCTGACAAGATCGGGGCGGTCGCCGCGTCGGCGCTCCTACCGCTTTCCGGCAGCATCGAACCCATGCGAAAACACCTTCCTTGATTCGAACCCGGGCAGCTCAGCAGCCGTTCGTGGGCACGTTCGCTGGTGAGGCGTCACTGAGGCCCGGCCGATGTGCCGGCCCGGCGGGCCGGGTCGTAGGCGCGCAGGAAACCGCACATGCCCAGGGTCTGCCGGGGCGGTTGGGCGATACGTGAGACGGTCGCCTGGTACAGGTGGTTGAGGTCGCCGTTGCGCAGCGAATCGATCTGCCGCAGCGCCGCCTGCGCGGCGGCCAGCGCACCGTCCTCGACGGTTTTCTCCCAGGCGTCCAGACGCGGCTTGACGAGTTCCACGGCTGCCGCGCAGAAGTCCTCGTAGGCCGAGCGGTTGCCGCGCCGCCACTGCCGCGTCAGCTCCCTGAACCCCTCGACGGCCAGGTCCCTGCGCGCCTGGGCGCGCCCGGGGTCGGGGGCCCCGTCGGCGTCGAGGAGCGAGGCCGCGCCCGGGTAGGTCGCGGGGGAGAGGTACGCGGGCGGGAAGGTCATGACCGCGTCGCCCGCCTCAGGAAGGCCGCTGTTCTGCATGACGACGATCACGCGCAGGTCCTCGTCGTTGATGGCCCGGTGGATTGTGCCGGGCGTGAACCAGACGACGTCTCCGGGATGCAGCTCGGTCGTCGTGATCCCCTGGTAGTTGAGGGTCTCCAGCCGACCGCGGCCACTGACGACGACGTAGCACTCCGCGCAGGTGAGGTGCATGTGGGGCGAGCCGCCGTGTTCATCGTCCGCCGTAGGCCAGGGGTACACCTGGAGCTGGCTGAGCCCCACTGCTCCGGGGAAGTCGGGGAGGGGGGTCACAGCGCGAACCTCTGCGCGATCGGTTCGAGTTCGCGGCGATCCACCATGCGGTCGAGGAACACGAACCGGTGGCTCAGAGACAGCACTTCACCGGGTGCCAGCTTGATCTCCGTGTCGAAGGCGGGCGAGGGGTTGAGGCAGGCAAAGGCGCTGCTGCGGGCGAACCACGTCAGCGGGGTGGAGGCGCTGGTGGTGCCGGCGTAGGCGAGGACCGTGGCACCGCCGTCGAGTTCGTCGTGCTCACCGGTGATGGCCGCCCAGGCGCCCCGGGTGCCCATGACGGCGTCGCCCTCGTGGCCCCCGTCGGCGATGACGTCCGCGCCGGTCCAGGCCCTGGGCCCCCGCCAGAACAGTCCCGTGTAGCCGGCGCCCGGGCGGCCGTGCGTGGTGGGGCTGCCCATCTCCAGCGGTTCGTGGCGGACGTTGGTCAGGGCGGTGGTGAAGTCCAGCGCCCAGACTCCGTCGGCGGTGTCGGCGCTGTGGAAGCGGAGGGTGCGCGTCTCGTCGATCCACACCTCGTCCCGGGAGGAGATCCAGTCCAGGCCCTGGACGACGGACACTTCGCTGCCGCCGAGGTCCTGCGGCTCGAAGGCGCGGTGCACCTGTCGGCCGTGGTTCTCACGCCAGACGTAGCCATGGCCGGGCGCGCCCTGCTGGAAGGTCGGACCGCCCCAGAAGTTGTCGCCGGACAGATGCGACCAGGTCATCTGCAGCCCCTTGTGCCAGCGGTGGTCCCAGGGCCGGTAGACGCCCACGGGTGCGCCGGAGAGGGTTGTCAGCGGATAGAGGTAGGGCTTGGGGGACTCTTCGAGGGGGGTGTCCGGCCGGTACACGTACGTGGCGAGGTCCGTGCCCGCGGCCGAGACCACGAACCGGGTTCCGGCGGCGTCGTGGTCGATGCGGAAGGGGGTGTCAGACACCGGTCTTCTCCTTGGCGGCGTTGTCCCGGGCGGCGCTGGGGCGACCGCTCATGGAGTGGTAGTAGGGGTTGGCCGGGGTGATCATGTCCGGGGTGACTGGGCGTCCGGTCATCGCCGACTCGTACAGGGCGGCGATGAAGGCCAGGGCGCGGCGGCCGTCGTCGCCGCTGGCCTCGGGGCGTTGTCCGGCGCGCAGGGCCTCCAGCAGCACGCGCAACTGCGCGGCATGAGAACTGGCTTCGTCGTCCAGCGGCGCACCCAAATCCGCGGCTGTGGCGTCGGCCCGGTGAGGTGCGGGGGTCCACGTCCAGTGGGAGTTGTCGTAGCCGTAGAGGTGGGACAGCTCGACGGTGGCCTCGGGGAAGTCGAAGCGCAGGTAGCTGGTCTCTCGGGGGGAGAGGAGACTGTTGACCATGGACACCATCGCGCCATTGGCGAAGCGGACCATCGCCATGGAGACGTCCTCGGTCTCCACGTCGCGGGCCAACGTTCCCATGGCGGCGCGGACTTCGGTCCACTCGCCCATCAGGGACAGCATGAGGTCCATCTGGTGGATGCCGTGGCCCATGGTGGGGCCACCGCCCTCGGTCTCCCACTTGCCGCGCCAGGGGACCTCGAAGTAGGCGTCGTCCCGGTACCACAGGGTGTGGCAGACGCCGACCAGAGGAGCGCCGAGGCTGCCGGTTCGGATGTGTTCTCGCAGGGCCCGGGCGGCGGACCCGAACCGGTGCTGGAAGACGTAGGAGACGTAAGGGCCGCCCTCGCGCTCGTGGGCGGCGACGGCGTCGTACTCGGCCACCGAGAGGGTGGGAGGCTTCTCGCACCACACCGACGCGCCGGCGTCCAGACAGGCGGTGATGGCCTCGCCGTGGGCGATCGGGGGCGTGCAGACGATGACCAGGTCCGGGCGCTCATCCTGGAGCATCCGGTCGAGGCTGTCGTAGGCGGCGGGAATGCCCCAACGGGCGGCGAAGGCCTCGGCGCGCTGCAGGTCGACGTCTACGACGGCGATGGCGACTGCCTCGCCGCTTTGGGCCTGGACGGCGGGCATATGGCAGCCGTCGGCGATGTTTCCGGCGCCGACGATCGCCACCCGCGAGGGCTGGTTGTACTCGGTCATGTGGCTCTTTCGTGGAAGCTCGGGCGGTGCCCGGGCGTGGCACCGGCGGTCGTCAAACCGTTGACGAAGAAGGTCGGTTCGAGCTGCTCAGCTCAAGGCGTGCACGCGGGGCCGTGCGGTCGAGGGGGACAACGCTGTCGGATGAACTCGGCTTTCGCCGACACGGGGCAGCAGCCCGAACGTAGTGAACGGTCACCTTCATGGTCAAGAGTTACGGAGTGATCGTTCACATTTTTGCGTGACGTCTTATCGGGACCGCCGCGGATTTCAGTGGGGGGCCGGCCCGCTCGACCCACGCGGCACGAGGTGGAAGAGATCCTCGACCTCGGACTCCGGCGCGGGCTCGCCACGCAGAAGCGCGAGCAGCGACAGCATCGACCGGCGGCCTACTTCTTCCTTGTTGATGTGCACCGTCGAGATGCTCGGCGAGAAGTACCGGGTGAACTCCTCGTCGTCCCAGCCGAAGACGCTCATCTCCTCGGGCACCCGCACACCGCGGTCCTGGAAGCCGCGGAGTACCCCCAGGGCGACGTAGTCGTTGGCGGCCAGCACGGCCGTGACGCCGGAATCGGCCGGCAGGTCCCGCGCGGCCTCATAGCCTGAGCGCACGGACCAGTCCCCGTCGACGACGCGGTAGGACGTGAGGCCCAGTCGCTCGACCGCCTCCACGTAGACCGCCCGCCGGTTGCGTGCCGAGGCCCAGTCCTGCGAGCCGGCGACGTGGAGGAACCGGCGATGTCCCTGGCCGGCGAGGTGACGCAGGATCTTCTCGGCGGGGCGTCCGTCGGCCAGTCGTCCCCGGGACTGGAGGTTGTCGTCGTACTCGCCCAGCACCACCACGGGCCGCTGCCCGGCGCCTTGGCCGCCGGCGAGGTCCCCGAGCGGCACCAGGGACAGCACCCCGTCCGCCTGCCGGGTCTCCAGCAGGGACAGCACGCTGCGGGCGCGCCGCGACTCGCCGCCCTCCAGCCCGACGACGTCGGTCATGTACCCGGCCTCGTGCGCCGCGGCCGAGGCACCCCTCAGCAGGGGAATCGGAACGAAGCCACTCAACTCGGGCAACACGATGGTGATCCGGTGGGACCGCTGTGTGCGCATCGACCTGGCCATGAGGTTGGGCCGGTAGTCCAGCTCGGCGACGGCGCGCTCGATCCTCCCTCGCGTCGCCGGCTTCATGCCGCTGTCGTTCTTCAGGAACCTGGACACGGTCTGGTGCGACACGCCCGCCCGCTTGGCGACCTCCCATATGGTCGGCCGTTTCCTCTCCGGGTTGGAGGCCGCCCCCGGGCCGGCGGCTTTCGCGGCGGATCGACCGGCCTTCCGCGACGGGAGAGGACGCCCCGCCTGCTCGCACAGGAACTCCAGCAGCTCCGCGCCGGACGCCTCCTCGGGCAGCCCGTAGGTACCGGCGAAGCCCGCGACCAGTGGCGCGAGGTCGTCGACGCGCAGCAGGCCACGGGCGGCGGCTTCGGCGACGCACGCGCCCGTACGGGCCGCGTCGGCTCGGTCTTCCAGCAGGTCGACGACGGTACGCGGCACGGTGGTGACGGGCAGCCCGTCGACGACGGTGATGTCCTCGGCGTCCGTGGCCGCGCGGTGCAGCGCGACGGTCCCGTCACGCGTGGTACGGCGTGACGAGACCGTCAGCTCCACGGGGTCTTCGGGCCGGCCGCCCAGGCCGTGCACCGCACACGCGGAGGTATGGGAGACGACGCCCGACCTGGGGCCGAAAGTGCGGCGGTCCCCCGCCGGGGTACCGGGGTCCAGCCGCAGCCAGGCGACCTTGATCCTGAGGTGCTCCGGCGGGGGAGAGGCGGCCAGGCGGTACACCCCGTGGCCCACACTCTCCAGCGCCCCGGACCGCTCCAGCCGCAGGAGCTGGACGCCCTGCACGCCGTCCAGCTTCGCCTGGGCGGTGGTCACCAGACCCCACTGGCCGGCGGCCCTGGCATCCAGAGCCCGCAACACGTCGGCCTGAGTCATGCAGCAATCATTACACGAGCATCCTGTGTCGCCCCCTCCCCCGCGTGTATCGCCTTTCCGGGCTCGCGGGAGAGAGGACGGCGGGGGCGGCTACTTGGGCTGGAACTCCCAGACCGTGCTCGCGTCCTGCGTTCCCGTGTTCCACTTCGCCTCACCCGCGGAGTTCCCGTACAGGTAGGCCCTCCCGGTGTGGGTGTTCCTGACGCGGAGCCCGCCTGCCGAGACCCCTTCCAGATTCCAGAGCGAGGCGGCCGCGACGGTGCCGGTGTTCCAGATGACGTTGTTGTTGCTCGAGCTGGCTTCCAGATAGAAGCGTCCCGTCCGCGCGTTCCTGACGGTCCAGGAGCCGGACGAGTCCTTGGCGACGATCCACTCCTGGTCGTCGTAAGTGGTCCCGGACGCGAGGATGACCGCACCGTCCGCATCGGTGTCGAGGTACTTGCCCGAGGACGTGTTCCTCAGCTTGTACCGCGCGCCGCTGACGAGGTACGAGACTCGCACGCATTCCTCGGCCGCCAAGGTGATTTCGGTGTTCCCGGACACGGTGCTGTACGCCTTGGTGCCGGACTTCACCCAGTTGTCGTTCGAGTCGTACCTGCCGGCCTCGACGGACCGTACGACGCCGGCGGTTCCAGGCATGGTGAACGTGGCCTGGGTCGTGGTGGTGAGGGCGAACTCGGCCGCACTGCGCCTGACGGCGAGTCCTTGCGCACCGGTCGTGGTCGCGAAGCCGATGTCCAGCCCGCCCAGGGTCTTGGTGAAGCTGGTGCTGGCGGTCGCGCCCCGGTTGAAGGTCTGCAAGGTGGTTCCGCCGCGTTCCACCGGAGCCCTGCTGGCGAGGTCTTGGTGGATCTTGTTCAGCGAGCGGTTGAGCCGCGCGACCCTGTCCGAGACGGCCTTACGGGTGACGACCTTGGTGGTGGGGTTGAAGTTGTACAGGCCGTGGTGGCTGCTGCCCGTGCTGCTGTCCGGGTCCAGGGCGGCATACAGGTTGAGCGCGGTGTTCCCGGCGAGGGCGTTGAACTTCTCGACGTCCGCCGCCGCGGATCCTCCGAAGTTCTCCGGGACCATGGGGAAGTTCTTCCCCCGGGCCCAGGTGGCGTCCTTGCCGTAGTTGTAGAGCGTGTCGAGGCCCGTGGTGTACAGGTCCCTTCCGAAGAAGTCGATGGTCGCCGTTCCCTGGCTCCTGAGGGCCTCGTTCTCGGCGACCGGCACCGTGTCCGCGCTGCCGGCGAGGTTGACCCGGGTGTACACCGAGTAGTCCGACTGCTTGATCACCTGTCCCAGCTGGGTCAGGTAGTTCAGCAGCACGTCCTTGCGGAACTTCGTCGTGTCGGTGTATCCGCCGCTGTTCCACAGGTCGGTGCTGTACGTGCTGAAGCTCCGGGCGATGGACTGGCCGCCCTGCTGCTTCGACACGTTCGGTTCGTTCAGCACCTGGATGCCGACGACGGTGTGCGCGGTGTCGGCGGACGCGAGGTGGCTCATGAGCCGGCCGAGTACGACCTTCTCCCTGGCGAGCAGGTTCGGGTCGGTCTTGTCCAGGAGAGGGTGGCCGTTCAGGGTCAGCCTTGAGCCGTCGGACCTCACCACGAACTGGTAGTCGTTCATCACGTAGTCCGGCATCCGGTCCGCGATGGACGAACCGGTCGATTCGTGGCCGAACCACAGGAGTTCCAGCTTCAGGCCGTACTCCTCGCACCAGGCCAGGTACTTGTCGATGTCGGTCCAGTCGAAGGTGTCCTTCGAGGTCTCGATCTGCGACCACCAGATCGGGATGTTCACCACGGTGAACCCGTCGTCGCGGATCATCCCGAGCACCGGCTTCAGCTGGGCGTCCGTCCAGCCGAACGTGTACTTGTGCTTCTCGTACCGGAACTGGACGCCGCTGTGGTAGAAGGGCTTCCCGTCGACCATGAGGGCGATCTTGTCGTACGTGGACCTCGATGTGTCGACGTAGGACACCACGCCGCCGGCCGCGGCGGCCCGCGGGAGACCGCCGGCGAGGTTCAGCGCCATGCCCCCGAGGGCTGCCGCGCCGCTCGTGGCCAGGAATCTGCGGCGCGACCAAGGGCCGGGGTTCGACTTCATTGCACTACCTCCGTGTCGGGTGAACTTCTGCCGGATAGTGAACGATCACGATTGAGAGTTCGATGGCGCCCGTCAGGAACCTTCGAGGCAGGGGTGTCGGGCACAGCGCGATCGAGCCGGCAGGCGATGGCGGGGCCCTGGCGATCAGACGTTGACTGAAACCAACGATGGCGCATATAAGACTGGCTGAAACGCTTGTGTGTCAATGGTGTGAACCAGGAGAGTTTCGCCGCAGCCCAGAGGCGGTCGGCTTTGGTCGCGCCGACGGGTCCCCACGAAGTGAACGATCACCTGCAGACATCTTGACCGCCCAGGTGAACGATCACTAAGTTGCCTCTGCTGTTGTCGGACACCTCGTCCTTCCCGGTACTTCGTGGCTTTTCCGTGCGGCCCTCGGGCCGAGCCGCGGCCGGGGCCTCCTTCCTCCCCGCCGGGCACCGGTCGGTATCACCAGAGATCAAGGGAGATCACGTGTATACGGTCATGCGCAGAACGGGCCGTCGGCCCCGAAGATGGGCCGGCTCCCTGGCCGCCGGCATCCTGCTCCTCGCGGCCTTCCTCACGGCTCCGGCCGCCTCAGCCGCCGAAACCCCCGGCGCGACGTTCATCAACGAGACGTTCGACGCTCAGACGAACCCCGCGAACTTCGGTTTCCCGGTCGGGGCCGCCATCGGCAACGGCGTACTGGATGTCACGAAGGGCATGGGCAACTACACGACGTCCGTGCGGCCGTTCGCGTCGTCGATCACACAGGAGAAGACGCTCGACCTGCGGTTCGACTGGAAGACGGCCATCACCAGCACCGGGATGAAGACCGGTCTGGAACTGCGCGACAGCGCCGGACGCCTGGTCTTCGGCATGGCCGCGACCGGCGCCGAGTTCCGCCACGCCGCGACCGGACCCGACTCGGACTCCACCTCCGCCCCGGACTCGCTCAATCCCACCTGGACCAAGATCAGCTTCGACCGGGCCAAGTGGTACACCGTCGATCTGCACATGGACTTCACCCTCGGCAAGATCCAGTACACGGTCACCAGCAAGGAAGCCGGGCCGAAGGTGCTGGTCTCCACCACGAAGAGCATCACGGGACAGAACCTGGCGAAGCTCGTCGCCAGCAACTACTACGGCACCGGTGTGCAGTCGATCGACAACGTCCGCCTGACCCGCCCCGCGAACCCCGCCTACGGAACCCTCGCCGGCTCGTCCGTCTACGCCTTCGGTGACAGCATCGTCTGGGGGCACCAGTACTCCCGCAGTTTCATGAACTTCGTCGCCGAACGCGAGGGCATGACGCTGACGAAGTACGCCCGCAACGGAGCGACCGTGGGACCGGCGCCCACCGCCAGCGGTGGACAGATCCTTAACCAGGTGAAGTCGGCGAGCTCGCAGGCGCCCGACTTCGTCGTCTTCGACGGCGGCACGAACGACGCGATGGAGATCCACACCTCGCACACCTACGAGGTCGGCACCGTCAGCGGCTCCCAGGACCCCGCCACCCTCGACCCCGGCACCTACGCCGGGGCGCTGGAAACCACCATCCACACCATGCGGCAGAAGTGGCCGACCGCCCAACTGGTCTACGTGGCCGCCCACAAGATGGGCTCGCGGGACTGGGACACCCAGCTCGCCCTGCGCCAGGTGCAGTTGCAGGCCGCCCAGAAGTGGGGCGTGGCGGTGGCCGACGTCTTCGGGGACGCGACGCTCGACACGCGCGTCGACGCTCAGCGAGTGGCGTACACCTTCGACGGACTCGTGAGCGGTTACCCGGGCAGCGGCGGCAGCGGCACGCATCCGAACATCGCCGGGATCACCGACTTCTACGTCCCCGTGCTCTCGTCGGAACTGTCCCAGCTGGCCGACACGACGACGCTCAAGGCGCGGCACTCCGGCAAGTGCGCCGAGGCGGTCGGCTCCTCGACCACGGCCGGGGCCGCGATCGAGCAGGCCGGCTGCTCGGACGGCGACGACCAGCAGTGGCAGCTGCGCGAAGTCGGCGGGGGCTACCACCAGATCCTCTCCCGGCACTCGGGACTGTGCCTGGACGTGGCCGGCTCCTCCACGGCGAACTCGGCCGCGATCATCCAGCAGACCTGCGACGGCCGCCCCAGCCAGCAGTGGCGGCTGACCGACACCGGCACCGGCTACGTCGAGATCATCGCCCGTCACTCCGGCAAGTGCCTCGACGTGGACCGGGCCCTCACGACGGACGGCGCCCGGCTGCTGCAGTACACCTGCTGGAACAGCGAGTCGCACCAGAACCAGCACTGGACCGTGCAGGTCTGACATGAGGAACGCGAGCCGCCGGGTGACGGCGGATTCGGCGGCCGGCCGCACGGCCCGGACAGGAACCATGCGGCCGGCCGGGCCGGACGATCTGCGGGACAGCCGGGCTCGACCGGCCGAAGCGGTCGGCTCCGGCGAGACAGCAAGAGTCAAGGGCCCGGCCTGCCATGGCGTACTGGGCGGTACAGTACCGATGGTTGTGCGGGGCGCGGAGATGCGGCGGGGGGCGGCACGGTGGACGCGGACACGGGACCGGAGAGAGCGGAGCGGGACGTGAAACGGCCGAAGCAGCCGTCCCGAAAGCGTCCCACCATCCTCGACGTCGCGGCGCACGCGGGGGTGTCGCATCAGACCGTCTCGCGCTTCCTGCGGGGCAACGGTGGCATGAAGCCGCAGACGGTGGCCCGCATCGAGCAGGCCGTGGCCGACCTGGACTACCGGCCCAACCTGGTGGCGCGGTCGATGCGCACCCGCAAGTCGAACCGTGTCACCGTGGTCCTGCCGGCCATGACGACCTTCGTGCCGTCGCAGATCCTGCGGGGAGCGTCCGCCGAGGCACAGGCGGCCGGTTACCTGCTGGACATCGTCGGTCTGGAAGGCGACGAACGGGTCAGGGGCGACCGCGTCCGCTCCCTGCTCGACTCCGGTCAGGCCGAAGGAGTGCTGACCTTCACCCCCATCGGTGACCTGGAGAAGCTGGGGCTGGACCATACGCCGACCGTCGTCATAGGCGAGTACGACGACCAGATGCGGTCCCACGGGATCACGGCTGACGGCGAGCCGGCCGCCATGATCATCGATCACCTCGTCTCCCTGGGCCATCGGCGTTTCGTCCATGTCGCCGGCAGCACTGACTGGATGTCGGCACGCAAGCGACGCGAGGTCTATCTGCGGACGGTCGCCGAGCGGGGCCTGGAGAACTACGCCGTCATCGACGGTGACTGGTCCGTGCGCTCCGGATACGACGCGGCCAGGGGCCTGTCGGCGGACTCCGGTGTCACCGCGGTCCTCGCCGCCAACGACGACGTCGCCATGGGCGTCATCCGTGGCTTCCAGGACCGCGGGTGGCGGGTCCCGGAGGACGTGAGTGTCTTCGGCTGGGACAACCAGGAGTTCACCGCGTACTTCAACCCGTCCATCTCCACCGTGGACCTCGACCGTGAGGCCATGGGCCGGCGGGCCATGCGGGCCCTGTTCGCACGCATCCGCGAGGAGACCGAGCCGGAACTGCATCTGGACCTCGACTGCCGCCTCGTGCTGCGCGAGTCGTCCGGACCGGCGAGGACGAACCACCACACCCTCTAGCCCGTCGGCCCCACCAACGAGCCGTCGTGCAACGGGGATTCGGGCGGGCGGGAGCCCCGAACGCCCCGTCCGAACCGGGCGGAACGCGCTGCCCCGGCCTGTTCCCCCTCGGTCCGTGCCGCTTCCGTACCGGCCCGGAACCGGTGAAGTCTCACTAAGTACCCAAGTGTTACGTACGGAGCCCTTGACCGAGATGTAGTCGATTACTACGCTCGCCGTGTGAACGTTCACTATTGCTGACGCACACAGCCCTCAACTCGGTGCGATGCTCGCGGTCAACCCGCGGATCAGCTCGGCACACCGACACAAGGTTCCAGCGTACGTTCACAAGAACCCCTTCCAGAGCCGCTGCAGCCCACCCGGATTCGACGATCCGGGCCGGCTGCCGGCACGCGGGTCGCACGTAACTTTCGCGGCCCGCAAAGCAGCCGAGTTGTGCGGTCCGCCGCCACGCGGCGAGACGGCCGGCGTCGCACGCCGGCTTCTTGAGACGACGTCCCCCCGTCTGGGCGCACCGCCCAGTGATGGCAGCAGAGGAGCCTCACCATGAACCACTCGTCCCGTCCGAACAGACGCACAAGACTTCGTGCGGTTGGGCTGACCTGTTCGGTCTTCGCCCTGGTCCTGTCCGCGGGCTGCGCCGCGGACTCCTCCGGCAGCGACGGCGGCAAGACCGTCATCCGGTTCAACTGGTGGGGGTCGGACGTCCGGCACGAGCAGACCAAGCAGATGATCGCGGAGTTCGAGAAGAAGCACCCCAACATCGACGTCCAGCCCGAGTACTCCAATTGGGACGACTACTGGAAGAAGCTGTCCACCAGCGCGGCCGCCAATGACATGCCCGACGTCCTGCAGATCACGGACCCGTTCATGTACTCGTACATCGACAACGGGCAGCTGATGGACCTGAAGAAGGTCAAGGACACGCTGAACACGGACAGGCTGCCCCCGAACTCGATGTCGATGACGACCGTGAAGGGCGGCCTCTACGGTGTCCCGGCCGGCGACAGCGCGTTCGGTGTCGCCGTGGATCCGGCGGCGTTCAAGAAGGCCGGTGTGCCTATTCCGGACGACACCAAGTGGTCGTGGGACGACTACGTGAAGACCGCCACCGCCGTCGCCAAGTCGAAGTCGAAGCTGGTCGGCAGTGTGATGCCTCTCTACCCCAACATGGTGGGCCCGTGGCTGCGGCAGCACGGTGAGGACTACTGGACCGAGGACGGCAGCGAGATCGGTTTCACCGAGAAGACCATGGCCGGCTACTGGGAGTGGGTCGTCAAGCTGCGTGACAGCGGTGGCACGACCAGCCCCGAGGCAGCGGTCGAGGCCCTGGCCTCAGGAGCCGGCATCGAGCAGAACCTGGTCGCCCAGCACAAGGCGGCCATGACCGAGCTGTCCGTCACCCAGCTCGGCGCGCTGGAGGCCGCCAGCGAGCGCGAGACCAAGCTCCTGCTCTTCCCCGGCGAGGACGGTGCCTCCCAGGTCGGCGCCTACACCAAGCCCGGCGTCTTCTACGGGGCCTCGGCGCGGACCGAACACCCCAAGGAGGCCGCGCAGCTGCTCGACTTCCTGGTCAACTCCCCCGAGGCGGGCAAGATCGGGAAGTTCGACCGCGGTGTTCCCGTCAACCCCGACGTCCTCAAGGCGATCACGCCCGAGTTGTCCCCCGCGGAGAAGCGGATCGCCGACTACCTGCGCCGTGCCAACGCCCTGAAGCCGACCGCGGTGCACCTCCCCAACGCGAAGGCCGGTCCCGCTGTCCCGGAGATCTTCCAGCGTCTCAACGAGGACGTGCTGTTCGACCGTCTGTCGCCGAAGGCGGCGGCCAAGAAGTTCATCTCCGAGATCAAGTCCCAGCTCTGAGCTGCCACACGTAGTAGCGCTTCCGGAAGGAATCCCCGCTGTGTCCGATCCGCGCACGAACGATCCGCGCATGAGCACCTTTCGCAGTCGACTGCCGGGAGTCGTCTACGGCGGGGACTACAACCCGGAGCAGTGGCCGAGGGAGGTGTGGCGGGAGGACGTCCGGCTCATGCGAGCCGCAGGAGTGCGGCTCGTGAGCCTGGGCATCTTCTCCTGGTCCGTGCTGGAGCCGGCCGACGGCCGGTTCGACTTCTCGTGGCTCGACGAGATCATGGACCTGCTGTGGTCGAACGGCATCCACGTCAACCTCGCGACCCCGAACGCCGCACCGCCGCCGTGGCTCGCCACGGACTTCCCCGAGATCCTGTCAGCCGACCGGCAGGGGGTGCGGCACGGCATCGGAAGCCGGGGGCACTTCTGCCCGTCCTCCCCGGTCTACCGGGACCGCAGCCGGCGCATCGCCACCAAGCTGGCCGAGCGGTACGGGAAGCATCCCGCTCTGGCCATGTGGCACATCGGCAACGAGTACCACTCCGACTGCTTCTGTGACCGGTGCGACGACCGCTTCCGCGCGTGGCTGAGACATCGGTACGGCACGCTGGACGAGCTCAATCGACGGTGGGGCACGGCATTCTGGAGCCAGCGCTACGGCGACTGGTCCCAGGTGCACCTGCCCCAGCCCGTGCGCGGCTGGGCCAACCCCTCCCGTGAGCTGGACTTCTCCCGCTTCACCTCCGACAACCTGCTGGAGCTCGTCACGCAGGAACGTGACCTGCTCCACGCGATCACCCCCGATGTGCCGGCGACCACCAACTTCTTCGGCTGCCGGCTGACCGACAGCCACCGGTGGGCGAAGGAACTCGACGTCGTCGCCTTCGACTGCTACCCCGACCCGGGCAAGCCGCACTCGATGGCCGTCGCCGCCTTTCAGTACGACCTGATGCGCTCGCTCGGCAACGGCCGGCCCTGGATGCTGATGGAACAGGCGGCCGGCGCGGTGAGCCAGTGGAAGATCAATCAGGTCAAGCAGCCCGGCCGGATGCGCCTGGGCTCCTACCAGGCCGTCGCGCACGGCTCCGACGCGGTGATGTTCTTCCAGTGGAGAGCCTCACCCCAGGGCCAGGAGAAGTTTCATTCGGCGATGCTCCCGCACGGAGGTGAGAAGACCCGGACCTGGCAGGAGGTCAAGGCGCTCGGCAACGAGCTGCGGGCCATCGACGAGGTCGCCACGGCACGGACCGGCGCACAGGTCGCGATCGTGTGGGACTGGCAGAACTGGTGGGCCGTGGAAGGCTGCGCCCACCCGGACGACGCCTTCGACTACCGCGACACCGTGGCCCGGCACCACCGTGCCCTGTGGAACAGCCAGGTCGCCGTCGACGTCGTCACCCTCGACGACGACCTGTCGCCCTACCGAGTCCTGGTCGTCCCCAACCAGTATCTGATGACACGCCAACACAGCGCGGCGGTACGACAGTTCGTGGAGGGCGGTGGCCATCTCGTCGCCTCGTACTTCTCCGGGATCGTCGACGAGGACGACCGGATCGTCGAAGGCGGATACCCGGGCGCCCTGCGCGAGATCATCGGAGCGCACGTCCAGGAGTTCTCTCCGTTGCCCGTGGAGGCCGCGGTGCCGGTCCGGGCGGCGACCGAGGAGACCGCGCTGAACGGATTCTTCGCAACCGCCTCGGTGTGGCAGGACGACCTGGTAACGGAAACCGCCCGACCGCTCGCCGTCTACCGCAAGGGCCATCTCTCCGGCAAGGCGGCGGTGATCGAGCACGAACTCGGCCGGGGCCGTGCCGTGTACATCGGCACACGTCTGGACGACGACGCCCTCGAGGCGCTGGTGCAGCACGTCCTGGACCTGGCCGGGGTGCGACCGGTGCACGCCGCACCGCGGGGCGTCGAGGTCACCGAGCGACGGACTCGGACGAACGCGTACCTGTTCCTGCTGAACCACCGGCAGGACAAGGCGACGGTCACCCTCGACCGCTCCGGCACCGACCTGATCACCGGACGCCGCATCGAGGCCGGGGAGGCCCTCGTCCTCGACGCGGCCGATGTCGCCGTCGTGCGCAGTCCCCTGGCCGCGGCACAGCACGCCGAACCGTCACCCAGCGGCTCCTGAACCCCGCACCCGATCCAAGAACCCGAGGACGATGACTGTGCTTCGCAGACCCCTGAGCCGGGCGGCCAGGAAAGAAGAACGGACCGCATGGGTCTTCCTGCTGCCGTGGTTCGTCGGCATGGCCGGCGTCATGCTCGGTCCGATGATTGCCTCGCTGTACTTCTCGATGACGGACTACAACCTGCTGAGCTCTCCGCAGTGGGTGGGCTTCGAGAACTACAGCAAGATGCTCGACGACCCCCGATTGCGTCAGTCCCTGAGCGTTACCTTCCTCTACGTCGTCCTCAGCGTGCCGTTGCTGCTGGCGGTCGCCCTCGCCCTGGCGATGGTCCTCAACCGGGGCATCAAGGGACTGGCCTTCTACCGGTCCGTCTACTACCTGCCTTCGCTCCTCGGCGCATCGGTCGCGGTGGGCATCCTGTGGCGACAGGTCTTCGGCACCGACGGCCTGGTGAACAAGTTCCTCGGACTGTTCGGCATCGACGGTCCCGGATGGATCTCCAACCCGGACACCGCGCTGTACAGCCTCGTCGTCCTGCATGTGTGGACCTTCGGCTCCTCCATGGTGATCTTCTTGGCCGGCCTGCGGCAGATCCCCGAGCAGTACTACGAAGCCGCCGCCCTCGACGGCGCCGGCCGCCGGCACCAGTTCCGGCACGTCACCCTGCCGCTGCTCACCCCGATCATCTTCTTCAACCTCGTTCTCCAGGTCATCAGCTCCTTCCAGTCCTTCACCCAGGCGTTCGTCGTCAGCGGGGGGACGGGAGGCCCCTCGGACTCGACCCTCTTCTACTCGCTGTACCTGTACGACGAGGGCTTCGGCCGGCTCCACATGGGCTACGCCTCGGCCATGGCATGGCTGCTCGTGGTGATCGTCGGCTTCCTGACCGCAATCAACTTCTACTTCAGCAAGAGATGGGTGTTCTACGGTGACGGTAAGTGAGATGACACCCCTGAAAGCCGCAGCCCCGGCCCCTTCCCCCGCTCCCGCGCCTGCCGCGCGCCGGCACAGGCGGGCGGCCCGCATACGCTCCACGCTCAAGCACGTCGTGCTGATCGCCTTCGGGCTCGTGATGGTCTACCCGCTGTTGTGGATGATCGCCAGCTCGATCAAACCCGAGGCCCTGATCTTCCGTGATCCCTCGCTGCTGCCCACGAAGACCGATTTCAGCCACTACACCGACGGCTGGAACGCCCTCTCGCACCCGTTCGGGGTGTACCTGCTGAACTCGGCGATCGTCGTGCTGGGGGCCCTGCTCGGCAACCTGGTCAGTTGCTCCATGGCGGCCTACGCCTTCGCGCGGCTGAAGTTCCGCGGGCGGGCCTTCTTCTTCGGCATGATGATGCTGACTCTCATGGTGCCGGTCTACGTGCTCATCATCCCGCAGTACGTCATGTTCTCGAAGATCGAGTGGGTCAACACGTTCCTCCCGCTGATCGTTCCCAAGTTCCTCGCCACGGACGCCTTCTTCATCTTCCTGATGGTCCAGTTCTTCCGGGGTCTTCCCACCGAGCTGGACGAGGCGGCCAAGATCGACGGCGCGGGGTACTGGCGCATCTACTTCCGCATCCTGCTGCCGATCTCGTTGCCGGCCCTGGCCACCACCGCCATCTTCACCTTCATCTGGACGTGGAACGACTTCCTGAGCCAGTTGATCTACCTGACCAAACCCGAACTGCAGACGGCGCCCGTGGCACTGCGCAACTACGTCGACGCCACCAGCGGAGCCTCATGGGGATCACTGTTCGCGATGTCCGTCATCACGCTGATCCCGGTCTTCATCGTCTTCCTCGTCGGCCAGCGCTATCTCGTCAAGGGAATCGCCACCACGGGAATGAAGTAGCCGCCGTCGCAAGCCCCAATCGCGTTCCTGGGGTCGACAGGACGACCGCCGACCAGATCGCCGGGGAGGTCGGGCAGTCGCGAGCCAGTCCCTTCCGGTACTTCGGCACCAGGAGGACATGGTCCTGCAGGGCCTGGAGGAGACCGGCCGTCAGCCGCGGATGAGTTCGCCGCCCGCCCCGACGTCGAGCGTCCATGGGAGGGCGCGCGCGATCCCACGGGGACACACAGTTCCCGATCGCCGTGGTCCTGGTCGACTGCCCGATGAACGCTTGGCGTTCTGTGCGGGGCGTGCGTCGGGCGGCCTGTTGCCATGGAACAACGCCCGCCCCGCCCGGGGGCCCCGGACCCCGGCCACGTGGTTCAGGACGCGGTGTCGTGCGCCTCGCCGAGGCCGAGGAGTGCGGTGAAGCGGGCTTCGGCCCGGTCGATCTCACCGAGCTGAGTGAGGATCGAGCTGGGGGTGGAGTCACCCACCACCTTCTGCATCAGTGGGGTGCGGTCCAGGATCGCGTCCCGGACCGGTTGCAGGGCGCGCGGTGCGTGGTGGAAGAGCTGCCCGAGTACGTAGGCGTGCTGGGACTGCCGGGCGGTGTGCGGTTTGCGGGGGGACTCGAAGGCGTCGAGTGCCTGGCGGACGGCGGCGTAGTCGCTCAGGTCCACCCCTGCCAGGCGGCGGCCGATGAAGTAACCGTCTTCGGTGGCCATACCGGCGCCGTACCCCGCGTACGGGGACGTGGGATGAGCAGCGTCACCGACGAGAGTGGCGCGGCCCTTGGACCACTGCTTCAGCGGCTTGCGGTCGCGGATCACCCAGCGCTGAACGTGCGCGGGGTCGGTCGCGGCGATCAGCTGGGGGAGCGGACGGGCGAAGGCCTGACCGAGGCCGGTCGCGGTCGAGTGCAGGTCCCCCGAGAACTCCCGGCTTGCGTCGAACGCTTCGAGTATCCACCACTGGTGGCCGTCACGTCCCTTGTCGCGGATGGCGGTCCAGCTGCCCTGCACCGTGCGGGTGCGGGAGAGGACGCACATACCGGGCTCGGTCTCGACATCCTCGTCGAAGGTGTAGCCGCCGAAGATGTGCAGGTTGTGCTCGCGCTTGGGGCTGTCGCCCCACAGAGTGCGGCGGACCAGGGAATCGATGCCGTCCGCGCCGATCACGACGTCCGCCTCGTGGACTCGTCCGTCCGCGAGGTGCAGGCGAACACCGCTCTCGTCCTGCTCGACGCGCTCCACCGTGTGGTTGACCCGCAGGACGCCCTGGGGCAGCGCGTCGAGCAGCCGCTCGTACAACTCGGGGCGCAGCAGGCCGACGAAACCGCCGCCGTAGTCGCGGACAACCTGCTCCGGAAGGGCCGCGCGGACCCGGCGACGCCCGCGGGCGTTGCGGAACTCGGACGTACAGGGCGCACCCAGGTCCTCGGTGTTCACACCGAGCAGCCCGAGTGCCTTGATGGGGGGCGGCCACAGGTTGAGGATGTTGCCGGCGGGCCTGGCCTGCGGGTAGCGCTCGAACAGCACGACGTCGTGGCCGGCCTGATGGACGGAGAGTGCGGCGGCCATGCCACCGGGCCCGGCGCCGATGACAGCGACGCGACCGCGCTTGGCGGGAAGCTTCTTCATGGTGGGTTGCTCAGTCCTGGTCGTCGTTGACCTGGTGGATGGTGAGGGCGGGCTTCTCCCCTACATGCTCGGTGCCGACCAGGAAGCCCTTGGTGCGGTCGCGGCAGAAGCCCGCACACGAGGTGTCGGTCGTCGTGCCTCAAGCGGCGGTGTGCAGTTCCGCGGCGGTAGCGGCGGTGATGTCGTGGTGGGTGACACCGGGGGCGGTTTCGACAAGGACCAGGCCGTTGTCGGTGACGTCGATGACGCCCAGGTCGGTGATGACGCGGTGGACGCAGGCCTGGCCCGTGAGGGGCAGGGTGCACTCGTCGAGGATCTTGGGGCTGCCGTCCTTGGCGGTGTGGTCCATGAGGACGACGACGCGGCGGGCGCCGTGGACGAGGTCCATGGCACCGCCCATGCCCTTGATCATCTTTCCGGGGATCATCCAGTTGGCGAGGTCGCCGGTCGCGGAGACCTGCATGGCACCGAGCACGGCGGTGTCGATGTGGCCGCCGCGGATCATTCCGAAGGACAGGGCGGAGTCGAAGAAGGCCGCTCCCGGGAGCACGGTGACGGTTTCCTTGCCGGCGTTGATGAGGTCGGGGTCGACGTCGCGTTCACATGGGTAGGGCCCGGTGCCGAGGATGCCGTTCTCGGAGTGGAGGACGACGTGGACTCCTGGCGGGAGGTGGCCCGGGACGAGGGTGGGCAGGCCGATGCCGAGGTTGACGTAGGAGCCGTCGGTGAGTTCGGCGGCGGCGCGGGCGGCCATCTGGTCGCGGGTCCAGGGCATCAGCTGTGCACCGTCTCTCGTGCCTCGGGCGTGGAAATCGTACGCCGTTCGATCGGTTTGTCGGCGGCCTGCGCGGGCGTGAGGGCGAGGACCCGCTGGACGAAGACGCCGGGCAGATGGATCGCGTCGGGGGGCAGCTCGCCGGGTTCTACGAGCTCCTCGACCTCGGCGATCGTGATGCGGCCGGCCATGGCGGCCAGCGGGTTGAAGTTGGCGGCGGCCTTGTTGAAGACCAGGTTGCCGTGAGTATCGCCGCGCCAGGCGCGGACGAGCGCGTAGTCCGTGGTGATGCCGTGTTCGAGGACATGCGCGCGGCCGCCGAAGGAGCGCTTCTCCTTTGCGGGGGAAGCGAGGGCGATGCTGCCGTCCGCCGCGTAACGCCAGGGCAGGCCGCCGTCTGCGACCTGTGTGCCCACGCCTGCCGGTGTGTAGAAGGCCGGGATGCCGGCCCCGCCGGCCCGTAGCCGCTCGGCCAGGGTGCCTTGCGGTACGAGTTCGACCTCCAGCTCGCCGCTGAGGTATTGGCGGGCGAACTCCTTGTTCTCGCCGACGTAACTGCCCGTCACGCGGCTGATGCGGCCGTCGGCGAGCAGGAGGCCGAGTCCCTGGCCGTCTACGCCGCAGTTGTTGGAGACGACCTTCAGACGGGTGGTGCCCCGGGCGTGCAGGGCGTCGATGAGGGCGGCCGGTATGCCGGACAGACCGAAGCCACCAACGGCGAGTGAGGCCCCGTCGGAGATGTCGGCGACCGCCTCGGCGGCGCTCGCGCTGACCTTGTTCACGTGCGGGTCCTAATCCTTGAGTAAGCGGTTCCGGTTGGCTCCGTCAGGGGCGGTCCGGACTATCGATGTGGTGCGGTTCGCAGCGGCCTCGTGGGCACCGGGCTGACCCCTCTGGGTTCCTGGTCCTCTGAGACCTTCTGAAAGACCGGTGGCGCCCGGTGTCTTCGGGCCGCTGCGAAACTCACCGGCCTGGGCCGAACGTTGACCGTCGTGGTGGTGACCCCCGCCAACTCCGCGAGCCGTCCGAGCTCTGATCGAGACCGGGGCCCGTGCGGTGCGCTGGTGCCACGAACGGCTGGTGAGATGGCGGACCGTCGAGTCCTGGGATTAGGTCGCCGCGTGGCCCGCACAGGCTTGTCACCTGCGCAAACGCACGAAGAGAGGAGAAGGGCTTGAGCGTGTTCTGCGGGATCGACTGGGCCGAGTCGCACCATGATGTGGCCCTGGTCGATCAGGACGGCCAGTTGCTGGCCAAGCGCCGCATCAACGACGACCTCGCCGGATACCGGCTGCTGCTGGACCTGCTCGCCGAGCACGGCGACAGTCCCGAGACGCCGATACCGGTGGCCATCGAGACCTCCAGCGGCTTGCTCGTGGCAGCCCTGCGCACCGGCAAGCGGAAGATCTTCGCCATAAACCCGCTCGCCGCTGCCCGCTACCGGGATCGTCACGGCGTCTCGCGCAAGAAGTCCGACCCCGGCGACGCTCTGGTCCTGGCCAACATCCTGCGCACCGACATGCACGCCCACCGGCCACTGCCCGACGACAGCGACCTCGCCCGCGCCATCACAGTCCTGGCCCGCGCCCAGCAGGACGCCGTCTGGGCCCGCCAGCAGATCGCCAACCAGGTCCGCTCGCTGCTGCGCGACTACTACCCCGTCGCGCTGGACGCCTTCCTCGGCAAGCAGGGCGGACTGACCCGTCCCGAGGCCCGCGCGGTGCTCGCCCTGGCCCCGACCCCAAGCGCGGCAGCCCGGCTGACCCTGCCCCGGCTGCGGGCCGCGCTCAAACGGGCCGGCCGCAGCCGCGGCATCAACGCCGAAGCCGAACGCCTCAAGACCGCCCTGCGCGCCGAGCAGGCCCACCAGCCCCCGCTCGTCGAGGACGCCATGGGGCAGCAACTGCTCGCCCTGCTCACGCAGTTGAACGCGGCCTGCCAGGCCGTCGACGACCTCACCGAGGCGGTGGAGGCGTCTTTTCGCCGGCACCCGGACGCTGAGATCCTGCTCAGCTTCCCCGGCATGGGCGTCCAGCTCGGTTCCCGGGTGCTCGCCGAGATCGGTGACGACCGCGCACGGTTCGCCGACGCCCGGGCCCTGAGGGCATACGCGGGATCGGCCCCCATCACCCGGGCCTCGGGCAAGAAACGCTTCGTCGGACGCCGCTACATCAAGAACAACCGCCTGACCAACGCCGGTCACCAGTGGGCCTTCGCCGCGCTCACAGCCTCGCCTGGAGCAGCCGCCCACTACCGGCGACGGCGCGAACACGGAGACTGGCATGCCCAGGCCCAGCGGCACCTGTTCAACCGCATGATCGGTCAGCTCTACCACTGCCTGCAGACCCGGCAGCACTACGACGAACAACACGCCTTCACCTCCCTCCCGGCGGATCTGGCCGTAGCGGCTTGACTTCTTAGGCACGTGAGATGTCTTTCAGCCGGAGGTCGGCCGGGGGCAAACGGGGGAGCCGGGCAGCACCGTCGACCAGTCGCCGACGGCGACGAGACGGGCGCCGGTGATGTACGAGGCCTCGCCTGAGGCGAGGAGGGCGGCGGCGTCGAGCAGCTCGTCAGGGGGTCGGCCCGGCGGAGTGGGATGTGGCAGCCGATGGCGTGGAGCAGGGTGGTCGTCGGCGAGCAGGCCGCCGCGCCTGGCTCTCGGCGCCGATCATTCAAGGGATGGCCCAGTTGGTCGGGTGCCTGTGTCGCATCGGTGGCGGTCACGGTCGCTCCCGCCCGGGCCGGAGCCTCCCCCGTGCCCTGCCGCGCGCTGTCCCGGTGACGACGACCTTGTCGGCCGGCCTGCTCTCCGCCTCGCGGTTCAGGGGCGCGCTCGCGGGCGGGTACGGGCGCGAGGGACGGCCACCGGTTCGGCACCGGGGACCACGGTGTTGGAGACGGTGCCGATGCCCTCGACCGTGAGGGTGACGGTGTCGCCGGGCTTGAGCGGCGGCGGGTCCTGGCGGCCGCGTACCCCCCAGAGCTCGGCGAGGCAGCCGCCGTTGCCACAGGTGCCGGAGCCGAGAACATCGCCGGGGCGTACGTAAGTGCCCCTGGAGGCGTAGGCGGTCATCTCCTCGAAGGTCCAGCTCATGTTGGACAGCAGGTCCTTGCCGACGACCTCGCCGTTGATCTCGGCGGTCAGCGCCAGGCGCAGGAACCCGTCGCTGTCGCGGTACGGCTCCAGCTCGTCCGCGGTGACGAGGTGGGGGCCGAGGGTCGTGGCGGTGTCCTTGCCCTTGCAGGGGCCGAGGCTGACCTGCATCTCACGGGACTGGAGGTCGCGTGCGGACCAGTCGTTGTAGATGGTGTAGCCGATGATGTGGTCGCGGGCCTGCTCGGGGGTGAGATCGCGGCCCTCGCGGCCGATGACCGCGGCGACTTCGAGTTCGAAGTCCAGTGCCCGGCTGCCCGGCGGCACGGGGACGTCGTCGTGAGCGCCGATGACCGCGTAGGGATTGGTGAAGTAGAAGGTGGGCGCGTCGTACCAGGCGTCCGGGGCGCCCGAGACTCCGTCGATGCTGCGCCGTACACCCTCGACGTGCTCCTCGAACGTGACGAAGTCGCGTACGGACGGCGGTTGGAGCGGCGGCAGCAAGCGCACCTGGGAGACATGCGGGCCGCGCGGCACGTCCAGGTTTGCGTTGCCCGCCTCGCGCAGCGCCTCGGGACCGGCCTGGATCAGGTCGAGAAGCGAGGCTCGGCCGGGGCAGGGGTAGAGGGTGCCGTCGTCCTCGACGGTGGCGAGACGGCTGCGGCCGTGCTGTTCGTACGTGGCGAAACGCATGGCATTCCTAGGGAGCTGGGTGGGTTGACACAGGCCGGGGGCGCGGCGGCACGGCATGGCGGGGGAGTGCGCCGAGCCCCCGGGGGCATGGGGTCAGACCGGCGGAGCGACGAAGACGCCGCGGTCGACATCGTTGAGCATTTCCTTGGCGACCATCTCGTTCATCGGGTTGGACGTGCCCCACTGGTCGGCGTTCTCGGGCTTCGTCAGGTCGTAGATGTGTGGGTGCCAGGTGTCCTCGTCCAGCTTTTCGAGCTCGGTGGTGTACTCCACGGTGTTGCCGTGCGGGTCGAGGAAGTACGTGAAGGTGTTGTCGCCCGCCATGTGCCGCCCGGGGCCCCAGATCTTGCGGGCGCCGGAGCGCATCACGCGGCCGGAGCCGCGCATGTACTCGTCGATGCCGCGCATCTCGAAGGAGAGGTGCTGCAGGGAGGTGTGCGGACCGCTGGCGATGGCCATGGAGTGGTGCTGGTTGCTGATCCGCATGAAGTGCATGACCTCGCCCATGTGCGGCAAGGCCATCGTGTCGGACAGCCGGAAGTCGAGGTGCTGCTCGTACCAGGCGCGGGTGGCGTTGATATTGGGGGAGTTCAGGACGACGTGCGAGAGACGGACGGGGATGGACTCCTTCTCCTCGATACGACGGTGCCGGCGCGCCTCGACGTCGGCCGAGACCTCGATGGTGCGGCCGTCGATGTCGAAGAAGCGGAAGCCGTAGCCGCCGCCGGGGGTGTCGACCTTGCCCGGCTGGGAGATCAACCGCACTCCACCCGCAAGGAGTTGCTCGGCGAGTGTGTCCACGTCGGCGGGGTTCGCCGCACCGTAGGAGATGAGGTCGAGGCGCTTCTCCTCGGCCTTGCGGAGCCGGACGATGTACTGCTCGGGGGAGCCCTCGGCGGCCAGGAAGGAGATGCCGGAGTCCTCGGCTACCTTGGTCAGGCCCCAGACGCCGGCGTAGAAGTCGAGCTGCTTGTCGTAGTCCGGCACGGCCAGGTCGACGTGCCGCAGGTGGGTGAGCAGACGGTTGGTCATGTCGGGCTCCTCAGGTGAGACGCAGCAGCGCTGCCGCGTTACCGCCGCGTACGGCGTGGAAGTGGGGGGCGGGCAGGTTCGTGACGTTGCGCAGAGCACCGAGCGGGTCGTCGGTGCCCATGTCGAAGGGGAAGTCGGAGCCGAGCAGCACCCGGTCGGGGCCGGCTGCCCGGATCAGCTCGCGCAGGACGTCCGGGTCGTGGACAAGGGAGTCGAAGTACAGCTGCTTGAGGTAGCTGCTGGGCGGGTGCGCGCAGCCGCGGGTGTCGGCGCGGGCGAGCCAGGCGTGGTCGGAGCGGCCGATGTGGGTGGGCAGATAGCCACCGCCGTGGGCGGCGACGATGCGCAACCCCGGGTGCCGGTCCAGGACTCCGGAGAAGATCAGATGGGACAGGGCGACGGCGTTCTCGGTCGGCTGGCCGACGGTGTTGGACAGGTACCACCGGTTGAGGCGCTCGTCGAGCGTGCAACCGAAGGGGTGCAGGAAGAGGATGGCGCCGGTTTCCTCGGCCCGTGTCCAGAACGGCTCGTACGCCGGGTCCGACAGTTCGCGTCCCGGCGCGTGGCTCGATATCTCGACCCCGCGCAGGCCAAGGCCGAGGGCGTGCTCGAGGGCTTCGACGGCGAGGCCCGGGTGCTGGAGCGGGACGAGGCCGAGGCCGTGCAGCCGTTCCGGGGCCTGGGCGACGTGCGCGGCGGTGCCCTCGTTGGCCAGTTCCCACACCGTACGGGCCAGGTCATCGTCGGCCCAGTAGTGGTAGTGCGACGGAGACGGCGAGACCAGCTGGACGTCGACCCCGGAGGCGTCCATCGCGGCGAGCCGGGCCTTGACGTCAGTCAGTTTCGGGAAGCGGTCCCGGAACATCGGGCCGCTGACGGCGATGGCCTCGGGGCCGTTGCGGCGGGCGTCGAGATCGCGGGCCGCGGCCAGCCCGGGGTGTCCGGCGACGGCGTCCTCGACCTGAGGGAGCAGGACGTGCGCGTGGACGTCGATCGTGGGTGCGCTGTTCTGGGGACTCACGGGGTTCACGGGGTCTCCTTCAGGGCGGACATCGTGCGGCCCATCAGACCGGGTGCGTCGGCGTCACGGACGCCGTCCAGCTGCCACTGACCGAGTTGCACGGATGCTTCGACCACCATGCGGACACGGTCGATCCGGCGTTCGTAGAAGCCGGTCAGCAGGGCGTCGAGGGAACTCCAGTCCTGCTCCTGGCCCAGCATCTCGGCCAGTACGGAGGCGTCCTCCAGCGACATGGCCGCGCCCTGGGCGAGCGTGGGGGGACAGACGTGGGCCGCGTCACCGATCAGGACGACCCGGCCGCGGTGCCAGGAGCCCTCGACGAGCAGCCGGTCGAACCAGGTGTAGTTGACCTTGGCGGGGTCGGTGATGCTCGCGGCGATCTCCGGCCACGCACCCCCGTAGGGCGCGGCCAGCCGTCGCATCTCGTCCGCGTACGAGGCCGGGTCGATGGAGGCGCGGTCGCGGTTGGCCTCGACGAGGTAGGCGTAGATGGTGTTCTTGCTGGTGGGGCAGTAGCCGGCGATGTAGCAGGTTCCGCCGTAGGCCAGGGTCATGCGCTCCACGCTCTCGGGGCGGGGCACGGGGACGCGCCAGATGGCCATGCCGGTCGGTTCGGGTTTGTCGCTGATGCCGATCACCGCGCGCGTGTGGGAGCCGACGCCGTCGGCGGCGATGACAAGGTCGTAGCGGCCCTCGGTGCCGTCGCTGAACCGGGCGGTGACGCCGGACGCGTCCTGGATCAGCTCCTCGGCGGTGGTGCCGAGGCGTACCGTCGCGCCGCTCTCGAGAACGGCCTCACACAGAATCTCCTGGAGCCGGGGCCGCTGCATGCCGAAGATCGGGGGCAGGTCGTCCCCGCCGGTGCGGATGTCCTGCTGGACATGGAACACGGTCCCGTCGGGCGCGGCCAGGCCGACGGCGTCGACGGCGTAGCCGCTCTCCCGGACCTGGTCCCATACGCCCACCTCGCGCAGCACGCGCAGCGCGTTGCCCTGGAGGGTGATGCCGGAGCCGAGCACGTTCCAGTCGGGTTTGGCCTCGATCAGTTCCACGGCGATGCCCGCCCGCCGCAGCAGCACGGTCACGGCGTTGCCGGACGCGCCGCCACCTATGACGAGGACGGTGCGGGGACGGGGGTCGTTCATGGGTTCTCCCTGAGATGGCGCCGCGACTTCGAGCGGCAAGGGGAAGGTCGCGGGTCGGGCGAGCGGGGGTGGAGCAGCCGTCCGGGCGCGGCCCGCCCGGCCGCCCGGGGCGTTACTTGACGGCGATGGGATTCACCGGTGAGCCGACGGACCCGGTGATGGGCAGCGGCGCGGCGGTGAGCCAGAACTCGTACCGGCCGTCGGCGGCGCAGTGTGTGGCGAGGGCGTCGAGGTCCCACATCTCACCGATGAGCAAGCCGATGTGAGGGATGGCGACCTGGTGCAGCGGCTGGAAGGCGTGGTCGAACTCGTTGGGCCGCACCTCGAAGCCCCAGGTGTCGGTGGCGATCCCGGCGATCTCGCTCCGGTGCAGCCAGCCGGCCGTGCTGAAGCTCAGCCCCGGCGCCGGTCCGCCCGCGTAGTCGCCCCAGCCTTCGTGACGGGCGCGGGCCAGCCGTCCGGTGCGCACGAGGACCAGGTCGCCACGACCGACGGTCACACCGTGCGAGGCGGCGGTGAGGGTCAGGTGCTCCTCGGTGATGGCGAAGCCGTCGGGCAGTTCGCCGTCCTGGCCGATGACCAGGCCCGCGTCGAGGAGGACGCCCCGCCCGGCCACGTGCGGAGCCATGTGCTCGATGCCGGTGACCAGGTCGCCTTCGGAGGTGACGACCTTCTCCGCCGAGCGACCGTTCCACGCCTTGCCGTGATCGAAGATGTGCCCGAGCCCGTCCCATTGGGTGGAGCACTGCAAGGGCATGGCGATCACGTCGTCGGCGCCACCGAAACCGTGCGGAAAGCCCTGGCCACCCAGGGCGGCGTCGGTGCCGGTGGCGAGCATCGTGTGCACCGGGTTCGTGCGCCGCCGCCAGCCTTTCTGCGGGCCGTCCATGTCGAAGCTCTGTGACAAGGAGAAGCTGACGCCGTCGCGGATCAGGGCCGCGCCCTCACGGCGCTTGGCCTCGTCGAGGAAGTTGAGCGTGCCGAGCACGTCTTCCTCGCCCCAGCGGCCCCAGTTCGAGTACGCCTTCGCGGCCTCGGCGATCGCCGCCTCGGGATCCGTACGGTCGATACGATCGGCGCTCATCGGGCCTCCTCCGCGACACAGCGGGTGCGCTGGGCGCCGAGCCCGGTGACCGAGCCGTCCATCACGTCGCCGTCGCGCAGCAGCCGGCCCCAGTGGATGCCGTTGCCGGCCGGGCTGCCGGTCAGGACCAGGTCGCCGGGAAGCAGTCGGGCCGTCTGGGAGATGTACGAGACCAGCCGTGCGACGCCGAAGATCATGTCCTTGGTGGACTCGTCCTGCATGGTCTCGCCGTTGAGTTTGAGGGTGACCTGCAGGTCGGAGGGGTCGGCGATGGAGTCGGCCGGGACGATCCACGGGCCGAGCGGGGTGAAGCCGGGGGCGTTCTTGCTGCGCAGCCAGTCGGTGCCGATCGGGGGCATGTCCCGGCGGAAGACGGTCGCGCGGTCGGTGAGGTCATTGGCGATGGTGTAGCCCGCGACGTACTCCAGGGCTTCCTCCACGGTGACCCGGTAGGCGGGGCGGGAGATCACCGCGGCCAGCTCCAGCTCCCAGTCGGGCTTCTGGGCCCCGGCGGGCAGTACCACGTCGTCGTAGGGGCCGCTGATCGAGGTCGGCAGGCCGATGAAGACGTACGGGAGGTCCTCGGCGGCCCGCTTGTCCATGACCGCCGCGACCTCGGCACGGGCCTCCTCGACGGTGCCCGGGGCGTCCGGGGCGCGGTGTGCGACCGCCAGGTCGATCACGTGCTGCCGGTAGTTGGCGCCGGACTGGAAGATCTGCCGGGGCTCGACGGGCGCGTGCACCGACAGGTCCGCCAGCGGTCGCCAGTCGCGCGTCGGGTCCTCGGCGAGGGTGTGCAGGCGCGGCAACTCCCCCTCCCAGCGCTCCAGGAGCGCGAGCGTGGTCAGCGCGGGTTCACCCAGTGCCGTGCGCAGGTCGAGGACCTGGCCGTCCGGGGCCACGAGGCCCGGGAACCTGGACTCGCCCGGTGCCGAAAAGGTGCCGATGGCGAACGGTCCGGAGAAGGGGGTGAAGGGTGCCGACGTGGCTGCGGATGTCACGGAGATTTCCTCCCGATTGCGGTGCCACTAATCTGGCCCGTAGATTGCAATCAGGGAAATCGATTTCCTGTATATGTGGATCCAGCCGGTGAATACAGATGGTGCCGGCTCCGGAATTGGGACGGTTCGTGAACCTGGCCAGCCTGGACCTCAACCTTGTCGTTGCCCTGCGCGCCCTCCTGCAGGAGCGCAACGTCACCAGGGCCGGCCAGCGCATCGGGCTCAGCCAACCCGCGATGAGCGCGGCCCTGGCCCGGCTGCGCCGTCACTTCGACGACGACCTGCTCGCCCGGGTGGGCGGAGGGTACGAACTGACCGCCCTCGGGCAGGCTCTCCTCGACCGAACCACCACCGCTTGCGACCTGCTGGAGCGCGTCTTCGCCACTCAGGCCGAATTCGACCCCTCCCGTGAGGAACATGAGTTCACGCTGATCGCCTCGGACTACGCGGTTGCCGTCTTCGGCGCCGAACTCGCCCGCGCCGTCCAAACCGAGGCACCAGGCATCCGGCTCAGGTTCAAACAGGTACCGAACGAAATCATCGACAGTACCGGGTCGCTGCTCAGCACCGTGGACGGGCTGCTGCTGCCCCACGGCATCATTCGCGGCTTCCCCACGGTCGAGCTCTACCAGGACAGCTGGGTCTTCCTCGTGGCCGACGACAACCCCGAGGTCGGTGAGCAGCTCACCCTCGACGACCTGGCCCGACTGTCATGGGTGACGTACCAACGAGCCTACGACGCCCCCGCCGCCCGCCAGATTGCCACGCTCGGCATCGAGCCGCGCGTGGCGGTCTCCGTAGACAGTTTCCAGCTGATGCCACTCCTGGTCGCGGGCACCCGCCGGGTAGCTCTCCTGCAGCGGCGTCTCGCCGACGAGCTGGACGGACTCGCACACGTCCGCGTCATGGAACCGCCCTATGACGCCGTGCCGATCCAGCAGGCCTTGTGGTGGCATCCGGTCCACATGCACGACGCGGCGCACATGTGGCTGCGGGAGACGACGGCGCGGGTCGCCGAAGCCGTGGAGGCAGGGCGGCCCACGATCTCCGGTCAGCCGAGTTGAGGATGGGCTGGGGCCTTGCGAGGGCGACGACGCTGCGGGCGAAGAGGCTGATCTCAACGCGGCAGGATCGCCACCTCGGCCCGGTTGAAGCGGGAGCCGTTGCCCCTGGCGTAGAACGGCACGTCGTCAGGGCTGGGGCCCGTACTCGACGTCTCGGCCTGCGGCGAGTACTGCTGGTGCGGGTTGCCGGGGCCCAGAGCGAGCGGAATGGTCAAGCGCCCCTGGGTGTCAGCGGTGGCCGCCCGCACTGAAGCGCCCGCGTGGTCGCGGACGGTGACGTCATACCGGGTGCCCGGTCGAGCCAGTGAAGGCGTCAGTACCGTGGCCGAGCCGTTCCCGACCACCGTGAAGCGGCGCTTGCGGGCCACCTCCAGTGCGCTGAACTCGGTGACGTCCCGCCGCATCCGTACGGTCCAGCCGTAGGCGCTGTACCGCGGCCTCATCGACGAGAAGGTGAACGACCGGGGAGTGGCACGGTGTTGCGCGTGGCGGGCGAAGTAGGCCTTCAGATGCGGTATCCAGGACCGGAGGCCGGCCTGCCAGTAGGGCCATGTGTGGCTGCCGGGTCCGTAGTCGTGCCACCGGTGCCGGATACCGAGATCCTGCAGGCGCTCGTGGAAGGACTCGTTCTCTTGCCGGATCCGTTGTTCCGTGGGGTCCACGGCCTCGCCGTCGTGCCGGGGCTGGCCGTTGCCCGTGTACAGGGACACGTCCGTGTGGGCCAGATTGGCCGCCAGGTCCCAGGGGTTGTCCCCGCGCCAGCGGACCTCCTGCGTCGCCCACGGGCCCCAGAGGGAGGGGTGGAGCTGCTCGATGATCGTCCGCATCTCGACGTTCTGGTGGTCGACGTCTCCGGAGAACGAGCCGACGGCACCGAAGAGGTCGGGGTGCCTGGCCGCGTACGAGACGGCCCCGAACCCGCCCATCGACAGTCCGGCGGCAGCCCGCGCCCCCCGCTCGGGGATCGTGCGGTAGTGCTCGTCCACCCATGGGAGCAGCCTGTTGATGTGGAAGGTCTCCCACATCGGCCGGCCGCGGTGGCCGTTGTTCCACCAGTCGGCATACCACTCCGTGGAGCCGGCGTCCGGCATCACCACGATCGCGGGCAGGCCGGCCGTGATCTCCTCCGCGGCACCGTCCTGTGTCCAGCTCGCAGCGCTCTGCCCTCCCCCGTGGTAGAGGTACAGCACGGGGTAACGGCGCCTCTTCTCCGCGTCGTAGCCACGGGGGAGCAGTACGCGCACCTTGGTCGTGCCGTCGAGAGCGGACGAGGTGAAGGTCAGCTCGCTGAGCCGCGGGGAGAGTCGCTTCTGATTCACCAGCGCGATGCCGGTTTCGGTCTGGGTTGCCGCGGCTGCCTCGGCTGTCCGGGCGGGAGGGTGACCGCATCCGAAGACCATCACCGCCCCCAGAGCGAGTGCCGTGGGGATCCTCACGCGCCTGCCGTGCAAGATCGAGATTGAGATGGACCTTAGCACACGGTTTCAGCCGCATGGGGTCTCAGGCCTCGTCGTCGACGACCCCCGCGAGGAAGGCCTCGATGCCTGTCGGCACATCCACCGCACCCGGGTTGTACAGCCACTGGATCTGGAGCCCGTCGATGACTGCGATGAGCAGGTTCGCGAGGATTTCCGGCCTCGTATCCACCTTCAGGCGTCCGCGACCGCGCAACTCGGCGAAGATCCGGGTCAGGTGCAGGCGCAGGCTGTCGTAGCGGGCCCGGTACCTTTCGTGAGCGGGATGTGTCTCGGCCGTGGCCTCACTCGAGATGATGGTG
Source organism: Streptomyces cahuitamycinicus (assembly GCF_002891435.1). Taxonomy (GTDB): domain Bacteria; phylum Actinomycetota; class Actinomycetes; order Streptomycetales; family Streptomycetaceae; genus Streptomyces; species Streptomyces cahuitamycinicus. Next base: position 40,316 of record NZ_POUC01000002.1, read on the forward strand.
TGCAGCTGGATCAGCCCGGGCCGGGCCTCGTTGGCGTGCGCGACCCGTAGTTGAGTCTGCAGAACATCCAGGTCATCGGCTTCCCGGACGATCGCGGCCGTCTCCCGCTCGTGTGCGGCGAGTACCTCGACCAGCAGTTCCGCCTTGCTGCCGAAATGGTGCAGCAAGCCGGTCTGGCTGATGCCGGCCCGCTCTGCGATCTCCTTCATGGTGGCGCCGTGAAAGCCTCCCGCACCGAATGCCTCGACGCAGGCGTCGAGAATCTTCTGCCGCACCTCGCCGGTCTTCGCATAGGACCCTCGGGGGCCACGGGGCCCGCTGCTCGCTGTCTTCGCCCGCTTTGTCACAGGTCGAGCATAGGGCGGGCCCCAACGCCTGTCTCAATACAGAAACGTGATTACATTTTTGGATGCGGCGAGGGAACGGTGGCCGCATCCGCCGGCGTCGGTGTCCTGCTGATCCGGGTGTCGTTCGTACTCCTTCGCCTGGGTCTCGTGGCGGACCGCCACCATGGTGTCCGCCGCGCCGGCCCTGCTGGTCTCGGTCGATTGCCGCCGCCATGTCGGGGCACCGCCCTGTTGCCAGAGCGGTGCCCCGACAGGTCTCGGTCAGACGCGGCGGCGGGTGAAGCGCTGGTTGAGGTTGCCGGTGTAGGTGTACTGGGAGATGCGGGCGCCGTCGGCGGTCGAGTACTCCCAGACATCCAACGCCAGGCCGGACTGCCGGTTGACGAGGCTGACCACGCCACCGCCGTGGTCGACGACGCGCCACTGCTGGCCGGTGGCGCCGGTGTCGGCCTGCTGGACGACCTCCGCGCCGTTCGTGGTGCCCGTGGGCTGGAGGAACAGGCCGCTGTGCAGTGCCTTGACGCGGACGTGGCCGTCGCCGGCGGCGACGAACTCGAACTGCTGGTTGGGGCGACTGTTGGTGGTCCGCTGGACGAGCCCTGCGCCGGCGGTGGTGGAGGCCCCGTTGATCTCGGCGGCCTTGCCGCTGTGCTGGGCCAGGAGGACGTAGGGGCCCGGGCCGCTGGGTGATTCGCCCAGCTGAGCCTCCCACCTGGTGTTGGATCCGGACGCGTCAGCCGGGAGGCGGTCCCGTGCGGCGGTGTCGCCGTACATGGTCCAGCGGGCCCAGTCGACGACGGTCCTGGGGAAGCGCTGGTCGCTCCAGAAGCTCGTGTGGCTGCCGCCGACGAAGGTGAGGAACGCCTTGGGCCAGGTCATCTCCGAGTACGCCTGCCGGGCCGAGGAGTACTGCGTGGTCGAGTCCCGGTCGCCGTGCACGAACAGGACCTTGGCCGAGACCGAGCTGGACGGGTTGCCCATGTCCACGCAGGACTGGGGGTTGGCGGAGATGATCCGGCTGTCGGGCCAGGAGGTCAGCAGACCGTGGGTGACCATGCCGCCCAGGGAGTGGCCCGAGACGCCGACGCCGATGCCGGTGTTGATGTGCCCGGCCAGCGGTCCGCTCGCGTTGAGCGCGAGGGTGTTGGTGAGGATCTGCGAGACGTCCTTGGAGGTGTTGCCGTTGTTGACGTCGTTGAAGTTGTGGTTGAAGTGCGGGGCGGGGACGACGAAGCCCGCCGAGGCCAGGGCCCGGATGATGAACAGGGAGTTCTGCGGGCTGCTTCCGTAGCCGTGGGTCATGTTGTAGACGGGGAAGACCCCGCCCGCGACCGGGGCGTCCGTCACCGGGTTGCCGCCGGCGGTGCCGGTGGCCGGGTAGTAGACGTAGGTGGTGCACGGGCGGCTGCCGCGCGTCCAGTTGTACCGGCGCACGCCGACCGCGAACGGCGTGGTGGGCGCCGTGTCCAGCGGCCCGGCGGCGGCCGGTGCCTGGCCTGCGCCGAGCAGGGACAGGCCCACGCCCGTCGCTCCGGCCGCGCTTATGCCGAGGAATGTCCGTCGTCGCATGGTCATGGGATGGCTCCTTGGGTGGGGGATGGGTGGAGCGTTTGGCGTTCCCAGTCGTTGCCGCGTGCCGCGTGCCGGTGGAGTGCGGGACACCACCCGCAGCGCCGGCGCGACCGGGAGGCGATGGAGGCTATGAGGTGGTCGAGTCGTGTTCGCCGCGCCTGGGAACGACGTCGATGACCGCCGTGACCGGTCCTGTGCGCGTCGTGCCGGTGACCGTCACCTCACCCGGCCTGTCGGTCGCGCCGGGTGGCAACGGCTGCCAGCGGACCGGGACACTGGTGATCCTGTTGTCGGCGGTGGTGAGCATGCGGATGGAGGAGGGCAGCCTCGGGGCGGCACCCACCACGGTGGCGGTGTAGAGGGTGTCCTGGAGGACGTGCTTGGCGCGGCTGGCGTTGAAGACGTTGATGGACGCGTGCGGCTCCCACGTGTTCGCCAGTCCGGGCACGGCCCGGAACATCGGCTGGTAGCTGGCCGGCTCCCACACCAGCACACCTGAACCTCGGTTGTCGACCACGTCGTTGGCCGCCTGGAACACCCTCCGGATGGCGTCCGCCTGACCCTGAATCGTTCGCGGGAACGGTGAGTTGGGCACCGGCGAGCCCTCACCGCCCGAGGCGGGGTAGGCGGTTTCGGCGACGTCGATCTCGTAGCCGGGATGGGTGGTGGCCATGGCGTTCAGGTTGCGATCCAGCGCCTCGGGCGTACCGTGCCACTCCGGGTAGTACGAGATGGCCAGCACATCAGGATTCTGGCCCTTCGCCTTCACCCGGGTGAGGAACTGGTGCCAGAACTCCATGGTCTTGTCGAGCCGGTCCTTGCCGACGATCACGTGGATCTCGACCTTGGACTTCGGTGACGCGTCACGGACGGCCTTGATCCCGGCCGCGGCCAGGGTGGTGAACCGGTCCCACGCCTGGTCGTAGAGCTGTCGCTCCGCCGGGTCGGTTGACTTCCAGTACTTCCAGAGCAGGCCACCGCCGGGTTTCGACTGGTAGATATCGGCCTGGTCGACGAAATACGGCGGATTCGTGGTTCCGATCTGGGCCGCCTCGCTGCCGTACATGAAACCGTTGATGATCTCGTTGCCGACGGCCACCTTTTCCGGCGTGGTGCCCTGCCGCTTCAGTCGCTTCAGGTAGTCGGCGGTGTAGTCGTACACGGCCTTGGACAGGTCCGCGAACTCCAACTCGGCCCAGGCGCGTGGCTTTGGTTGCTTGCTCGGGTCCGCCCATGAGTCCGCGTAGTGGAAGTCGATCCCCAGGCCCATGCCCCGCTGCTTGATCCACTTCGCTGAGACCAGTGAGCGCTCCGGACCCTGGCGCGGTATCGGAGTCGGTTGACCGGTGCTCTCGCTGCGCGGTTCGTTGAATATCCGCAGCCGGGCGTACTGCATGCCACGGTCCTTGGCCACGTCGAGCAGGTGTGGGCCGGCGCCGCGGTCCTCGGCCAGGGGATTGACCCAGTACTGCCGGTCCTGGACGTCGTCCACCCAGGACAGATCGGCGCCGAGGGTGAGGTCGTCGCGTAGGTAGTTGAAGACCTGGAGCTCGCTGACCCCGGCCGGGGCACGGTCCGGCCCACCGGTGAACATCAGCCGGACGAAGCGCGTTCCCGGCCGGGTGAACAGGTGCACTTCCCCGCGCGCCACGGCTCGGTTACGGGACCGGTCGGCGATGGTCTTCCACCGGCGACCGTCGGATGAGGCCTCGACCACGTACCGGTGGGCCACGCCACGGTCCGGGAAGATGACCTTGACCTTACGCAGGTTGTCGTAGGTTCCACCCAGGTCGACGGTGAGCCACTGCCGGGCGCCTGCACGATTGGGGTACCAGGACGTCGTCGGGTCGCCGTCGATGGCCAGTCCGGCGTTCGACGAGCCGCTGCCGGCTGTCGCCGAGGCCCAGGCCTTGGCGGCGATATTGCTTTCGATCGGCTTGATGTCCGCGGTTCCGAAGGTCGCATGGGCCGGCGCGGGCACCATGAGTAAAGTCGCGGACACCATGGTGACCAACGTCGTCGTGCCCGCGATGACGCGGGGCAGACGCTTGCTGCTCATGTCCTTCTCCTGACGGTGTGACGTACTTGCGGCGGGTGCTGTTTCCCACGCGGTTGGCCGTCGTTCTCCATGGCACTGGACGTGACCCTGTGCGCTCTGCCGGTCGAAGAGACCGGCAGAGCATGGGATGTCAGCCGGTGGCGGGACCGACATCGAGGTAGTCGACGTTGGGTAGTCCGGCTGCCGTCTGGAACGTGCCTTCGTCAGCGGCCTTCAGATCGCCGGCGGCGGTCATCAGGGCTGTCTTCGCGTCGGCGACTTCCGACTTGCCGGCAGATGTGTCGTCGGCTACCGCGGCCGCGGTCCGCAACGCCTTGGCGAAGGGTTTCCAGGAGTCAGCCGTGTACTTCGTCGGAGCGCGTGTCTCGTAGTCGGACACCAGATACTTGAGGCCGCGGTCCACGACCAGTGCGGCGGCACCCTGGTCCTGGAGCGCCGTTGCCGATGTCTTGGTCACCGGTGTCTTCGTTGCAGGTGTCTCCGCCGCAGCGGTGCCCGCCGAGAGCGGTGCCGCTAACGCCACGGACAACAGTGCGGCGGCGGCCACCTTCCAGTACTTCGAAACGACACGCGATCTGTGCCTCAAGATGTCACCTTCCGTCGTTCTCAAAGGCGCCGAGATCCGGCGCATTTCCACTGAAGGGCAGTCCCACGTCGGTGCCCCTGTCGATGAGGGCACTGTTCGCTGCGAGCCGGAGGTGGGGCAGTACGGGCAGGCTTCCGTCGGTCTGGCGGGGCGCGTCCCAGCCGGACGTCGACACGCTCTGGAACTGGGAGTTCGACAGGGGGACGCCGAGGTTCCAGGTGTTGTACGCGGCGTTCGTTCCGGTCATGTACGACGTCGGCGTTCCGGTGTAGGCGATGTTGTTGCGCAGGTTGCCCCGGCCGACGGCGGCGCCGCTCGAGTTGACTCCCCTCATGTTGAAGTTGGGGTGGTTTCCGTAGCCGGTGTTGTTGAAGAAGTCGTTGGCCACCGGGTGGTGGTTGGCGTAGAAGCCGGCCGCCTTGTTGAGGAATGCCACCGAGGAGCGGACGGTGTGCTTCGGCGCGTTCGCTTCGTAGTCGCCCCCGTAGCCGCCGGACTTGAAGCCGGCTCCGTTGCCGGAGGGCGTCGTGGTCCCCGGCACGTAGCCGTTGCGCCAGGCCCACGAGTTCTCGATGGTCACGGGCGAGTAGGTGGAGATGAGGTCGAACCCGTCATCGGCGTTCCACCACGCGCGGCAACCCCGGAAGACGTTCGCGGCGCGGCCGGCCGGCGTGTAGTGCGAACCGAATCCGTCGGCGTTCTCGCCCGGCCCGTCGTTGCTGCGCAGATCGTAGTTGTCGTGCGAGTCCGAGTTGAGGACGAGGTTGCCGCCCCCGCCGTTGATGAACAGGCCGGTGCCCATGTGGTGGTGGGTGTTGATCTGTTCGAAGACGCCGTTGCTGCCGGAGATCCAGATGCCCCAGGACTCGGCGTTCCGGGTGTTGTTCTGCGGAACGCCCTTGACTTCCAGTCCTTTGAGGTGGATCCAGCTGCCGGTGACGTTGAAGCCCTTGATGCGGCAGTTGTCCGTCATCCGCGAGAAGTCGAAGACCGGCTTCTCGCCCGGATAGGCCCAGTACCGGATCGGGTTGCCCGAGCTGCCGCTCTTGTTCAGGGTGATCGCGTCGACTCTCGCGGTCTGGCTCGAACAGGCGCTGTTCGCGCGGGTGTAGGCGTAGGTGCCGCCCCGGAAGTAGGCCGTGTCGCCCGCCTTGGCGACGGCCTGTGCACGGGCGATCGACCGCCACGGAGCGGCCTGCGTACCCGCTGCGCCGTCGTTTCCGTTCGGGGCGACGTAGTAGGTGTTCCCGGCCGCCGCGGCGCTCGCGGACGCCGAGCCGGGGGCCATGACGATGGAACTCGCCGTGACCACCGAGAGCAGGAGGGCGCGGGTGACGAACTTCGCGGTTCTCACAGCGTCAGCTCCCGGAGTAGGTGATGTTCGGCCGGGGGGGCCGGGTCATGCCGGCACCGAGGAAGTAGTCGACGTGGTGGGACTGCATGTATCCCTTGAGCGTCATGGCGTTGCGGTAGGCGGGGTTGTGCGCGAGCGTGTACAGCCGTGTGCTCGTCGGGTGATCGGTGGTGAAGATGATCAGCTGGTTGTGGCTCGCGTTGGTGTACACGGCTTCCTCACGCCAGTCGCCGAGGATGTCGCCGTAGAAGGTGGGCTGGACGTTCTGGCTCGCGTCGACCGCTCCGTAGTTCGAGGTGGTGAGCAGCCGTGTCAGGCTGTTGGTGGGCTTGGGGTTGTTCGGGTCCCACTTCTCGAACTTGCCGTCGTTGAGCAGTTCCATGGTGATGTCGCCGTCCCACCACAAGCCCAGCTGCGGCCAGGGACGTAGTGAGGTGTTCGGTTCGGTGAGGCGGTTGGCGGGTGCGTTGTAGAGGCCTGAGAAGGACCAGACCTCCATGCCGGGGAACCGCGGGTCGATGTCGCCGGCCATGCCGCGTCCCACGTCGGCGGTGCCGGACGCGGTGTGTCGCCAGATGATGGAGCCGTTGGCCGCGTCGTAGTAGTACTCGCGCAGACCGCTGGGGTTGTCCTGCTGGACGCCGTAGCCCTGCAGGCCCGGCCGGTTGGGGTCCATCTTGGCGATGTGGAAGCGGTCGCCGTGGATGACGCCCGCGGGGCCCAGGGAGTACCGCAGGGTGCCGTCGCCGTTGAGTACGAAGCCTATCTCGGCGACCTCGTCGGTCCCGTCGCCGTTGACGTCGATGACGCGGGTGTTGTGCCCGTCGGGTGTGTTCTGGTTGCCGCGCAGCCACTTCCACTGCTGGGTCAGGGACTGGCCGGTGAACTGCCAGGCGCCCATCATGAGGTTGAACGCCCCGTTGCCCCTCCGGTTCTTCATGAAGGCGACCAGACTGGGCCGGGAACCGTCGAGGTAGCCCACACCGAACCGGGCGTACATCGGGCCGTCCGCCAGGTAGTCCGTCGGCACGGGAGCGGTCGCGCGGGGCGCCCCGGTCATGCCGTCGAGGATCGCGATGAACTGGCGGTTGTTGTCGCTGTGGGTGAATGTGGTGCCGTTGCCGAAGCGGACGCCGTTGGCGATCCGCACGGCGACCTCGGCGCGGCCGTCGCTGTCGAAGTCGTAGACGGTCACGCCGTCGTTGTGGCCGACGTCGATGGTGGACGATCCGCCTTCGATGTTGTTCTGGTTGCTGCTGTTCGGGCCCATGTTGACCGACCAGAGGAGCTGCCCGTCGCGCCGGTAGGCCTCGAGTGTCTGCGGGGATGTCTGGCGGTCCAGGACGAAGTCGTACTCACCGTCACCGTCGAGGTCGCCGACCCAGACGAACTTCACCGGGCCACCGGCGCGCAGTGGTACGCGGAGGGCCGGCTCGACGGCGTGGTTGGCGGTCAGGGTGAAGGCGCCGCTCGGTGGCTGCTCCGCGCCGTTGATCACGGGCCGTACCCGGTAGCTGTTCGACCGGGTCAAGTCGGCCGTCGAGTCGGTGAAGTTGGTGCCTCCGGTCAGGACCGCGGAGTTGAGCCTGACCTCCTGGCCTGAGGCGGTGGACCGGTAGACGTTGAACCCGATGCCGTCCGGGTCGAGCCCCAGCAGCCGCCAGGAGACGAGAACACTGGTGTTGCTCGACCGCACGGCCACGACGCCGCGGCCGAGGTTCTCCATCGGTCTGGCGGCCGCCGCCGCGACGCCGTCCGCCGGCGTCGCGGCACCCGCCTCGACCGCGAGCGTCGTGGCCGCGACCGACAGGAGTACCGCTGTGGCCCCGGCTAACGGAACCTTGATGGACTGTTTCATGGATCCTCCCGTGCAGGGGCAGGGCTCGTGCCTGACTGAAGAACTCAGCGCAGGTGCGAGGACTGCGCGTCGAAAGGCGGGACTACGCGCGTGCTTCTTCGGAACTTCATGGAGCCGGCGGCCAGGTTGGCGATGAAGTGGCGCGAGCCGATCAGGAAGACCCCGATCAGCGGTATCACCGACATGAGCGCTCCGGCGATGACCATCGACTGGTCGGTGGTGTAGAGGCCGTTCAGCTGCTGCACGGCCACCTGCAGCGTCACCTTGCCCGGGTCGTTGATGGTGCGCTGCCCGCCGTAGAAGGGCCGGGGCTCACGCATCTCCGGCCTCGTGAAGGAGCGCGGCGAAGACGGGAACAGCGACATCTCCGTGAACGCCTTGACCTGGTTCTCCGGAGACTGCAGCCAGGTGATGAACTTGTAGGCCGCCTCGGGGTTCTTCGAGTACTTGGTGATCGCCAGGAACGAGCCGCCGACATCGCACGCGCCACCGGGCGGGTCGGCCACCCGCCACTTGCCCTCGGTCTTCGGTGCGGCCGACTCCGGAAAGGCCAGGCCCCACCACACCGCGCCGATACCCACCGGCTGCCGGCCGCTGGTGATCACGCCGTACAAGTCGGTGGAGCCCTCCGGGGCGCCGGCCGACAGGCCGTCCCTGCCGATCCGGTAGGCCAGTTCGAATGCCTCGCGCAGCTCGTCCCGGTCGCCGGCGTACCGGCCGTCCTCGGTCATGAACTCACTGGCCAGCTGGCCGAGCCGGATGCTCCAGACGTGGCGGATGTTGGGGCAGATCACCGCGCGCTCCCGGGACTTCTGCAGCTCCTTGCCCAGGGCGATGAAGCCGTCCCAGTCGGGGCCCGGGCGGCCAGCTCCTCCGGGTCGGTGGTGATCCCGGCTTCCTGAAACAGGTCGGTGCGGTAGAACAGCCCGGTGGGCCCGGTGTCCATGGGGAACGCGATCATCCGGCCCTCGGGCGTGATGCACTCGTTCCACTTCCAGTCCAGGTACCGGCTCTTCAGCTCGGCCGCCCCGAAGTCGTTCAGGTCGACGAACACGTCCTGGTTGGGGAAGTAGGTGGCCACGTCCGAGTTGATGCCGATGATGTCCGGCACCAGCGACTTGCCGGCGAGCGCGGTACGCACTTTGGTGTTGAAATGGCCGCCGATGTTGGTGCGGCTGATTCTGAAGCCCTCGGCCCCGGGAATGCCCCTCGTCTCTGCCCGGGCGACCAGCTCGTCGCTCACCGACCGGTCCCAGGTCCACAGCGTGATCTCGTCCGAGTCGCCGAGCGAGCGCTGCGACCCGCAGCCGGCCGTCCAGTACTCTCCGGCGGCCGCTCCGGCGCCCAGTGCCAGAAGCCGTCTTCGTGACACTGCCATGGGCGTGTGCACCACCTTCCGAGCGAGCGGCCCGCCCCGTGATTGCTCCGGCGGTGACCGAACAGACATCGCGAACCGCTGCTCTGGTTGAACGAGGGGCGGGCGTTCTCGAGGAGGCTCAGCACTGCCGCCGACACACCGCACACATCGCTGCCCACGAGCGGCGGTGTGGACCTCATGGCTCACAGGACGAAGCGGCTGCCGCGCAGCTCCGTACCCGTCGCCGGGCCCCTGGGCCTGCTGTGCGCCAGACGGAAGGCTCTGGCCGGTACCGTGGCTAGCCCACGCCGCTCATGATGGCGTTGATGATGCCCTGCTGGGTCACCGTGAGGGAGCGCCGGTTGAAGAGTCCGAACCCGTACCGATCGGTTGTGCCATTGTCCCAGTAGACGGGGGCCGCCCCGTATTTCTTGGCGGTGGCCGTGACAGCCCGCGCGAAGTCCGCGCGATACCTGTTGTTCGACGAATCGAACGACGACTTGTCGATCGCGCCGTACTCGCCGAGCACTACCGGATACCCCTTCGTGACGAAGGTGTCATGCATCTTTTTGAGCTGGGAATCCAGGTAGTCCTCCTGGCCCCAGGTCGACGTTCTCGATGGATTGGTCGCCGCTCGCCCCCACTGCGTGATGGTGCCGCTTTCCTCTCCGGCGAAGTCCCACGGGCTGTAGTGGTGGACGGAGATCATGATGCGCCGCTCGTTGGCGGGAATGGAGGGGGATCGATACTGGTCGGACGGAAGCTTGAAGCCGTAATTCCCTGCGGTGTAATCGATGTTCGTGTTCCAGCCGGGGACGAGCAGCCACCTCGAGCTGTTGTTTCCGCCGGTTTTCCGCACGGTGTCCACGAAGATCTGGTTGTAGCTGTTGATGTTCGAGTAGCACGGCTGGGTCGGGTTGCCGTACTGCCCGTCAAACTCCTCGTTCATGGACTCCAGGATCAGGCGCTGGTCGTAGTTCTTGAACCGGTTCGCGATTTGCTGCCAAGCTTTCTGGTACTTGTCCTTGATCGTCGTTTGGGAGGGTGAATCGCAGATCAGCCAGGAGCCGTTGATGGTCTTGTATCCGTCACCGTGCATGTTGATCATCACATGCAGGCCCCTGTTGTAAGCGTAGTTGACGACTTCTTGGATTCGGTTCAGCCAGGAGGGATTTATCGTGTAATTCGGGCCGGGTCCTATGCTGCCCAGGTAGGAGACCGGGATCCGGATCGTCTTGAACCCTGCCGCCCTCACTTTGTCGATGAGGGCTTGGGTGACGGTCGGCTGGCCCCATGCCGTTTCGCTGGGGTATCCGTTGGTGGTGGCTTCGAGTTGGTTCCCCAGATTCCATCCCGCGCCCATGTCGGCCACGATCTGCGAAGCGCTCGACTGTGCCACGGTGTCGGCCGATGCCTGATGTGCAGCGCCGTACACGGATGCGGCAACCGTCAACAGGACGGCAAGGAAAACGACTCTGATCTTCCCTGCTAGTGAAACCATGAGCTTTCCTCTCTTCCAGCCTTGAGGGTGTCGGCCCCCATGTGGACCTGTCTGCCCGAGTGTCAGCGGCCGGAGCAGCACCGGGTGTTCAGAGGTGTCGTTCCCGCCCTCTCCCTGGGAACGTACACAGACAATTGAGCCACCCACGGCTTGCCTCGCAGCGTTCCGCGAAGTGGTCGGAGCTGCGAAGCGCCCGCGCTGCGCATGGGGCCGGGCGCCGTGCGTGGTTGATCCTCAGCTCAGGGCGGATTCCCAGGTGGTGGTGCTGGAGGTGGTGCCGGAGCGAAGGAGGTCGTGGGCCGCGGTGTCGCCGTACAGACTCCACCGCATCCAGTCCACGAAGGTGTTGAGGGTGCGGGAGTCGCCGAGGTAGTTGCTGTGGCCCGCATAGCGGAAGGCGACGAACGCCTTGGCGGCGGGCAGTTCCCGAAACGCCTGACGAGCGGAGGAGATCGGGGCACGCTCCGTCGCGGTCGCCGTGCATGAACAGGGCCTTGGCGCGGACCGACGGGCTCGGGTTGCCCACGCCCACACAGGACATGGGGACCATGGGCCGTGATCCGTGCGTCCGGCCGGGCCGTCAGCAGGCCGTGGGTGGTCATGCCGCCCATCGAGTGGTCGGAGACGCCGACTCCGACCGCGAACCGCTGGGGCGGAGCTCCGGCCCTCGCAGTGGCAACCGCTGGTCCCGTGCCGAGCAGGGACATGCCTACGCCCGCGGCTCCGGCTGCGCTCAGGGGCAGGAAGTTACGCCGTTGCATGGTCATGAGGACTCCTGGTGTGGGGGTTTGCGGAGCGCTGCTCGATCACGCGCCGGGAAGGGGCATCGGTGATGCTGCGGCGGTGACGCTGACCGAGGTGGTGGGGGGGAGTAACCGTGGGGGGTGGTCAGGTCGGCGTTTTGCGCACGGTGGAGGACGTACCGGCCTTGCCCATGGCAGCGACCGTGGTGGCGATCGATGTGGCGTGGTCTTGCGAGCAGAGACACGGCGAGCCGGTGAACACCGGCCGACCGGTGACTCGATCATGGCGAAAGCCCTTCGCACCCATCTGCCCGCCCATCTGATGGGGGATGGGAATTCCACGGAAGCGTCGCAGAGGGTGCCTCTCCTTCCACTCGTCGTGCGCCGGGCGCTTCTGGGAGCGTTCCCATGGGGTCTTGCAACAGTCAGAGTCCCGATCGGGTGCCTATCTGTCAATCATCGGAGCTCAACTCTGTTGCCTTCGACGCGCATTCGACGGATCGCAGGGTGGGAGGCGCTGTGTGGTGTCTCCGCGGTCCGCCCGGTCCCGCCCGCGGCGGTCCGTCGTCAGCCGTGACCGATACCCGCACTCATGCCGGCGATCGTATGGGCCCTGATGTCGAGATGCGGCCCCTCCGCGCATCGGGTCACCACAGCGCGGACATGGTCCTGGGCCGGCTGGAGGAGACCGTCGTACACCGCGACGCAGACTTCCCGCGCCCGTGACCGGGGCCAGCCGGGCGGCAGCAGCCCGATGGGGAGCAACGGGTCCAGGATGGGGAAGTGCCGGTAGGCATGCATGACCTCGGTCCGGGCGCGCACCGCGTCGGCACCGGTGACGTCGTCGGCGCTGATGTGTGGCAGCAAGCCGCTCCATCGGCTGATGAAAGCCTGGTAGTGCTCGGCGATGCCCGGCAGGTCCCAGGCCTGGACCGGGTTGCGGTCAACCTCCGTGTCCAGATCCTCCTGCCGCGCGCGGAACACGGTCACCGCTCCCCGCGCCAGGTCTGCCACCTCGATCCGCCCCTTGGGGGTCAGGGGGTGCGGCGACACCCAGAGCGCGTCGTACAGCGGCGCGAATCCGCGCCAACGCAGCGCGGTGCGCAACGCGCGCCGCCGCGTGCTCTCCTGTTCCGGGACGGAGAAGGCGATCAGCGTCCACTGCCCGTCCCATGAGTCGGGTTGAGTGGTGAAGGTGGCGATCGAGCTGGCGCCGCTCCACAGGTCGACGGTGGCCTGCGACGTCAGTCGGTAGGAGCTGTACCGCCCTTGCCGACTGCTCTCCAGCACCCCTCGGCGCATCAGCCTGCTGATCGTCGTACGGGCGGCGCCCGCGGTCACCTGGAACTCGCCGAGCAATGCCACGATCGCCGCCGACGGCAACCAGGCCCGAACGGGGAACGTGTAGTCGGCGATCAAAGTCACCGCGAGTCCCTGCGGCGAGACGCTGCTCTGCCAGCCGGGCGACTGCACGGGTCCGGCGGCGCCGTCACCCTCGTCGGAGAAGATCTCCTCGAGGTGGGACAGGTTCGGCAAGGTCGGCTCCGACGCGGAGGGCACGGTCGGCACCACTGTAACGGTTGTGAAATCGCCGGGCGGAGCCCTGCCGCGATTGCTCCACCCTGCGGGACCTGCGGGCACCGGTGCCTGCTCACCGAACACCGCGCCGGCCTGGAACTTCTGCGGCTCGCCCTGAACGACGACGGCTCGCCCTGGGTCCACGTCCTGCCGCGGCGCGTGGCGATGCCGATGAGGCGGTCCTCCTCGTCCACCACGGGCAGCCGCTCGACGCCCCGTCGCTCCATCAGCCGTGCCGCGTCCGGGACGCACGACGACGAGGTCGCCACCCACCTGGATCTCGGCGCCGGCGGACCAGGGAACGCGGCCGCCCTGCGGGCGGCTCACATCGGCGTCGCCATGGGCGTCACCGGCACCGACGTCGCCAAGGAAGCCGCCGACATGGTGCTGACCGATGACGACTGCTCCACCATCGTCCGCGCCGTGCGCGAAGGCCGTTCCATCTACGACAACATCGTCACCTTCGTCTGCTTCCAGCTGTCCACCAACATCGGCGTCATCCTCACCCTGCTCGCCGCCGTGCCGGCCGGGCTGCCGGCGCCCATGTCGGCGATCCAGCTGCTGTGGGTCAACATGTGGGAGCCGTCCTGCTCTCCAGATCATCGCCGTTCAAGTTCCCTTCGCCCACGGCGTCTTCGACACCTTTCCCCTCAGTCCCCTTCAGTGGGCCGTCTGCCTGGCCACCGGCTCCACCGTGCTACTGGCCGAACACGCCTGGCGCACCGGACGCGCACGGCTCGGCCACAAGGACTGACCGTCTGGGACAGCACGCGATCACCGCGGTACGCGGCCAGGCAGGCAGCGCGAAGGCCACACGAAGCCATCGATCGTCGGCGGCCGCCGACACGCCCAGGTGGCGCCACGGGCGTGGCGCGAGAGATCGGGCATGAGGTGCCGTCATTCCTCGGCTGTGCGGCGCGACCACGGGAGGTCCGGGCGGCGCGCCCTGTGGTAACGTTTCGCGTTTGCAGCGTCGCTGTGTCGGTCTCCGTTCGGTGTCTCTGGCTGGTGGCTGCGTCCCTGCCGCGCCTTCCTCGGTACGGTCCCTTCGGAGGAAGGCTCTCTGTGAGCGAATCAGCACGTGCCGATGCCCGGCAGCGGGACGACGCGTCCGAGGCCTCGGGCGCCGTTTCGGCGCCGCCCGCGGCGGCGTCCTTCGCGCGGCTGGGGCTGCCGGCCGAGCTTCTGCGGGCGCTCGACCAGCACGGTGTGACCGTGCCCTTCCCCATCCAGGCTGCGGCGCTGCCGACCGCGCTCGCGGGACGGGACGTCCTGGGCCGAGGCCGCACCGGGTCCGGCAAGACCCTCGCCTTCGGCCTGGGGATGCTCGCCCGGACGGCCGGGCGGCGTGCGCAGCCCAAAGAGCCGCTGGCGCTCGTCCTGGTCCCCACCAGGGAGCTGGCCCAGCAGGTCGGTGAGGCGCTCACCCCGTATGCCGAGGCGCTGCGGCTGCGGCTCGCGACCGTCGTGGGCGGATTGTCCATCGGACGGCAGACCGCCGTGCTGCGGGACGGCGCCGAGATCGTCGTCGCGACGCCCGGTCGGCTGCACGACCTCATCGAGCGCAAGGGCTGCCGGCTGGGACGGGTGCGCATCGCGGTGCTGGACGAGGCCGACCAGATGTGCGACATGGGATTCCTGCCGCAGATCACCGAAATCCTGGACCAGGTGCGACCCGACGGGCAGCGGATGCTGTTCTCCGCCACACTCGACCGCGACGTCGACGAACTGGTGCGGCGCTACCTGCGCGACCCCGTCGCCCACTCCGTGGACCCCTCGTCCAACGCGGTCTCCGCGATCGAGCACCACGTCTTCGTCGTACACGGCCCGGACCGGTACGCCGTGTCCACGGAAATCGCCGCGCGGGACGGTCGTGTCCTGCTGTTCTTGGACACCAAGCACGGCGTCGACCAGCTCACGCGGCATCTGCGGGCCAGCGGCGTGGCCGCCGCCGCACTGCACAGCGGGAAGTCCCAGCCGCAACGCACCCGGACCCTGGCCCAGTTCAAGAACGGACAGGTCACCGCGCTGGTGGCGACGAACGTCGCCGCACGCGGCCTGCATGTGGACGACCTCGACCTCGTGGTCAACGTCGACCCGGCCACCGACCCGAAGGACTATCTGCACCGCGCGGGCCGCACGGCGCGGGCCGGCCGCTTCGGCACCGTCGTGACACTCGTCCTGCCGGGACAGCGCCGCGAGACGAGCCAGGTCATGGCGGACGCCGACGTCGCTCCCAAGGTCACCAAAGTGCGGTCGGGCGAGGCCGAGTTGAGCCGGATCACCGGCGCCAAGGCCCCCTCCGGAACGCCTCTCGACGGCGGGCCGGCCGTACCGCGGCCCAAGAATCACAACGCCCCGTTCCGCGGCCTGGGCAGCACCAAGGACGTGAAGGGTGACTCCGGCGGCAGGCCGTCCCGCAAGAGCAGCGAGGCCCGCAAGCTGGCGGAGGCCCGCAAGGCGGCCCGGGTGCGGCGCGGCGGCTGAGACCGGCTTCCCGGACTGCCGGGCGGTGTCCACGCTGCTGGACGGATACGCGTGACCGGAGATCGGCTGGGGCGCACGGGACGGCGTGACGTGAAGTGACCGCGTGTGAGTTGCCGTACGGGGGCGCCGCGCGTTCCGGCGACCGGGTCGGAACTCGTCCGGGACCGTCCCGGCCCGGGGCTGCCTCCGGCACGGCGGGCGCACCTGATCGACCATGCCGGCCATTGCGCACCCTGACGCCGACAGGCCGCCGGCCTGGTGACGGCTACTGAGCGACCGGTTTCCTGATGCGGTCCGTCTCGTCCTGGACGAGCAAGGAGAGCAGGGAAGCCACGGACAGGCCCGCTTCGGCCGGGTGGCGCAGCACCTTGTTCGGCTCGATGCGGTAGGTGTTCGTGCGCCCGTCCCGGGTGTGGGACAGGTAACCGTCCTGCTCGAGGTCGGAGATGATCCGTGAGACGGCGCGCTCCGTGAGCCGGCAGCGGGCGGCGATGTCGCGGATGCGGGCGTTCGGGTTGTCGGCGATGGCTGCCAGAACGCGCGCGTGACTGGTGATGAACGTCCAACCGGTGTGGGACTCGGGCACTCCGACCATGCGCTGCATTTTAGGGGACACCGTTGCCGGAACGCGGATACGTGACATACTTTTCATGCAACAGATGACGTGCTCCCATCGGGGAGAGCCACAGAAGGAGCCCGAAGGTGCCCTGGGACGAGGCCGGCATGCCCGCGCTCACGCGTGGCACCAATGCCAAGCCGCTGCCGCAGCCGGCCCCCGCGCATGCCCGTCCGGGGGCTGTACTGTCGCAGTACGAACGGCACGGGGCCTGGGTCGTCGTCGCTCGCGGCGCCTACGACATGGACTCGATCGCGCCATTGGCGCAAGCCCTGGACGCCGGGGTCAGAAGGCATCCGAAGGTGATCCTGGACGCCTCCGGCATCACCTTCGCGGACTCGACGCTGCTGAATCTGCTGATCCTCACTCACCAGGCGGGCGCCCTGCGCGTGGTCGCGCCGCCACCGCAGCTGAAGCGGCTCTGCGAGATCACCGGAGTCGACAGCATTCTTCAGACGCGGGATTCGGTCGATGACGCCGCCTTCTCCTGAGCCGCCTCGGCGTGCTCACGTCTTCTTCACAGAAGAGGACCGGCGTCATGGCCTGCGGAAGATCCGTCCGGAGGTGGTGGAGACGGGGTGCGCCCCGGTCTGTGCGGCACTGTCGTAGGCATGGATTCAGCCTCGCCTGAGGGCTCGTTACAGGGCGCCGCTGTTCGGCCGAGGGGACGGTTCCTGCTTTGTTCGGGGCTCGAAACGTGAGTTAACCTGCGGCGTATTTCCACATCACATACACATCCGTGACCGCGGAGATGCATGCATGACAACCGGGCCACCCATCGGTCCGGCGGGTTCCGAGTTCTCGGCTGACGAGGGCTCTTGGGGAGCGGAACGAGGGTGCGAATGACCAGCGACAGCACTGGCGTCGTCGATGCGGTGCCGGGCGACCAGGAGTTGCGACGACTGCTGGCCGGCCTGACAGCCGTACGCGACGGGGACTTCGGCACCCGGCTGCCGGACGACGCGGACGGCCTCATGGGCGATATCGCCAAGGTCTTCAACGGCATGGTCGACCAGCTGTCCGTGTTCACCTCCGAAGTCACCCGGGTGGCCCGCGAGGTCGGCACCGAGGGCACGCTCGGCGGGCAGGCGGAGGTGCCGGGGGTCTCGGGCACCTGGGCCGACCTGACCGACTCGGTGAACGCCATGGCCGGCAACCTGACCACCCAGGTCCGCGACATCGCACAGGTGGCCACCGCGGTTGCCAAGGGCGACCTCTCGCAGAAGATCGACGTGCCCGCCCGAGGCGAGATCCTGCAGCTGAAGGAGACCGTCAACACGATGGTCGACCAGCTGTCCGCGTTCGCCGACGAGGTCACGCGCGTCGCCCGCGAGGTCGGCAGCGAGGGACGACTCGGCGGGCAGGCCCAAGTGCCGGGTGTCGCCGGGGTCTGGCGCGATCTGACCGACTCCGTGAACCATATGGCGGGCAACCTCACCAGCCAGGTCCGCTCCATCGCCCAGGTCACCACCGCGGTCGCGGAGGGCGACCTCTCGCAGAAGATCACCGTGGACGCGCGGGGCGAGATCCTGGAGCTGAAGTCCACGATCAACACGATGGTCGACCAGCTGTCCGCGTTCGCCGACGAGGTCACCCGCGTCGCCCGCGAGGTCGGCACCGAGGGACGCCTGGGCGGCCAGGCGGATGTCAAGGGCGTCAAGGGCACCTGGCGCGACCTCACCGACTCGGTGAACTTCATGGCGGGCAACCTCACCGGCCAGGTCCGCAACATCGCCCTGGTGGCCACGGCGGTTGCCAAGGGCGACCTCTCGCAGAAGATCACCGTGGACGCGCGCGGCGAGATCCTGGAGCTGAAGAGCACCATCAACACGATGGTCGACCAGCTGTCCGCGTTCGCCGACGAGGTCACCCGCGTCGCCCGTGAGGTCGGCACCGAGGGGCGTCTCGGCGGCCAGGCCCAGGTGCGCGGTGTATCGGGAACCTGGAAGGACCTCACCGACAACGTCAACGTGATGGCGTCGAACCTGACCGGTCAGGTCCGCTCCATCGCCCAGGTCGCCACCGCCGTGGCGCGCGGCGATCTCTCGCAGCGCATCACCGTGGAGGCCGCGGGCGAGGTCGCGGCACTGGCCGAGGTCATCAACACCATGGTCGACACGCTGTCGGCCTTCGCCGACGAGGTCACGCGGGTCGCCCGCGAGGTCGGCACCGAGGGACGCCTCGGCGGCCAGGCACACGTGCCGAACGTCGCCGGCACCTGGAAGGACCTCACCGACAACGTCAACTCCATGGCCAACAACCTCACCGGCCAGGTGCGCAACATCGCGCTGGTGACGACCGCGGTGGCCCGGGGCGACCTGTCGAAGAAGATCGACGTGGACGCACGCGGCGAGATCCTCGAACTGAAGACGACGATCAACACGATGGTCGACCAGCTGTCCGCGTTCGCCGACGAGGTCACGCGCGTCGCCCGCGAGGTCGGCACCGAGGGACGCCTCGGCGGACAGGCCGAGGTCGAGGGAGTCTCCGGCACCTGGAAGCGCCTGACGGAGAACGTCAACGAGCTGGCCGGCAACCTGACCCGGCAGGTGCGCGCCATCGCCGAGGTCACCAGCGCCGTCGCCGAGGGTGACCTGACCCGGTCGATCAACGTGGAGGCGTCCGGCGAGGTCGCCGAGCTCAAAGACAACATCAACTCGATGGTGGAGTCCCTGCGCGAGACCACCCGGGCCAACCAGGAGCAGGACTGGCTCAAGACGAACCTCGCCCGGATCTCCGGCCTGATGCAGGGTCACCGCGACCTGCCCGTGGTCGCCGAGCTGATCATGGACGAGCTGGTGCCCCTGGTGTCGGCCCAGTACGGGGCCTTCTACCTCGCCGAGGACGGCGACGACGGGCCCGAACTGCGGCTCGTCGGCTCCTACGGCTACCCCGAGGGCAGCAGCCGGCCCTCCCGCATCGCCTTCGGGCGCACCCTCGTCGGCCAGGCCGCCCGCAGCCGGCGCACCATCGTGGTGGACGAGCTGCCGGACGGCTACGTGACCATCTCCTCGGGCCTCGGCCAGGTGGTGCCGACCGCGCTGGTGCTGCTGCCCATCGTCGTCGAGGGCCAGGTCCTCGGCGTCATCGAGCTGGCGTCGGTCACGCCCTTCACCCAGATCCACGGGGACTTCCTCGCGCAGCTGATGGAGACCATCGGCGTCAACGTCAACACCATCGTGGCCAACGCCCGCACCGACGAGCTGCTGGTCGAGTCGCAGCGACTCACGGTCGAACTCCAGGCCCGCTCCACGGAGTTGCAGGTTCAGCAGGAGGAACTGCAGCGCTCCAACGCGGAGCTGGAGGAGAAGGCCTCGCTGCTGGCGGCGCAGAACCGGGACATCGAGGCGAAGAACCTGCAGATCGAGCAGGCCCGCCAGGAACTGGAGACGCGCGCCCAGCAGCTGTCGCTGGCCTCGAAGTACAAGTCGGAGTTCCTGGCCAACATGAGCCACGAACTGCGCACCCCGCTCAACAGCCTGCTCATCCTGGCCCAGCTGCTGGCGCAGAACCCGTCCCGCAACCTCACGCCCAAGCAGGTCGAGTACGCGCAGATCATCCACTCCGCCGGTTCGGACCTGTTGCAGCTGATCAACGACATCCTCGACCTGTCGAAGGTCGAGGCCGGAAAGATGGACGTCACGCCCGAGCGGGTGACGCTGCGCCGGCTCATCGAGTACGTCGAGGCCACCTTCCGGCCGATGACGACGCAGAAGAGCCTGGAGTTCACGGTGACGACCGCTCCCGGCGCGCCCGCGGACGTGCTCACGGACGAGTCCCGGCTGCGTCAGGTGCTGCGCAACCTCCTGTCGAACGCCGTTAAGTTCACCGAGCAGGGCGGCGTGGAGCTGAGCATCGAGCCCGCGACCGACGACGAGGTGCCGGCGGGTGTGGTCCGGGGCGCCGCCGTGGTGGCCTTCCGCGTCAAGGACACCGGCATCGGCATCCCCGAGCAGCACCTGGAGACGATCTTCGGCGCCTTCCAGCAGGCGGACGGCACGACGAGCCGGAAATACGGCGGCACCGGCCTGGGCCTGTCCATCACGCGGGAGATCGCCCAACTGCTCGGCGGCGCCGTGTCCGTGCACAGCACACCCGGCCAGGGCAGTACGTTCACGCTCTTCCTGCCCGTGGCCCGTACCGACTTCGAGGAACTGCTCGGGCATGGCAGAACCCCGGAGCGGACCTCGGCGGAACCCGTCCCGCACGGACTGACCGGCTCGTTGCCGGTGCCCCAGATCGGGCCCGGGCCCCGGCCCCGGCGCCTGCTGGTCGTGGAGGAGCGGTCGCGCGGTCTGCTGACCCTCGTCGCGGAGAGCGTGGTCGCCGACCTCACGCACGGCCGCGCCGACGGCGCTCAGCGGCCCGCGGTCGACATCATCACCGCCGTCGGCGCCCAGGAGGCGGCCGGTGCCCTCGCCTCCGAGCCGTGCCACTGCGTCGTCCTGGAGCTGGGCATGCGGGACGACGAGGCGTCCCGCTTCCTGCAGGCCCTGGAGGGCGACTCGGCGCTGACGAGCGTGCCGGTGCTGGTGCACAGCAGCCATCCCGGGGACGTGCCTCTGGGCGAGACGCTGCGCTCCCGCTCGGCGGGCGGCGCACTGGAGTTGCTGTCCAGCCTCGACGAGCTGCGCGAGCGCATCGCCCTGCACCTGTCCGCCGAGGAGCCCGGTGACGTGCTCTCCCTCGTCCGGACCGAAGGGCCGCAGCGTCTGACGCCGCCTTCCGTCGACGACGCGTCGGCCGGCCGCACCGTCCTCGTCGTCGACGACGACGCGCGGAACCTCTTCGCGCTGAGCGGGATCCTGGAGGTGCAGGGCTTCCGCGTGCTGCACGCCGAGAACGGGCGCAGAGGCATCGAGACGCTGGTGAACAACCCGGACGTCGCCCTCGTGCTGATGGACGTGATGATGCCGGAGATGGACGGCTACACCGCGACGGCCGAGATCCGGCGGATGCCGCAGTACGCCGAGCTGCCCATCATCGCCGTCACGGCGAAGGCGATGCCGGGCGACCGGGACAAGAGCCTCGCCTCGGGTGCCAGCGACTACGTCACCAAGCCCGTCGACACGCGCGACCTCATGGCCTGCGTCCGCCGCTGGCTGCCCGCATGAGCACACCGGCGCCCGGACCGCTGACCGGCGGACCGGGCGCCCCCCAGCGCCTGTCGTTCCGCGCCCCAGGGCGCTCCAGCCGAGGAGCATCCACACCGTGAGCATGTCCGAGCAGCCGCGCGAACCGGGTCAGGACGGTGGCCCGGAGCGCCCTTCGGCCACCGGACCCGGGTCTGCCCCGCCGACGGTGAATTCCGACGCCGTGCCTTCGAGCACCGACGCCGTGCCGCCGACCACGGACGAGGACGCGAAGGCCTCCGACGACCCGCCCGCCGGCCCCGGCGGGGACCTGTCGTCGGCTTCCCCGGTGGGGCGGCTCGCCGCCACCGTGGAACGGCTCAGCCGGGAGGTACGGGCCGCCCAGGCGGAGGCCGAAGGGCGTGCCCTGGTCGAGCTCGCCAAGGGTGTCCTGGTCGAGCGGCTGAAGTGTGGGCCGGCCCAGGCCGCCCGGCAGCTGGCCCAGTTGGCCGAGCAGGCTCAGGTCACCCCCCTGGAACTCGCCGTCGACGTCATCAATCAGGCAGCCAAGGACCGGATGTCCGAGGTGACGGAGGCCTTCCTCGCCGCCACCCGGGCCGCGGACGAGACCGAGTCGGCCGCCGTACGCCTGCGCGCGGCCGAGAGCGGCGTACTGGCGGCGGACGACACCCAAGCCGTAGCGGACGCCCTGCTGGAGCAGGCGCTGCGCCCGCTCGGCGCGGTGGCCGTGGCCATCTGGGCCGCGGGCTCCGACGGTTCGCTCACTCTCGCGGGCAGCGCCGGTTTCTCACCGGCCGAGGCCGCGCGCTGGCGCTACGTCCCGCCGGACGTGGTGACCGTGGCGCGGCGGGGCCTCATCGAGCGCGAGGGCCAGTGGATCACCACGCTCGGCGAGACCGGACTGCCCAGCATCGGCCTGCACCACCACCCGGACGGCGGCCGGGCCGCCCTGCCCGCCGGTACCGGAGGCCGCATCCACGGCGTGCTGGAGATCGCCTGGCCGGCCCCTCTCGCGCCGCAGCGGCCGCAGATCGTTCGCCAGGTGGAGGCGCTGGCCGAACTGTGCGCGCACACGCTGGAGATGTACGCGCCGCCACGGGGAGCGGCCCAGGAGCCGCGCGTCCTGCCCGACGTCGCCGAGCTGATGGACCTGGCCGACGGGCTGCACGACCCCACCCTCGTCCTGGTGCCGCACCTCGACGCCGACGGGCACCTGGTGGATTTCCGCATCCAGCACGTGAACAGCCGGTTCCTGGACCCGGCGGGCAGGCCGCGGGCGGTCGTGAACGGCGCGCTGCTCCTGGAGGCCTATCCGATGGCCGCCGGGGACAGCGAGTTGTTCCAGCGCATCGAGCGGGTCTACGCCACCGGTGAGCCCTTCCGGGCCCGCCGGATGAACCTCACCGCCCTCGTCGACCAGGTCCCCCTCTCGGCGGTGGCCGACATCAGCATCAGCCGTCACGGCATGTCCGTGCTCCTCATCTGGCGTATCGAGGACGAGGCGGCACGGCTGGCGAGTCTGCTCCAGCACGCCCAGCGGCTCGGCCGTATCGGCGGGTTCGAGGAGAACGTGCTCACCGGTGAGATCACCTGGAACGGGCAGCTCTTCGACCTCTACGGACGCCCGCAGACGAGCACCCCGGTGGCCCTGGAGGAGCTGCCGGCCCACGCCCACCCGGACGACGGCGTCTCCATCCGCCGCTTCCTGCGCACGCTGCTGCACCATCGGCGGCCGGCGGCCGCGGCGTTCCGGTTGCAGCGGCCGGACGGCGTGACCCGGCACATCCGAATCGTCGCCGAACCGGTGCTCGACACCGACGACCGGTTGCTCCTGGTGCGCGGTGCCTACCAGGACATCTCGGCCCAGCACTGGACCGAGGTGGCGCTCGCCGCCACACGTGACCAGCTGGCGCACACCGAGCAACAGGCCACCGAACGCAACCGGCTCACCCTGCAGTTGCAGCACGCCATCATGCCCCCCACCCAGGCGCCGTTGCAGGTGTCCGGGCTCCAGGTGGCCGTCCGCTACCGGCCCGCGGAGACCGAGCAACTGGTGGGCGGCGACTGGTACGACGCCGTCGTCCTGCCGTCCGGCAAGGTGCTGCTGTGCGTGGGGGACGTGGCCGGTCACGGCATCGAGGCCGCCACCAGCATGGTCGTCCTGCGCAACGCGCTGCGCGGTCTCGCGGTGACCGGTGCCGGGCCGGGCCAGTTGCTGTCGTGGCTCAACATCGTGGCGCACCATCTGACGGGTGCCGTCACCGCGACCGCGGTGTGCGGGCTGTACGACCCCGTCCGGCGGACGCTGCGCTGGGCCCGGGCGGGACATCTGCCGCCCGTACTCGTCCGGGACACCGAAGCGGCTCCCCTGCCCCTGGTCAAGGGGCTGCTGCTCGGAGCGGTGCCGGAGGCGGTGTACGAGGAGACCGAGCTCCAGCTGGCCCCCGAAGACACTCTGCTGATGTACACGGACGGCCTGGTCGAACGCCGCGACCGGCCCGTGGAGGAGTCCCTGACCCACCTCCTGACCACCGCCCGCACCGCACCCAGCACACTCGACCAGCAGTTGGACCGCCTCCTGACGTACAGCAAGTCGGACACCGACGACGACACGTGCATCGTGGGCATCCGGGTCGGGTGAGGGAGGCGGGTCCGCAAACAGCGCGACGGCCGGGCGTGCCCGGCTCCCGCCGGGTTCATGCGGTGCATGGGGGAGGGGCCCGGAGGGGTCTTCCCCCGACGCGGCGCTCACCGCCGTCCGGCGCCATGTGTCGACCGCCCTGGGCCTGCCCGCCGCCGTATCGACCGCATCTGCCGCTCGCGACTCATCTCGGGACCGGGGCACTAGTCCGCGTAACGCGGCTCCCACTGCGTCCGGGTGACCGCCTCACGCAGTTCCTCCTCCGTCGCCCGCGGGGCCACCCCGTCCTCGACGGCGGCGAGTGCCGCCGCCAGGGCGATCTCGCGGGCGGACTCCCGCATCCCGGCCAGCGGCGGCAGCAGCGGCACGGGGCCGTCGTCGCCGTCCGCCGCCCGCACGGCGCACCGCGCTACGGCCCGGGCGGCGGCCACGAGCATGCGGTCCGTGACCCGTGTGGCCCGGCTCGCGGTCACCGCGAGGCCCATGGCCGGGAAGACGTACACGTTGTTCGACTGCGCCACGGGCACCTCGTGCCCGTCGACCGTGAGCGGAGGGAAGGGCGAGCCGGTGGCGATCAGCGCCCGCCCGTCGGTCCAGCGGGTGAGGTCCGCGGGCTCGGCCTCGGAGTGCGAGGTGGGGTTGGAGAGCGGGAAGACCACGGGCCGTTCGCAGGCCGAGGCCATCTGCCGCACGATCTCCTCGGTGAACGCGCCGTGCGCCGTCGACAGCCCGATAAGCGCCGTCGGCTCGACACGGCGCACCACTTCGGCGAGGCCAGTGCCGTCCCAGCCGGTCACCTCGCTGTCGTCACGCGCGAACCTCCGCTGCTGCGGGGTCAGTTCGGAGCGGGAGGACACCAGCAGGCCGTCGACGTCGAGGATCCAGAACCGTGCCGTGGCCTCGTCCTCGGCCAGGCCCTCGTCGATCATGGCCGTACGGATCATGTCGGCGACGCCGATGGCGGCCGACCCCGCGCCCAGGATCACCACACGCTGCTCGGGCAGCGGGGTGCCGGCCACGTCCGCCGCGGTGGACAGGGCGCCGAGTGTGACGGCCGCGGTGCCCTGGATGTCGTCGTTGAACGTGAGCAGCCGGTCGCGGTAGCGGGCGAGGATCGGATGGGCGTGGGCGGTGGCGAAGTCCTCCCACTGCAGGAGGGTCCCGGGCAGCTCCGCCTCGACCGCCGAGACGAACGCCTCGATCATCTCGTCGTACTCGGCGCCGGTCAGCCTCCGGGCGCGGCGCCCCAGGTAGCGGGGGTTGTCGAGCAGGGTCTCGTTGTCGGTGCCGACGTCCAGCAGGACCGGCAGGGTGCGGGCGGGGTGGATGCCGCCGATGGCCGTGTAGAGGCTGAGCTTGCCGATCGGGATGCCCATGCCGCCGACGCCCTGGTCGCCCAGGCCGAGGATGCGCTGCCCGTCGGTGACGACGATGACGTCCACGTCGTGGTCCCGGTGCGGGCGGTTGCGCAGGATCTCCCGGAAGCGGTGCCGGTCCTCCCAGGTCAGGAACAGGCCACGCGGCCGCCGGTAGATCTCGCTGAACCTCTGGCAGGCCTCACCCACCGTCGGCGTGTAGACGACGGGCAGCAGTTCCTCCAGGTACTCGGTGACCAGGCGGTAGAAGAGCACCTCGTTGGTGTCCTGGAGCTGCCGCAGGTAGATGTGCCGGTTGAGGGGCTTGTCGTAGCCGTGGAACGCCTCGTAGGCGCGGGCGACCTGCTCGTCCAGGCTCTCCACGGCGGGCGGCAGCAGCCCGTCGATCCCCAGCTCCTCGCGTTCGTGCCGGCTGAAGGCGGTGCCCCTGTTGACCAGGGGGTCGGCCAGGGTCGTCACTGCGGGGCTGGTGGCTGTCTCTTATACA
>NZ_POUC01000300.1 GCF_002891435.1 Streptomyces cahuitamycinicus
CCCTCTCCCCGTCCACGGTGCCCACCTGCCCCTCGTTCCCCTCGCCGCGCGCCCGACGCGAATTTCGGTCCGGAACGAGTCCTTGACCCCTGAGATTCGGACAGTGTAGACATCCCGCCAGTGGATGTTTACGTAAACATCGCCTAGTCGAAATCGTACGAGAAGGCGCCGAATCCGTACCAGTCGCACCACGTAGGCCCCGATCTCTGTGTCCGCCGGGACGCGCGGCACGCAGAAGAGCTGGAGTACCGAGATGGCACAACGCACCCGTAAGAGAAGGCTCCTCGGGGCCATCGGCGTCACCTTGGCGACCGGAACCGTCCTGGCCACCGCCGCCCTGCCCGCCGCGCACGCCGAGAACGCCGGCGCCGAGGCCGCCGCGGCCGGGGTCACCGTCCGGCCCGACCCCTCGTACGCCGGGGACAGGTTCGAAGGCTGGGGGACGAGCCTGGTCTGGTTCGCGAACGCCACCGGCGACTACCCGCCCGCGGTCCGCGAGAAGCTCTACAAGCTCCTCTTCGGCGACGAGGGCCTCGCCCTGAACATCGCCCGGTACAACATCGGCGGTGGCAACGCCCCCGACGTCAAGGACTACCTGCGGGCCGGCGGCGCCGTCGAGGGCTGGTGGAAGGCCCCGGCGGGCACCACCCGCGAGGACGTCGACTGGTGGAACGCCGACGACCCCGCCGACTGGAACAACAAGGCCGACAAGACGCAGCGCTGGTGGGTCGACCGCATCAAGAAGGACATCACCCACTGGGAGACCTTCAGCAACTCCCCGCCCTGGTTCATGACCGAGAGCGGCTACGTCTCCGGCAACTTCGACGCGGGCAAGGACCAGCTGAAGCCCGAGTCGGTCGACGACTTCGCCAAGTACCTGGTGGGCGCGACCGAGCGGCTGGAGAAGGCGCACGGCATCAAGGTCGACACGCTCGACCCGTTCAACGAGCCGAACACCGACTACTGGGGCACCAAGCTCGGCCCGGACGGCGAGCCGACCGGCGGCCGCCAGGAGGGCGCCCACATCGGCCCCGAGCTCCAGCAGAAGGTGCTTCGCGCGCTGGCCCCGGTCCTGAAGAAGTCCCGGTCGGACGCGGACATATCCGCCATGGACGAGACCAACCCCGGCACCTTCGCGACGAACTGGAACTCCTACCCCCAGGAGGTCCGCGACCTCGTCGACCAGATGAACGTCCACACCTACGGCACCGGCCAGCGCACCACGGTCCGCGACCTGGCCAAGGCCGCCGACAAGCCGCTGTGGATGAGCGAGGTCGAGGGCGACTGGGGCGACGGCCAGAGCTTCACGGACATGCGGCCCGGCCTGGGCCTCGCCCAGCGCATGGTGGACGACCTGCGTGAACTGGAGCCCAAGGCCTGGGTGTTCTGGCAGCCCGTCGAGGACTACGACAACATGAAGCCGGGCGGCGAGTCCGCCAAGGGCGGCAACTGGGGAGAGATCCAGCTCCCGTTCAGCTGCACCTCGAAGGACACCCTGAAGTCCTGCCCGATCTACACCAACACCAAGTTCGACACGGCGCGCAACTTCACGCACTTCATCAAGCCAGGCGACCGGCTGATCAAGACGAACGACACGTCCAGCACGGCGGCGGTCTCCCGCAAGGGCGACGCGGCGACGGTCGTCCACGTCAACAGCGCCACCGAGGCGCGCGAGGTCACGCTCGACCTGTCGAAGTTCGGCCGGGTCTCCTCCCGGGCCTCGGTCACCCCGGTGGTGACCAGCGCCGACGGCAAGTTGGAGAAGCTGAAGCCGGTCCGCGTGAACGGCAAGCAGGCCACGCTCACGGTGCCCGCCCAGTCCGTGACGTCGTTCCTCGTCAAGGGCGTCTCGGGAGTCGCCAAGGACGCGGCCGAGCTGCGCAAGGGCCACACCTACCGCCTGACCGGCGTCCAGAGCGGCAAGGACCTCACCATCGCCGGCAACGGCACGGGCTTGGTCATCAAGACCCCGAACGCCTCCGACCCCAGCGGCCGGCAGTGGCGGGTGGAGCAGATCCGCGGTGAGGACAACCGCAAGCGCTACGTCCTCACCGAGACCGGCGCGGACAAGCGTCTGGCCATCCGCGACGGCGCCCTGGTCGCCGAACCCGACGAGGGCCGCCGCGACGCCGCCGCGCAGTGGATCGCGTCCACGACCGGTGACGGCACGTGGACGCTCGTGAACGCGGCGACGGGCCAGCTCCCGGACGTCGGTGGCCAGTCCACGAACGACGGTGCCTCCGTGGGTGTGTGGCAGCCGAACTCCGGGTCCAACCAGCGTTGGAAGGTCACGGAGGTGGCGGCCGACTAGCGCTTCCGCGTCCGGCCCGGTCTTTCCCCGGCGCCCCCGCCGCCATCGGATGTCGATGGCGGCGGGGGCGCCGTCCTTTGCTTCTGCCGTCCCTCTCAGCGGGCCGGCGGGACGAACTCCGGCTGGTCCAGCACCCGCCAGCCGGCGGGCGTTCGGCGAGCCCGGCCGTGCCGCGTAGCGGTCAGCGTCGGCCGATGACCTCCGCGACGCGGATGAAGCCGTCCTGCCCGTGGCCCAGCCCGATGGCGCGGCGGGCCATGCCCTCGGCCGCGCGCATGACACCGGCGTCGATGCCGTGCGACTCGGAGACGTGGACGATGTGGGACATGGACGACACGGCCGAGGTGAGCGGGTTGCCGTCGCCGGAGTAGGTCCCGGCGTCGGCGTCCGCGGCGGTCTCCGCGAACACCGGCGGGAGGATGGCGCCGATGCCCTGGGCGAAGGGTGCCAGCTCGGTCGCGGTGACCCCCTCGGCCCGGGCCACCGCCAAGGCATGCGCGTAACCCGCCATCGCCGTCCAGAAGATGTCGAGCAGGGCGATGTCGTAGGCCGCGGCCCGGCCCGGATCCGCACCGAGGTGGGTGTGGGTGCCACCCAACGCCTGCCGTACGGCGCCGGCTTCCTCGTAGAGGCCCTGCGGACCGCTGTACAGGAACACCGCGTCGGGCGTGCCGATGGTGGTCGTCGGGGTCATGATCGCGCCGTCGAGGTAGCGGACGCCGTGCCCGGCGGCCCACTCGGCGGTGTCGCGGGCCCGGGCCGGGGTGTCGGCGGTCAGGTTCACGACCGTACGGCCCTTGAGGGCTGCCGCGACCTCGTCCTGGCGCAGCACGGCGTCGGCGGCGTCGTAGTTCACCACGCAGACGACGGTCACCTCGCTCGCCGCCACCGCTTCGGCCGCAGACGCCGCCCCCGCCGCACCGCGGTCGAGGAGCTCCCGGTCCCGGCCCGGAGTGCGGTTCCAGACGGTGGTGCGCAGGCCCGCGTCGACGAGCGCACCGGCCAGGGCACGGCCCATGGGGCCGAGACCGAGGACGGTGACCGTGGTGGCCGGGTGCTCGGCGGGCCCCCGGGCGGAATACGCCGGGGCCGCGGAAGCGCTGTACGAAGGCATCGTGAACTCCTCTGGTAGGCACGACAATTGAGCTGCACGGCAGTGATCTGCGCGGCAAGTGATCTGCATGGCAATCGAGCTGCATGGCAATGCACGGGAAAAGGGGGCGGACATGACGCGTCGACGGCAGGATCCGGACGTCTGCGGAGTGACCGCCGCGATCGCGGTGGTCGACGGCAAGTGGAAGACGGCCCTGCTCTGGCTGCTGGAGTCGGGCCCGCACCGCCCGGCGGAGCTGCGCCGGCAGCTGCCGGGCCTCTCCGAGAAGGTGCTGACCGAAGCCTTGCGCGAGATGGCCGCGGACGGGCTGGTGCACCGAGAGGTGTACGACGTGCTGCCACCGAAGACGGTCTACTCCCTGACCGCTTTCGGCCGTGAACTCTCCGAGGCGCTGGCGCCGTTGTCCGACTGGGGTCACCGGCACCTGGAGAATCTGGCCGAGGCCGCCCGGCCGGCCTCCTGACGCGGTTGCCACCTCCGTTCCTTCCGGATCCTGTTCCTCACGGGCCGCCCCCACCAGGTTCGCGCGACACCGGCGCACTGCCAAGTCCCCACAAAAAGGTGGGTACTCCCGGGCGTCGGGCACCTTCTGGCCCCTGCCGGCCGGCCCCGGCGGGCCGGGCACCGGTCAGATGGTCCGGCGCGCCGCCGCCACCCGTTCCCGGAACGGACGCCGTCCCACCGCCCGAGCCACCTCGGCCAGCAACTCCCCCAGCGGCATCGGCAGTTCCGTGTCCAGCTCCGCCATCGCCGCGGCCGTCGCCTCCCACTCCGCCTCGATCCGCGGCAGCAGCGCCCGGGCCTCGGGTGTGAGGCCGACCAGCCGGCGGCGGGCGTCCATCGGGTCGGGGGTGTGGGTGACCAGGCCCGCGCGGGCCATCTGGGCCGCCGTCTGGCTCGCTGCCGAGTGCGTGACACCGATGGCCCCGGCCAGGTCGCGCACTGAGAGCGGGCCTTCGGCCACGAGCGCACGGACGACCGGGGAGAAGCGGGGCCGGTACTCGGCCATGCCCTGCTTTTCGTAGACCGCGGCCACATCGCCGTCGAGCAGTTCCAGCACGTGGCGGAGCAGCGTTCCCACGGCGACCGGATCCGGTTGATTCCTCACCTTGATAATCTAACAGCGCTGTTACATCACGGGTCGTCCGTGGCGGGTCAGGAGAGGACATCGCGCATGCCTGAGCTGTATCCGCCCGGTATCGAGCCGTACGCGCACGGCATGCTCGACGTCGGCGACGGCAACCGCGTGTACTGGGAGGCCTGCGGAAACCCCGCGGGCAAGCCCGCCCTCGTGCTGCACGGCGGGCCCGGGTCCGGGGTGGGGCCCTTCTGGCGTCGCCTGTTCGACCCGGCGGCGTACCGCATCGTGCTCCTCGACCAGCGCGGGTGCGGGCGGAGCACGCCCGACGCGGCCGATCCGGGGACCTCGCTCGCCGCCAACACCACGCACCATCTCATCGCTGACATCGAGCGGTTGCGGCAGCACCTCGGCATCGAGGAGTGGCTGGTGCTCGGCGGCTCCTGGGGCGTGACCCTCGCCCTGGCCTACGCCGAACGGCACCCCGGGCAGGTGTCCGAGCTGGTCCTCTTCAGTGTCACCAACACCACGCGCCGCGAGGTGGAGTGGGTCACCCGGGACATGGGGCGGATCTTCCCCGAGGAGTGGGCCCGGTTCCGCGACGCCGTGCCGGAGGCCGAGCGCGAGGGGAGCCTGGCGGACGCCTACGCCCGGATGCTCGCCGACCCGGATCCGGCCGTACGGGAGCGGGCCGCGCGGGAGTGGTGCCGGTGGGAGGACGTGCACGTCTCCACCCTGCCGGGGCACCGGCCCGACCCGCGCTACGAGGACCCGCGCTTCCGGATGCGCTTCGCCCGGCTCGTCACGCACTACTGGCGGCACGCCGCCTTCCTGGAGGACGGGGCGCTGCTGCGCGATGCAGGGAAGCTGGCCGGCATCCCGGGCGTGATGATCCACGGCCGGATGGACATCAGCGGGCCCGCGGACATCGCGTGGCACCTGGCCCGGGTGTGGCCGGACGCGGAGCTCGTGCTGATCGGCGGCGAGGGCCACGGGCTGTCGGGCACCTCCATGACGGCGGCCGTGGTGGCGGCGACGGACCGGTTCCGGGGCCCGTGAGGGCTCCGCCGCCCGCGGTCAGCGGGCCGCCGAAGTCCCGCCCGACGACGGGACCGCCACAACCCCGCCCGGCGACGGACCGCCCACACCAACGGGAGGGCGCCGGCGGCAGCGGGCGTGACCGATCCCTCACCGATCTCTCGCGCACGGCACTGGCCCCGCCGCCCCGTCCCACCCGATCGTGGGCACCATGAATGATCACGGTGACGAGCCCGACGACATCCGCCGCTTCTGGGGGCGGCTCGGGCTCCCCGGCCTCGTCGACGTGCACACGCACTTCATGCCCGAGCGGGTCCTGGACAAGGTCTGGGAGTACTTCGACGCGCTCGGGCCGCTCACCGGTGGGCTGGAGTGGCCCATCACCTACCGGGAGGCCGAGGCCGAACGGGCCGGGATCCTGCGGGGGTTCGGCGTACGCGCCTTCACGGCGATGCTCTATCCGCACAAGCCCGGCATGGCGCGCTGGCTGAACGGCTGGGCGGCCGACTTCGCGCGCCGCACCCCCGACTGTCTGCACACGGCGACCCTGTTCCCCGAGCCGGACGTCGAGACGTACGTCCGGGAAGCCGTCGCGGCGGGCGCGCGGGTCTTCAAGGCGCATGTGCAGGTGGGGGCCTACGACCCGGCCGACGACCTGCTCCGGCCGGCGTGGGGCGTGTTGGCGGAGGCCGGCGTGCCCGTGGTGATCCACTGCGGTTCCGGTCCCGCGCCCGGCAAGCACACCGGCCCCGAACCGATCGCGCGGGTGCTGGCGGAGCACCCCCGGCTCCGGCTGATCGTCGCCCACATGGGGATGCCCGAGTACGAGGAGTTCCTCGACCTCACCGAGCGGTACGCGGAGGTGCGGCTGGACACGACGATGGCGTTCACCGACTTCACCGAGCGGCTCGCGCCGTTCCCCCACCGGGCCCTGCCCCGGCTGGCGGACGTCGGCGACCGCATTCTGCTCGGCTCCGACTTCCCCAACATCCCCTACCCGTACCTGCACCAGCTCCACGCCCTGGAGCGGCTGGGACTCGGGGACGAGTGGCTGAGGGCGGTGTGCCACGACAACGCGGTGGAGCTGTTCGGCCTTTGACCGCGCCGGGCCGGGTCACGCCCCGGAAGGAAGACGACCGCCACCGCCGCGAGACCGCCCCGGCCCGACCCGTCGGTGAACGACGCCGCAACTACCGCCGGGTAGTGGGGAGATCGCGTGACAAGACACCCACATCCGCGGCCAGCTACGACTTCCTCAACCCGAACATCGCCGTCGAGTGCACGGACAAGGCCTACCCGCGTGACCCGGCCCTGCTGAAGCGGAAGGTGACCTCCTTCGCGGAGGACGCGCCGCTGCTCGGCCCGGCCCTCGCCTACGGCCCGCCGCTCTACGACCACCAGCACGCCACGGCCTGTGCGCAGTGGAAGGGCGAACGGATCAGCCGTTACGGCGGTTCCTTCCGTGCGGAGGGCTCCGCGCCGATCCTCGTCATCGGCAACACCGGCGACCCGGACACCCCGTACCAGGACGCGGTGGCCCTGTCCCGGGAGCTCGACAACGGACGCCTGCTCACCTTCGAGGCCGAGGGGCACACCGCTTTCGGGCGCAGCGCCTGCGCGACCGACGCCATCACGAACTACCTGGTGGACCTGAAGGTCCCGGCCCGCGGCACCACCTGCGCGGACGAGACCCAGCCGCCGTCCTCCACCCCCAGGACGGCCCCGCCCGGCACGACGCTGGGCGAGCTCCGCAGCGGCGTCAACGAGCGGCTCGACCGCCTCGGCGTCCTGCGCTGACCGTCCGCCTCCACGGCACCCCGGGTGCCGGGCTCTCCACGGCCCGGCACCCGGGGTGCCTGCGCGTCCCGGGGTGTTCGCGTGTCCCGTGGCGGGCTGCCGCACAGGCCGCAGGGCGTTCAGGAGCCGATGTCCACCACCCGGGCCCACACCGGAGGTGTGTCCGGGACGTATTCGGGGTCGGACTCGTCGTAGGCGTGACTCCGGTACGGGCGCGGGAAGAGGCCGATCACCGTGCGGCACGGGGGCCGGGTGCCCGGCCAGGGGGTCTGGCCGTCGGTGAGGGCGACGATGACGTCGGGGGCCGGGCGTGTGCGCAGGGCGCGGGTGAAGCCGGCCCGCAGGTCCGTGCCGCCGCCGCCCGTGAGGGGGATGCCCTCGGCGCGGCACAGGCGGCGGGCGAGGCCGGCGGAGGCGTCGCAGGGCACGACGGTGACCAGGTCACGGCGGCCGCCCACGGCCCGGGCGATCGCGGCCACTTCCAGGAGGGCGCTGCCCAGTTCGGCGTCGCTGACCGAGCCGGAGGTGTCGATGACGACGGACACCCGGGGCGGACGGCGGCGCAGGCTCGGCAGGACCGTGCCGGGCAGGGCGGTCGAACGGCGGGCGGGGCGGCCGTAGGTGTAGTCCTCGCCCGCGCCGGGGGCGGACGCCGCCGAGCGGACCGCCGCGCCCAGCAACTGCCGCCACGGCTGGGGCGGGTGGAAGGCCTCCTCGGCCCAGCGCCGCCACCCCTGCGGGGCATGTCCGGGGCGGCCCGATATGCCCTGCGCGACCCGGAAGCGGACCGCGTCCCGCTCCTGCTCGCTCAGGCCGTGCGCGCCGTCCGGGCCCAGTTCCCACTCCCGGTCCAGGCCGTCGGCGCCGCTGCCGCAGTCCAGCCAGGCCAGGTCCTGCGACCGAGGGCCGAGGGTGAACTGCCGCAGGTACTCCTCCATCAACTCGCCTTCAGCCAGGCCGAGATCGCCCGGTTCCACGACCCCCTCCGGGCGGGCCAGGCCGTCGCCGTAGACGTCGTCGTTGATCTCGAAGTCCGCTGCGATGTTCATCCGCAGCCGCTCCCCGGGGCCGTTCAGGCCGCGCTCGCGGGCGACCCGGTCGCTGCGGGCGTGGTGGTCGCGCAGCAGGTGAGACACCTCGTGCACCCACACACCGGCCAGTTCCTCGACGTGCGTGCGGTCCACGAACGCCGGCGACACGTAGCACCGCCAGTACCGGTCGACACCCATCGTGGGCACCCGCCGTGACTCGACGACGTGCAGGGCGAAGAGGGCCGTGGCGAGGTAGGGGCGGACGCGGGCGGCGTGCAGGCGGGCCGTGAAGAGCTTGTCCCGGTCGAGGGCCCCGGGGGCGGCCCCGGGCGCATGCGGCGCATGCGGCGCATCGTGGGCAGCGTGCGCATCGGTCGTCGTCGGCCCGCCGAGGCCCCTCCCCCGGCCGCGGCCTCGGCTGTCCGCCGTCACCGGCCCGCCTTCGCCGCGGCGGCGGCCGCGACCGCGGCCGTGGTCCGGTCCGCCCGCCGGGACAGGGACACCACTGGGGCCAGGCGCTCGACGGACGCCGGGACGTCCCAGTCGTCGCGCCGCAGGGCGGCGAGCGTGGTCGCGGGGACGACCACCACGTCCGGGGGGCCGGTCTCCAGCGCCTTCACCAGGAGCGCCCAGGCCGCGTCCCAGCGGAGCCGCTCCGGGCGGTTGCGCACCGCGGCCACGACCGCGTCCAGCGCGGCCTGCCGCAGATCACCCCGCTCCGGCAGCACCGCACCGGCCGGGTCGGCCAGCAGCGTCTCGGGGTCCGGGAGGTCCATCCGGTCCAGGCTCGCCAGCAGTTCGAGACCGGGCCCGTCCCCGACGGTGCCCCTCACCAGCAGGGAGAGGACGTCACGGGAGGAGCCGGCCGCGGTCGCGAAGGCGATCAGGTGCAGCGTCATCTCCCAGCTGCGCGGAGACGGCCACGGCCCGCCCCGGCGCGTCTCGCCGCTGGGCAGCCGGTGCGCGAGCCCGGGGCGTGCGGCGAGCAGCCCGCACACGGCCCGGCGGGCGAAGTCCACGGCCTCCGGGAGCCTGTCCGGGGCGAGCCGGGGCAGGGTCGCCCGGGGCCAGGTCCCGCCGAGGCCGCGGACGACGACGTCGGTGTCGTGCGTCCACTGCAGGTGGACGAAGCGGTTGGCGAGGGGCGGGCTCAGTTCCCAGCCGTCGGCGGCCGAGGAGCGCGGGTTGGCGGCGGCCACGATCCGCACGCCCGTCGGCAGTTGCAACGCGCCGATCCGCCGTTCCAGCACGAGCCGGAGCAGGGCGGCCTGCACGGCGGGCGGCGCGGTGGAGAGTTCGTCGAGGAACAGCAGCCCGCGCCCGGCCCGCACCAGGCGCACGGCCCAGTCCGGCGGGGCCATCGGCACGCCCTGCTCGGCGGGGTCGTCGCCGACGATCGGCAGCCCCGAGAAGTCGGACGGCTCGTGGACGCTCGCGATCACCGTGGTCAGCGGCAGGTCCAGGGCCGTGGCGAGCTGGGTCAGGGCCGCGGTCTTGCCGATGCCCGGTTCGCCCCACAGCAGCACGGGCAGGTCGGCGGCCACGGCCAGGGTGAGGGCCTCCAGCTGGGTGTCGGGGCGGGGTTCGGTGGTGGTGTCCCGCAGCAGGGCCAGCAGGTCGCCGGCCACGTCGAGCTGGGAAGCGG
>NZ_POUC01000301.1 GCF_002891435.1 Streptomyces cahuitamycinicus
CGCCCGCCGCCCTCGACCTGCTCGCCCAGGCCCGCGCGAGCCTCGACGAGGCCACCGCCCTGGAGACACCGAACGAGCGCTACGCGACGGCCCACCTCGCCGCCCTGCGCACCGCCGCCGCGGTACTCGCCGCCCGGGGACGGCCGGAGACCTCGCCCCGGGCCCGGGCCAAGATCCGGAGCGCCTGGGAAGTGCTCCCCGAGATCGCGCCCGAACTGACCGACTGGAGCGCGCTGTTCGCCGCGGGCGCCCGGCGCCGGGCCCGGGCCGAGGCCGGTATCCAAGGTGCCGCCACCGGCCGGGACGCCGACGACCTGATACGGGACGTGGCGATGTTCCTGCGCCTCGTCGAGCGGATGCTGGTCCTCCAGCCGGTCCTCCCGCAGCCCCGCCCGGATCAGGACCGGCCGGAGGGCCCCGGCCCGGGGAGGGACATGCCGGACGCGGGCTGACCGGGCCGGGCCGACCGGACGCGGGCCGACCGGACGCATGCCGTCGGGGCGCGGGCAACCGGACGCGGGCCGTCGGGCCGCCGGCTGACCGGACGCGGGCCATCCAGACGCGGGCCGAGCGGACGCGGGCCGACCGGTAGGCGGCAGCCCGGGGCCGGTCGGCGGCCCGGCTCGGAGCGCCTGACCCAGGGCCGTCCGGCACCGGTCATCCGGACGCCGCAGTCGAGGCAATAGGGTGGGGGACGCCTGAAGTCTTCCCTTCCCGTTGGCCGGGGCCGGGGAGGACGCCCCCGTTCACGCCGCCGCGCAAGAGGCGGTACCGCGCCGAGGAGTCAACTGCCGTGTCGGACCCGATGCGCCCCCGTGCCTCACTCCGTACCGCAGTGGTCTGGGAGGTCCTCCAGGACGCCCTGGACCGCCGGGTCAAGGCCACGGGTCGGGAGTCGCTGGACGTCCTCGACACCGGAGGCGGCAGCGGCAACTTCGCGGTGCCCGTCGCCCGTCTAGGTCACCGTGTCACCGTCGTCGACCCCAGCCCCAACGCGCTGTTCGCCCTGGAGCGCCGCGCCGCCGAGGCCGATGTCGCCGAGCGGGTCATGGGCGTCCAGGGCGACGCCCACGGCCTCTTCGACGTGGCCGAGCGCGGTGGTTACGACGTGGTGCTGTGCCACGGCGTCCTGGAGTACGTGGACGACCCGGCCGAAGGCGTCCGCAACGCGGTCGCGGCCCTGCGCGCGGAGGGCGTCCTCAGCCTGCTCGCCGCCGGCCTCGGAGGTGCCGTGCTGGCACGCGCCCTCGCCGGGCACTTCAAGGAGGCCCGGCAGGCACTCGACGACCCGAACGGGCGATGGGGCACGGGTGACCCCGTACCGCGCCGCTTCACCGCCGAACAGCTCACGGGCCTGGTCGAGGCCGCGGGTCTGCGCGTCGGCGCCGTGCACGGGGTGCGGGTCTTCGCCGACCTCGTGCCCGGCGTCCTCGTCGACACCGAGCCCGGAGCGCTGGAAGCGCTGCTGAAGCTGGAGGAGGCCGCGGCCGAGCTCCCCGCCTTCCACTCGGTGGCCACGCAATTGCACATCCTCGGTGAGACCGGCGGGACCGGTGCGACCGCTGGGGTGGACGAGACCGATGGGGCTGCCGAGGCCCGAGCTGCTTCGTGAGGTACCGCCGCTGATCAGCGCCTGGGCCGCGCATGGAGTACGCCACAGGCCCCCCGAATGGAGGCGGCGCGCCGTATGATCGAGGGAGACCGTTCCGGCATGACGGGTCGGCCGCCGGGGAATGCAAGCCTCAGCGAGCCGGGACGCCCATGGCGGGGTCCGGTTGGTCAATTGGCGCAGAGGGGCGGGTTTCACGGGGGCGATTCCCTGCCTATCCTGAAGGGACCCCCCGGGTCGCCCCGGCGACTGCACGATGAGGAGGACTCCGTGCCGCTCTCGGAGCACGAGCAGCGCATGCTCGAGCAAATGGAGCGAGCGCTGTACGCCGAAGATCCCAAGTTCGCGACAGCGCTTGAGGGAAGCGGGCTGCGCACGTACACCCGGCGACGGGTTTACCAGGCGGTCGCCGGCTTCCTCGTAGGTATCGCGCTCCTCATGGCTGGAATGGTCGCCAAGCAGGTCTGGCTCAGCGTCGTGGGCTTCCTCGTCATGCTGGGCTGTGCGGTGCTCGCCGTCACCGGCTGGCGCAAGGCTCCCAAGCCGGGTGAACAGGCTGCCGGTGCCGCCGGGCCCCAGGCCCGCCGACAGGGTCGGCAGCGCCGCTCCGTGATGGATCGCATCGAGCAGCGCTGGCAGAAGCGCCGCGACGAACAGGGCGGCCACTAGCCCTCCGCGCGGCCTCTCCAGGCCCACGTGTGAACACGTACGTCAGGGGGTGACCACCGATCCGGTGGTCACCCCCTGACGTATGCGTCGGCCAGCCGGGGCCAGACCCTCGAATCAGCAGCCCCCTGGTCGACGGCGTACACCTGGTGCCGGATGCGCGGCACGGGAACGCGACCCGGTCCGCCGACCCCG
Source organism: Streptomyces cahuitamycinicus (assembly GCF_002891435.1). GTDB lineage: Bacteria > Actinomycetota > Actinomycetes > Streptomycetales > Streptomycetaceae > Streptomyces > Streptomyces cahuitamycinicus. Next base: position 2,471 of record NZ_POUC01000301.1, read on the forward strand.
GATACACGGAGGCCGGCCGGCGCACCCGCGCCGGCCGGCCTGAGCCGCTCGTGTCCCTCAGCCCTGCTGGCCCGACGCCTTCCGCCAGGTCGGCCGCATCGCCACGGCGCGCTCCCGGACGCCCGTCCACCAGGCCGACGCCGCCCACACCACCCGCACGGTGGAGCGGGGAGCCACGAGCGCCCGGAGCCGGGCCGGACGGCTGACCGCCGCGCCGAGGCCCGCCGTCGCACGGCGGGCCTCGTCCGTGAGGCCCGCTACCGGGCGGGGACGCGGTGCGTACAGGACCTGCTCCACCGCGTTCGCCACCCGGTGCACCGAGGCCGCGGCCGTCGAGTCGAGGTCGCCCAGCCGGACGATACGGGCGGCCGCCTTGCGCGGTGTCTGCGACTCGTCCGGCATGATGCCGAAGTCCCACGCCGCGTCGGTCAGCTCCTGCCACACGGCCAGCACGTGCGGCGCCGCGTCCGCCTCGCTGCGGCCGTGCGCCCCGAGGCGTACCGCGCGCGTCCGCAGCCGCCACAGCATCGGTGCCAGGGGAAGCGCGAGGACGGCCAGACCGACGAGGGCCCACACAAGGAACGCGTACCACTTCGGGCCGTCGTCGTCCGTGGGCAGCGCCGCCTGCGGCGACTCGCTCGCGCAGCCGCCGTCCAGCCTCCGCTGCTCCGGGGTGCAGGACTCGCGTTCCGACGGCGCCGCGGAGGGCGCGGTGGACGTCGCCTCGGACGGCCGCGCCGGGTCCGGCACCGGGCTGTCGGGGCTGTCCGGCACGGTGTACGACGGTATCGAGCCGCGGTTCGGGGTGGGCTCGAAGCGGGTCCAGCCCACGCCCTCGAAGTACAGCTCCGGCCAGGCGTGCGCGTCGCGCAGCCCCACGGACACCGAGCCGTCCGCCTGCGGGGAACCGGGCGCGAAGCCCACCGCGACCCGGGCCGGGATGCCCAGGGAGCGGGCCATCGCCGCCATCGCGAAGGAGAAGTGCACGCAGAAGCCCTGCTTGTCCTTCAGGAAACGGGCGATGGCCTGCGAGCCGCTGCCCACCTGCACCTGCGTGTCGTACTCGAAGCCGCCGGTCACGGCGAACCAGTCCTGGAGCTTCACCGCCTGGTCGTACGGGTTGGCGGCGCCCGCGGTGACCTGGCGGGCGGTGCGGCCCACCACCGACGGCAGCGAGTCGGGCAGCTCGGTGAAGTCGCCCTCGATGTCCGCGGGCGGCGGCCCCGCCGCGGCGAGCTGCTCCGCCGTCGGCTCCATCTCCAGGCTCTTGACCTGATACGTCAGGCCCCGCGTGTTCTGCCCGTGGTCGCCGACCAGGGTCATGCCCTCCGGCTCGTAGCGCCAGTTGCCGCTGATGCGCACGCCGCTCGGCGGGTACGGCATGGGCAGCCAGTCCTGGGCGTACCAGTCGGCCGCCGTGATCGTGGTGTCGACCTCCGTGCGCTTGACGTCCGGGCTGAGGCCGACCGGGTCCGGGAAGGTGCCGTCGGGAACGGCGGTGATGGACCGCCGGGACGGCTTCCACGTGGTGCCGTCGAAGTCGTCCAGGGACACGATCCGCAGATACAGGTCCGAGACGTCTTCCATCTTCGTCCGCACGGACAGGACCTGCTGGTCCTCGTCCGCGTTCAGGCTGTCCCGCAGCGACACCAGCGGGTTCACGGCGGAGATCGTGCCCCCGCCGCCGCGGCCGCCGCCCGCGCCGGCTCCCACCGAGTCCAGCAGGCCGCCGTTCATCGCGGGCAGGCCGAGCGGCACCACCAGGGCGATGCCGAGCGCGACCACGCCGATGCGCCGGCCCGTGCGGACCGGGGCGACCGCGCCGCTCCGCTCCTCGCCGGACGTGCGCGGAGCACCGCCGAAGACCCGGCCCCACTGTGAGAGCCGGTCCCGCCCCTCGGCCAGGAGCAGCATCAGGTAGCCGGCCGCCGCCACCAGGAACCACAGCCAGGCGGTGCCCCCGTCGGACAGCCCGGCGGCCACGGAGTACAGCGCCAGCAGGGGCAGCCCGGCCGGAGCGGCGCTGCGGAAGGTCACCGCGAGGGTGTCCACCAGCAGCCCGATGACCAGGACCCCGCCTATGAGCATCAGCCGGATGCCGTCGGACTCCAGGGGCGCCGGGATCGCGTACCGGGCGACGTCGTCCCCGCCCTGCTGGAGCAGGACCGCGAAGCGCTCGAAGGCCTGCGGCCCGGGGATCAGCCCGGCCAGGGCCTGCTCGCGGGCGAACACGAAGGTCAGCAGCACGACGGTGACCACGGCCTGCGCCGCGACGGTCAGCGGCCGGGCCAGCGGCACCCTGCGGGCAGCGGCACCCACGCCCGACTGCAGGGCCAGCAGGAAGGCCGCCTGCACGATCCACGTGGCCGGCTTGACCAGGGGCAGCAGGGCGCACGCGGCCATCAGCGTGGCCGCCCAGGCGCCCAGCGTCAGTCGTACCCGCCCGCTCATCCCGGTCCCTCCCCGCCGCTCGCGGCGGCCACGCCCCTGCGCTCCCGGTCGGCCTGCCGCCACACCTCGTCCATGGAGGCGCCCCGCGGCACCCGCAGGGCCGTCCAGCCGGTCTCCCGCAGCATCCGCAACCGGTCTTCGCTCCTGTCCGACGGACCCGGGACGTCGCTCGGTTCCCGCCCCCAGCTCTCACTGTCCAGCACGAAGGCGACCGCACCCGGGCTGCGCTGCCGCATCCGGCCCAGCACCGCCGCCTGGTCCTCGTCCAAGTCGCCGAGGAAGGCCAACAGCAGCCCCTCGTTCCCGCCGCGCAGTACGTCGTACGCCCGGGACAGACCCGCGCCGTCGGAGTGGTCGATCACCGCGAGGGTGTCCATCATCAGCCCGGCCGCGTCCGCGGACTCCTGGCTCGCGCCCGCGAAGCCGTCACCGCCCTCACCGGGTACCGCGTCGCCGGTATCCGTCAACAGCCGCACGGAATAGCCCCGTTCGAGCATGTGCAGCAGCACGGACGCGGCGCCCGACACGGCCCACTCGAAGGCCGAGTCCGGTCCCGCGCCCTCGTAGGCGATGCCACGGGTGTCCAGCAGCACCGTGCAGCGGGCGCGCTGCGGCTGCTCCTCGCGGCGCACCATCAGCTCGCCGTAGCGGGCGGTGGAGCGCCAGTGCACGCGGCGCAGGTCGTCGCCGTAGCGGTAGCCGCGCGGGATCACGTCGTCCTCGCCGGCCAGCGCGAGCGAACGCTGCCGGCCGTCGCCGTACCCCTTGGCCTCACCGCTGAGGCGCACCGGCGCCAGCGGCTCCACGCGCGGGATGACCGTGAGGGTGTCGTACGTCGAGAAGGACCGGGTCAGCTCGCACATGCCGAACGGATCGGTCAGGCGCAGTTGGAGCGGGCCCAGCGGATAGCGACCGCGCAGGTCGGAGCGCACCCGGTAGGACACCTCGCGCCGGCCGCCCGCCTCGACCCGGTCGAGCACGAAGCGGGGCCGGGGGCCGAGCACGTACGGCACCCGGTCCTGGAGCATCAGCAGGCCCGTCGGCAGCCGCGAGACGTTGTCCATCCGCAGGTGGACCCGGGCCTCACTGCCCGCGGGCACGCGCGCGGGGGAGAGCCGGCGGCTGCCCGCGACCCGGTAGCGCGTGCGGTACAGCACCGCCGCGCACACCAGCGGCAGCACCGCCAGCAGCAGACCCACGCGCAGCAGGTCGGCCTGCCCGAGCACATACGAGCAGATCGCGGCCGCGACGCCGGCGGCCAGGAAGGAGCGTCCGCGGGTGGTCAGACCGGCCAGGGCGGTGCGGATGCCGCCCTTCTCGCCCCGGTCGGCTTCCGCGTACCCCGTCCCCGCGGTGGTCATCACAGCCTCCGCGGCGGCTGCTGGGGATAGGCCGGCGCCGTACGGTCGAGGCCGCCGAAGCCCCCCTGCTGCTGCGGCGCCGCGGTCGGCACCGGGGTGCGCTGCAGGATCTCCTCGACGACCTGCTCGGCGGTGCGCCGGTTGAGCTGGGCCTGGGCGGTGGGCAGCAGCCGGTGGGCCAGGACGGCGACGGCGAGGGCCTGGACGTCGTCCGGCAGCGCGTACTCCCGGCCGCTGAGGGCCGCGGACGCCTTCGCCGCGCGCAGCAGGTGCAGCGTCGCGCGCGGGGAGGCGCCGAGTCTCAGGTCGGGGTGCGTGCGGGTGGCGCCGACCAGTTCGACCGCGTAGCGCTTGACGGGCTCGGCGACGTGCACGCCGCGCACCGCCTCGATGAGCTTGAGGATCTCGTGCGCGTGGGCCACGGGCTGGAGGTCCTCCAGCGGCGAGACGCCGCCGTGCACGTCCAGCATCTGCAGCTCGGCCTCCGCGCTCGGGTAGCCCACCGACACCCGGGCCATGAAGCGGTCGCGCTGGGCCTCCGGCAGCGGGTAGGTGCCCTCCATCTCGACCGGGTTCTGCGTCGCCACCACCATGAAGGGGCTGGGCAGCTCGTAGGTCTTGCCGTCGATCGTGACCTGGCGCTCCTCCATCGACTCCAGGAGCGCGGACTGCGTCTTGGGCGAGGCGCGGTTGATCTCGTCGCCGATCACCACCTGCGCGAAGATCGCGCCCGGCTTGAACTCGAAGTCACGGCGCTGCTGATCCCAGATGGACACACCGGTGATGTCCGACGGCAGCAGGTCCGGTGTGAACTGGATGCGCCGCACCGAGCAGTCGATGGACCGCGCCAGTGCCTTGGCCAGCATCGTCTTGCCGACGCCCGGGACGTCCTCGATCAGCAGGTGTCCCTCGGCGAGCAGTACGGTCAGCGAGAGCCGTACGACCTCGGGCTTGCCCTCGATCACGCCTTCCACCGACTCCCGCACGCGCTCCACCACGGCGGTCAGATCAGTGAGGCTCGCTCGATCGTCATAGGTCGTCACCCGGCCCTCCTCGGCCTTTCCCGCGCTCCCAAGGAGCACGGGATACCCCATTTTCCCGGGCCGACGCCGCATGACGCGGGCCGGCCCACCCCGAACCACGGACACCACGCGTGAAAGGTTCCGCGTGACGTCACTCCCGCATTCTTGCTGCCGTTACCGTTTCGTGTCACTCGACTGTGGACAACTGGCCGCGATATGTCGGTCTTGCGACCATTCGAACGCGTGACTGACAGGCTTTCGACAGCGTCAGCAGGTGGTCTTCCGGGGCGGACGGCCCCCGGCGTCCAGGCCTGCGGGCCGGGTCAGGAGGCCGGGTCGACCTCGCGCAGCAGACCGGTCTTCACGTCGAACACGAATCCGCGCACGTCGTCGGTGTGCGGCACGAACGGCGAGGTCCGCACGCGCTGCATCGACTGCCGGACGTCCTGGTCGACGTCCCGGAAGGACTCCACGGCCCACGCCGGGCGCTGGCCGACCTCCGCCTCCAGCTCGTTGCGGAAGTCCTCGGTGAGGCTCTCCAGGCCGCAGCCGGTGTGGTGGATGAGCACCACGCTGCGGGTCCCCAGCTTGCGCTGGCTGATGGTGAGCGAGCGGATCACGTCGTCGGTGACGACGCCGCCCGCGTTGCGGATCGTGTGGCAGTCGCCCAGCTCCAGACCGAGCGCCGCGTGCAGGTCGAGACGGGCGTCCATGCAGGCCACGACGGCGACGTGTAGCACGGGCCGGGCGTCCATCCCGGGGTCCGAGAAGGCGTCGGCGTACCGGACGTTCGCCTCGACGAGGCGGTCGGTGACCGTGCCGCCGGCCGGCATGGCGCTCTCCGAACCTGTGGGAACCGATGCAGAAGTCGTCATAGATATGACGTTACTGGTCACGCCCCGTCCAGGCCTCCTGTGGAAGTGGACAAAGAATGCCGCTGACCGGTGGTTGTGAGGTAACCCACAAGAGTGGCGCCCCGGTCGCCGTGCGAACGGCGGCGACGCGCAGGGCGGTTGATTGACCGGGCGACAGGGTGGACTAAAGTGACGCGAAGCGGGAGGCGAGACTCTCCCCGCTGGACTGATTTCTTCGGAGACCCCGGCGACGACCGGAGATCTCCCCGCGTGCGCGGCGCGTACGTACGGCTCGGCCTCCTCCCGCTCCCGGCCGGCTGACGCTTCCGGCGCCGGCGGGCCGCCCCTTCACCGGGGCCCCCAGCGAAGCTGGGAACGGGCGGGGACCCGGCGGTGCGTACGGCCGCGCCGGATCTGAGAGGGCCCCTTGAGCGCGAGTCGACACGTCCCGGTGATGCTCCAGCGGTGCCTGGACCTGCTGGCACCCGCCCTGGAGGGGCCGGACGCCGTGGTCGTCGACTGCACCCTCGGCCTCGGCGGGCACAGCGAGGCCCTCCTGGAGAGGTTCCCCGACGCCCGGCTCGTCGCCCTCGACCGCGACAAGGAGGCCCTGCGCCTGTCCGGCGAGCGCCTCGCGCCCCACGGCGAGCGCTCCACCCTCGTCCACGCCGTCTACGACGAGCTCCCCGAGGTGCTGCACAGACTCGGCATCGCGCGCGTGCAGGGCGTCCTGTTCGATCTGGGCGTCTCCTCCATGCAGCTCGACGAGGCCGACCGCGGCTTCGCGTACGCCCAGGACGCCCCGCTCGACATGCGCATGGACCAGACGACCGGCGTCAGCGCCGCCGAGGTCCTCAACACCTACCCGCCGGGCGAGCTGGTGCGCATCCTGCGGGCGTACGGCGAGGAGAAGCAGGCCAAGCGGATCGTCGGCGCGATCGTGCGCGAGCGGGAGAAGGAGCCGTTCAGCACCAGCGCGCGGCTGGTCGAGCTGATCCGCGACGCCCTGCCGCAGGCCGCCAAGCGCACCGGCGGCAACCCGGCCAAGCGCACCTTCCAGGCCCTGCGCATCGAGGTCAACGGCGAGCTCTCCGTCCTGGAGCGGGCGATCCCGGCCGCCGTCAGGACACTCGACGTGGGCGGGCGGATCGCCGTGCTCTCGTACCACTCGCTGGAGGACCGGCTGGTCAAGCAGGTCTTCGCGGCGGGCGCCGCCATCACCGCGCCGTCGGGACTGCCCGTCGTCCCCGAGCGTTACCAGCCGCGGCTCAAGCTGCTCACGCGCGGTGCCGAACTCCCCACGGAAGAGGAGATCGCCGAGAACCGGCGGGCGGCACCGGCGCGGCTGCGCGGGGCCCAGCGCATCAGGGAGGACGTCGAGTGAGGCGCGTGCAGGCCGGACCGAGGGAGCGTGCGTGAGCGGCAAACCCGAACTGAAGGGGAGGGCGGCCCGACTCGCGCGGCTCCTCCCGACCGGCCCGGGGCAGGCGGCCCGTACGCCCTTCGTCTTCCTGGTCGTCCTCCTCCTCGGCGGCGGTCTCATCGCCCTCCTGGTGCTGAACTCGGCCCTCAGCGAAGGCGCGTTCAAGCTCGACGACCTCCAGCGCGGGACCAAGAACCTCACCGACGAGGAGCAGGCCCTCCAGCGGGACATCGACGCCTACTCCGCCCCCGACGCCCTGCAGCGACGCGCCCGCGAGCTCGGCATGGTGCCCGGCGGCGACCCCGCCTTCCTCGCTCCCGACGGCACCGTCAAGGGCGTCCCCAGCGCCGCCCCGGGCGTTCGGCAGTCCTCGGTGCACACCCCCCTGG
>NZ_POUC01000302.1 GCF_002891435.1 Streptomyces cahuitamycinicus
GACTCAGGGAGCACCCGGACGCCAAGGGGATGCTGCTCATCACGCCCACCGATTGGGGTTCCTGCGCCGACGTCACGGGAGTGGCCCGGGTGTGCCACGCGTTCGACGTCCCCTTCATCGTGGACGAGGCCTGGGGCGCCCACCTGCCGTTCCACCCCGAGTTGCCCGCGTGGGGCATGGACGCCGAGGCCGACCTGGTGGTGACCAGCGTGCACAAGATGGGCGGGGCGGTGGAGCAGAGCTCCGTCTTCCACCTCCAGTACGACCGTGTGGCGCCCGAGGTCCTCGCACAGCGGGAGGACCTGCTCGGCACCACCAGCGCCTCGTCCCTCGTCTACGCCACGCTCGACGGCTGGCGCCGGCAGATGGTCGAACAGGGGCACGAGCTGCTGGAGGCGGCCATCCGCCGTGCCCATCGCGTCCGGGCGGCGGCCGCCGAACTGCCGGGTCTGCGGCCCATGGGCCGGGAGATCGTGGAGGAGGGGCTCGCCGCAGACCTCGATCCGCTCAAGATCGTGATCGATGTCCGCAAGCTCGGCATGAGCGGCATGCAGGCGGTGGAGTGGTTGCGCGTCCACCGCCATGTGGACGTCGGCGGCTCGGACAGCTGCCGCATCAGCGCCTCGATCACCTGCGCGGACGACGACGAGACCGAGGAGGTGCTGCTGGACGCCCTGCGGGCGCTCGTCGAGCACGCGGACTCCGTCGAACGGCGTCCCGCGGTCCGGCTGCCCGAGCCCTCGGCGCTGGAACTGGAGCAGGCCATGCTGCCCCGCGCGGCGTTCTTCGCCCCGGTCGAGCACGTGCCGGCCGAGCGGGCCGCGGGCCGGATCGCCGCGGAGATGATCAGCCCGTACCCGCCGGGCGTGCCCGTGGTGGCGCCGGGCGAGGTCATCACCGACGAGGTCCTGGACTATCTGCGCAGCGGCGTCGAGCACGGCGTCCTCATCCCCGACGCGGCCGACCCCACGGTCCGGACGCTGCGGGTCGTGGCGCGCGACGCGGTGACGCACGCGTGAGCTGTTGAGAATGCTGTTCAAGTGAATCCTCCGGACTCCCCGCCCTCCCGTCCGGCTTCATCCGCCGGAGCCTGCCCGCGTGGCGCACCTACCCCTACGCCGCTTCCCGGCCGTCCGGGTCTTCGACGCCTCCTGCGCCACCGGCAACGGCACCGCCCGGGCACCCGCTGGGGCTACTCCGACTTCGGCGTCGCCGTCCTCGGACACGCCCTGGCCGCCGCGACCGGTACGCCGAGGGAGGACCTCCTCACCGGCCGGGTGCTGCGCCCGCTCGGCCTCGACGGCACGACCCTGCGCGCGGACGACTCCGGGCTCGACGCCGTCGGGCACGGCAGGGACGGCAGGACACCCGTGCCGCCCCTCGACGCCGGCGGCTATAGGCGGCCGGTGCCGTACGGGCCACGCCGTACGACCTGCTCGCCTTTCTGGAGGCTCATCCGCGGCCGGACGACGCGCCACCGGACCTTGCCCCGCCCTGCGCGCGGTGTGCCACCCGGTGCTCCGCCGGGGCCTGACGCACCGGCACGTGCACACCGTCGCCTGGTTCCGTCACCCCACCGGCGGCCGGCCGATGTTCTTCGACAGCGGCGCCACCCTGGGCTTCCGCCCCGACACCGGCACGGCACTTGCGGCCGTCTGCACGCGCCGCTCCCGCGCCCAGGACCCCGTTCGTCGCCACCGCGTACGCGATGCTCGCGGAGGACCGGCCGGACCCGCCCGGCGCCGACTGCCCGTGCCGCGCCGGCGCCGGACAGCCCTGACCCCTCGTCACACCCGCTGCCACAGGGCGGGGGTGCGGGCGGGGACCCAAGGACTTTGGGCCTGGTGCGTCTGCAGGCACTGGTAGCGCACACTCTCGTGCGTCACCGTGACGCCCGCCTCGTACACGCGGCCCGCGGCCCACGTCGAGGCGGCACTGCCCTGCGGCGCCGGGGACTCGGCCTCGGCGGTCTTCAGGGTGAGGCCGAAATCGCTGAGCAGCGGGTTGACCGGCTGGTAGAACGTGGTGCCGCCGGTCTTGCAGTCGCCGCTGCCGCCGGACGTCACGCCCTGCGCCTGGACGCCCGAGACGTACGGCCCGCCGGAGTCGCCCGCCTCGGCGCACACCGTCGTCTGTGTCAGCCCGTCCACCCTGCCCTCGGCGTAGCTGACACTGGTGTCGTGCTGCTCGACCTTGCCGCAGTGCCACCCCGTGGTGGACCCCGAGCGGCAGACCGCCGCCCCGACCAGCGCCTGGACCGAGCCGGTGACCTGCACCGTCTGCCCGCCCTCGCCCTTCACGTTCGGCGTGGCCTTCCACAGGTCGGTGACGGCCACCCACGACATGTCCTTGCCGGGGAACGTGGATGCCTGGAACGTGCCCTGGTCCGCCTGGTTGTGCCCGGTCGTCTTGGCGCCCTGCCTGCCGCAGTGGCCCGCCGAGGCGAAGCCCTCCTGCTCGCCCTTGGTGACGGAGAAGCCGATGGAGCAGTTGGCGGTGCCGTCGATGTAGTAGGCGTCCCCGCCGGTGAGATCCTCCATGAGCCGCGGCCGGTTCGCCGTGACCTTCACGCTCACGCTCTTGCCGTCGAGACCCGCGGCCTCGACGAACGCCGCCGCGGCGGCCTTGCTCCCGGCCTCCACCACGACCCGGTTGGCCGGGATGTCGACGTACCACAGCGGTGTCTCGCGGGTGCTGACCCGGACGGCCGCCGCGTCCAGCTTCTGCTTGGCGGCCCGCAGGTCGCGCAGCGTCTTCTTCACGACGATCGCCTTCGCGCCCTGCGCCGTGATGGCCGGCACGTCCGCGGCGTCCGTGGTCGCCACCACAAGTTCCTGTGATGTAGTGCCGCGCAGCCAGGCCCCCGCGAAGCGGTCGCCCAGGGCGTTGCGCAGCCGTCCTGCCCGGGTGCCCGCCTCCGCCTCGTTGACCAGACGCCGGGACGCCCGGGCGGGGGTCAGCCCGAGGTCGCGCTCCATGGCGCGCAGCACCGGCGCCGACGGCCGGTCGGCGCCGAGGGTCTGGGCGGCCGTGGGCAGGAGGCCCGCCGCGGGCGTCGGCTCGGCCGCGACGGCGGCGGGGATCCCGGTGGCGACGAGCACGCCAAGCGCGGTCAGCGCCACCCGGCGACCGGTCACGGCAGGTCTGTGGACCATGCGATGCGTCTCCTTCGATCTCAGCATTCGATTTCGGGTGTCGATCGTGGTGGGCTTCCGCACAGACCTCGAGGGAACGGCCGGTGCGGTGTCCCGGGCCGCCCCGTTCGGCGCTCTGGCGCGGGGAACGGCGCCATGTGCAGTACGGGCGGGCGCCTCACACGGACTTCAGGCCGGGCGAACCCGCCTCGGTCACGAAGGACGCGGTCGTGGAGATGCCCCCGCCGGGCGTCGTGATGGCCGAGACGGTCCGGAAGTCGACCTGGGGCCTCTCGTGGCCCATGTCGACCCGGACGTAGCCGCGCCGGCCGTCGAAGTACTTCATGTGAGGGTTGGCCTTCATGTACGTCTCCCAGTCGCCCGGCTTCGCGGTGCCGTTGCCGCCGCTGGCGACGGACGTGCAGGCGAACTCCGTGCCGACCGTCTTGGAGGCCGGGTCGTCGAAGTCCTCCTTATATCGAAGGCGTATCCGCGGTGGACGTCCCCGGTGAGGACCATCCAGTTGTCGATGCCGGCGGCCTTCGCGCCCGCCATGACGCGGCTGCGGGAGGCCCGATAGCCGTCCCAGGCGTCCATGGAGACCCGGGCCGGTTCGGTCAGGTCGAACTTGCGCTGGGAGAAGCACACCTGCTGGGGTAGTACGTGCCACAGCGCGTTCGACTTCTACCAGCCGTCCAGCAGCCAGCGCTCCTGATCGGCGCCGGTGAGGGTGCGGGCCGGATCGTCCGATTCGGCGCCCGGCTCGTGCGGTCGGTCGCCGTAGGCCTGGTCCGAGCGGTACTGGCGGGTGTCGAGGATGTCGAACTGGGCGAGCGAGCCCCAGGACAGCCGCCGGTACAGCCGGGCGTCGGGCCCGTTCGGACGCTGCTCGGCGCGCAGCGGCTGGTTCTCCCAGTACGCCCGATAGGCCGCGGCCCGCCGCACCAGGAACTCCTCCGGGGCACTGCCCTTCTCGTCGTAGGCGCCCGCGTGGTTGTTCTCCGTCTCGTGGTCGTCCCAGGTCACGACGAACGGGTGCTGGGCGTGCGCGGCCTGCAGGTCCGGATCGCTCTTGTAGAGCGCGTAGCGCAGCCGGTAGTCCGCGAGCGTGGTCGCCTCGCGGTTGAACACGTCGGGCAGCTTGCGGTCGGTGTAGCGGCGGGCCCCGCCGGCGGAGTCCACCCCGTACTCGTACAGGTAGTCGCCGAGGAAGAAGACCACGTCGACGTCCTCCTGTGCCAAATGCCGGTGGGCGGTGTAGTAGCCGTCCTGGTAGGCCTGGCAGGCGACGGCGGCCAGCCGCAGGCTGTCGGTGTCATCGCCCGGGGCCGGCGCGGTGCGGGTGCGGCCCACGGGACTGATCCAGGTGCCCACCCGGAACCGGTAGTAGTACTCGCTGTCCGGCCGCAGGCCCTTGACGTCGACGTGCACGCTGTGGGCGTACTCGGGGTGGGCTGTGGCGGTCCCCTGCTGCTCGACGACGACGAACCACTCGTCCAGGGCCACTTCCCAGGAGACGGTGACCCGCTCCTGGCCGAGGCCGCCGTCCTCCGCGAACGGCTGGGGCGCGAGCCGGGTCCAGATCAGCACGGAGTCGGACAGCGGGTCCCCGGAGGCGATGCCGAGGGTGAACGGGTTGTCGGTGATCCGGGTGGCGTCGAGTTCGCGGGCGGCGGTGGCACCGCGCGCCGGCCGGTTGGTGCTGAAGGCGAGCATCGCGGCGGCCGCGGTGACGGTCAGGAAGCGACGGCGGGCGAGGTGCGGCGCCGCGCTGCGCAGTACGGCGTCGTGCGGGGAGAAGGCTTGCTCGGAGAGAGTGGCATTTGACGGCCCGTCAGCGCCATCTGATGTCCTCTCGTAGGGGGCACGTGCGCCCCGAGCGGACGCGTGGGGACATCGCCGACGTGCGGAGCGCGGAGTTCGCATGCTAAGCAGACAAAATGGCTGAAACGGGCGCGACGTGCGGGAGGTTCACACCACAGGCGGTACCCGGGTGGTGGGTGCGCCGGGCGGCGGACAACGGAAAACGCCGCCGGCGAACGCCGGCGGCGGAGGGGGAAGGGCCCGCTCAGCGGACCCGTTGTGCGGCGGCGCCGGTCGCGGCGGGCTCCCGGACCGGCAGGTGGTAGACGTGGAAGGCCCGTCCGATGACCGGCTGGGCGACGTTGCGCACCCGCACACCGCCGCTCGTCATGCCGTGCTCGGTGCCGGCGTGCGCGTGCCCGTGCACCGCGAGGTCGGCGCCGGCGGTGTCGATCGCCTCGGCCAGCAGATAGCTGCCCAGGAAGGGGTAGATCTCCAGCGGCTCGCCGGCCAGCGTGTCCGCGACGGGGGAGTAGTGGGTCAGCGCGATCCGCGCGTCACAGCCCTCCTCGCCCAGTCGCTCCAGTGCGGTCCGCAGCGCGTCGGCGCTCCGGCGGGAGTACCGGACGAACTCCTTCATGACCGGCTCGCCGAACTCCCCGGCGCAGCGGCCCACGAAACCGCCGCCGAAGCCCTTGGTCCCGGCGACGCCGATCCGCGCGCCGCCGCTCTCCACGACCGTCCCCTGTCCCTCCAGCACATGCGCGCCGGCGTCCCGGAGGATGGCCGTGACCTCGTCCGGGCGGTCGTCGTGGTGGTCGTGGTTGCCCAGGACGGCGACGACCGGAACGGCGAGGTCCCGGACCTCCCGGGCCACCACCCGCATCTCCTCGGGCGTGCCGTGCCGGGTGAGGTCCCCGGCCAGCAGCAGGAGATCGGCGCACTCGGGCAGGGTCTCGAAGGCGGGGCGGAGCACGCCCTGGCTCTCGGGCCCCATGTGGATGTCTCCGACGGCTGCGATGCGGATCATGAGAGCTCCTCCGCATGGTCGGGGGAGGACGCCTCGGTGACCACGAGGTCGCTGTGCACGGGGAAGCCGGCGAGCTCCTCCTCCACGGTGCGCACGATCTCCTCGCGGCAGGGCGCCGAGGGCACGGTGCCGGTGAGCAGCACCGCCCTGCCACGCGCCTCGACCCGTACGCCCAGTTCACCGAGTTCGCCGGAGGCGAGACGGTCCTGGAGGTGGGCGATGCGGTACTCCAGGTTCTCGGCGGGCGGCCCGCCGCCCGCGTCCTGTGAACCGAGGGTGCTCATGTGGGTGCTCCTTCAGATGACGTTCAGGCGCTCCAGGAGGAAGAAGAACGCCGCGGGCATGGGCTCGTCCCCGCACTCGCGCCGCACCTGCTCCCAGTCGACCTTCTCCCGCAGCGCACGCGCGATGGGCAGGGCCGCCCCGAAATCGCAGTGGTGCTCGGAGAACGCGGCGGTCAGGCTCCACAGCAGATCGGTCGGGGCCAGCACGGGCATGCGCACCGAGTCGACCGACAGCTCTTCGGCCCGCTCCAGCATGTCCGCGCCGACCGGCCGGTGCGCCAACTCGAAGATGATGTCGACCGGCTGCCCGAAACACGTGGCCTTGATCAGCCAGTCCTCCGGCGGCGTGTAGACCGTCAGCCCGGCGTCGCGCAGCGTCGCCGCCACCGCGTCCGCGTCCTCGGGGCGGATCGCGAAGTCGACGTCGTGCTGCATGTTCTTCTCGCCGCCGTGGGCGTACGCGGCCACGCTGCCGGCCAGGGCGAACAGGTGCCCCTTGCGCTTCAGCAGAGCGCCGACCTGCTTGGCCGCCTCCAGGATCGCCTGGTTGCGGTCCAGGGGCAGCTCCTGCGGCGGCTGGTCCGCCTGCGGGTCCTGTGGTGGCGCGGGCTCGGCTCCCTCCGGAGCCGTCCGGAGGTCGGGGATCCCCGGTCGCCGGACGAGCGTCGCGTCATCACCGTTCTGCGTCATGACCACTCCTTCGCCGAACCGGACACTCCGCACCGTGCGGTGTCCGGACCCGAGACGGCCTGTTTGCCTGCACTGAGTACCCGGCGCTCCCGACCCGACACGGACGGCTTCCGAAGGCCGCCGGCCCCGCACGATGTCGCCTCCCTCCAGGGCCGGTTGACCAGCCTCGCGACGCCCGGCCGCCGCGGGGGCGTGCGGTGCCCGCGGGAACGTGCGGCGCATGGACGCGCCCGCTGCATGCTCCGTGCCGTCCCGTGTTCCGGCGTGGATGGGTTGTCCAGTGGCACGGGGTCCGTGCCGTCCCGTGTTCCGGCGTGGACGGGCTGCCCAGCGGTCTGGGATCCGCCTCGACCCGCGGGCCGTCGGCCTTCTCGTCCGGCGCGTCGTCACAGGCGACCGGCCGCTCGTCGCCCCCTGCCTGGGGCAGGGCCGGACCGCCCGGCCGTACGCCCCTGAGGGAGCCCTGATGCGCACGTTGTCGTACGCCCTGCTCACTGCCCTGACCGCCACCGCACTCGCCGTGCCGGCTGCTGCCGCCGCCCTCCCGGCAGACGTCACCGCGAGCCAGTGCGTCGCCGGTGGCGGCATGATCGTCATCTCCGCCGTGGGTGACGGCTCGCCGTCCTACACCAAGCGCTGCATGGGCGGGGTCCACGACGGCGAGACGGTGCTCTGACACCCCGGCCGAACAAGACAAGCGCGTCCCCCGCCGAAGGCGGAATATGGGGCCAGGAGCTGGGAAACCGGATGAGGCCGTAGGACAACGCGCACGTGGAGGTCGACATGAACCAGGAAACATCTCGTTCGCCCGATCTTCCGCAGCCGTTGCGGGCCATGGCCTCGGGCCTCAGGCACCTGCCCGGTGCGGAGCACGTGGGCAAGGTGGCCACGGAGGCGCTGGACAGGATCGGCACGGTCTCACCGCGCGGCCGCCGGATGGCCGTCTACGCCGGCGCCGGAGTGCTCGGCGTGGCCGGACTGGTGGAATGGCCGGTGGCGGTGACCGGCGCGGCCGTCGCCTGGCTCACCCAGCCGCACCCCGGGCAGCGGCCCGACCACCCGTCCCCGAACGGCGGAACACCGGCCGGCGAGGACGGGGACCGCCGCTCCGCCCGGGGCGACGAGGACACCTCCGCGTACGGACCCGGCGGCCGACTCGCCGCCTCCCACTACCGGCACGACCGGCCGGAACAGCACGTCCATGAACAGCCCGCCAAGGTCGGCGACACCGCCACCGCCTCCGCGCTGAAGCAGGTCGCCGAGGCCACCGCGCACCACGGCGAGGAGCAGCCCCACGGGCAGACACACAACAGCCGCCCCACCGGCTGAGTCGGGACACCAGCAGATGCTCACACGCTTCGACGTCACCCCGCTCGTCGGGGCCGTGGCCGGCGCGGCCGCAGGCGCCGCCCGCGACGCCGCCCGATCGGTGACCTCCGCCTACGACACCACCCGCCGCGTCCGCAACGTCGCGCGCAACGCCCTGACCGGCGACCGGCACTGGACGGCCGGCCGGCGCCTCCACCTCGCACTGCGGCACTCCGGCGGCGACCCCGGAGCGATCGCCCACAAGGTCGCCCAGGAACTCGTCGAGCACCCGGACGTGCTCACGGCGTACTGGGACGGGGGACTGGCCCGCCTGGTCGTCACCGTGGCCGAGGACGCCGCCACCGACCGCGTCACCGAGCGGGCCACCGCACTCGCCAGCCGCCTCGGCCTGGCCGAGGGCGCCGACCCGAACGTCCGCGACACCAGCCACCCCGGCGACCCCGCCGAGGTGCGCGTCACCGCGGCGGCGATCCTGCTGGACGCCGCCGGCGCGGCCGGAGCCCTGGCCGGCCGGTCCCTGCGGCTGCCGCCCACCCCGCGCGTGGTCACCGCAACCGTCACGCTGCTGCGTGAGAACCCCCGCTTCCGGGCCCTGCTCCGGCAGCGGTTCGGCACGTCCGGCATGGAACTCCTCCTCGCCGCCGCCAACGCCGCCACCCACGGCATCGGCCAGACCCCGCTGGCGCTCGTGCTCGACGGCATCCTGCGCGGCAACCAGCTCACGGAGGCGGTGGCCAGGGCCGCGGCCTTCGAGGCGCTGCACGACGACGTCTGCCACGCCGAGCGCACCAGCCTGGCCTGCCCCACGGACGCCCGGCCGCCGCTCAAGGTGACCCCCGCCGCTGAGTACGCCTCGCACGCCAGCACCGGCAGCCTCGCCGGCGCCGCCGCGACCCTCCTCGTCACACACAGCGCGAACGACGCCGCCGAAGCGGTCCTCGCCGGGTCCCCGAAGGCGGCCCGGTACGGACCGGCCGCCTTCGGCGCGACCCTCGGCACCTTCCTCGCCCACGCCGGGATCCTCCTGCGCGACGGGGAGCGCCTGCGGCAGCTGGAGATCGCCGACGCCCTCGTCCTGCACGCCGACGCCCTGCGCAGCCTGCGGCAGGACGACACCGACGACGGCCTCCCCGACGACCCGGTCCACCCCTTCGCCGAGGCTGTCCTGGACGCGGCCCGCCGGGCAGGACTGCACGTCGTGATCGCCGGCGGCTCCGACCTGAAGGACATCACCCGGCTCGCCGACGAGGTCGCCCCGAGCGCCGAGCCGTTCGGAGACGTCGTACGGGCCCTGCAGGACGACGGGCACGTCGTCGTGACCGTCGCCCGCCTGGACGAGTCCGGCAAAGGGCACGTCGTGGCCGGACTGCCCGCCGGTGACGTGGCCATCGCCCTCACCGACGGAGGGGGCGCCGTCTCCTGGGGCGTCGACGCGCTGGTCCCCGGCGGCCTCGCCGACGTCTGGCGGCTGCTCACGGCGATCCCCGCCGCCCGGCGCGTGGGACGCCGGTCGCAGACTTTCGCCCGCGCCGGAGCGGCCCTCTCCGGGCTCCTGGTCGCCCGCGGCGGGCAGCCCCCCGGCCGACGCCTCCTGTGGCCCCTCACCCGGCACGCCCCCGTCAACATCGCCGCCGCCGGCGCCCTGATCACCGGCTGGGTCGAAGCCGTCCGCGTGGCCCGGGCC
>NZ_POUC01000303.1 GCF_002891435.1 Streptomyces cahuitamycinicus
CCCGCCGCCCTCAAGGCCCGTACGGCGCTCCGGCGAGCCGCAACCGCCCTCGACTCCGCCTACGCGCCGCCCGCGCACTGGCCCGAGCAGATCACCGACGACACCGTGATCTGCCGCTGCGAGGAGGTCACCGCCGGGGCCGTGCGCGAGGCCCTGGACCTCGGGGCGGACGACGAACGCACCGTGAAGCTGCTCACCCGGGCCGGGATGGGCTGGTGCCAGGGCCGGATGTGCGGCACGGCCATCGCCGGTCTCGCCGGCTGTGCGCCCACCCCGGCCAAGCGCCCGTTCGCCCGTCCCGTGCCGCTCGGCGTCCTCGCCCGGCAACAACCCCAGGAGGGACCGTCATGACCGAACACCGCCCCTGGCGCGGCGTCCTCGTCGCCACCGCGCTGCCCCTGAACGACGATCTGTCGGTGAACCACGACCGGTACGCTCAGCACTGCGCCTGGCTCGTCGAGAACGGCTGCGACGGCGTCGTGCCGAACGGCTCCCTCGGCGAGTACCAGGTGCTCACACCCGAGGAGCGGGCCAGGGTCGTCGAGACGGCCGTCGCCGCCATCGGCGGGGACCGCGTGATGCCCGGTGTCGCCGCCTACGGGTCCGCCGAGGCCCGCCGCTGGGCCGAGCAGGCCGGTGAGGCCGGCTGCCGCGCGGTGATGCTGCTGCCGCCCAACGCCTACCGCGCCGACGAGCGCTCCGTCCTCGCCCACTACGCCGAGGTCGCCCGGTCGGGCCTGCCGGTCGTCGCGTACAACAACCCGATCGACACCAAGGTGGACCTCGTGCCCGAGCTGCTCGCCCGGCTGCACGGCGAGGGGTACATCCGCGGCGTGAAGGAGTTCTCGGGCGATGTCCGCCGGGCCTACCGGATCGCCGAACTCGCCCCTGAACTGGATCTGCTGATCGGCGCGGACGACGTCCTGCTGGAGCTGGCCGTCGCGGGTGCCAAAGGCTGGGTGGCGGGTTACCCGAACGCGCTGCCCCGCGCCTGCGCCGAGCTGTACCGCGCGGCCGTCGGCGGCGACCTCGGCAGCGCGCTGCCCCTGTACCGGCAGCTGCATCCGCTGCTGCGCTGGGACTCACAGGTGGAGTTCGTCCAGGCCATCAAGCTGTCCATGGACATCGTCGGCCGCCACGGCGGGCCCTGCCGCCCGCCCCGCGCCGCGCTGCTGCCCGGGCAGGAGGCGGCGGTCCGCGCCGCCACGGAGAAGGCCGTCGCGGCCGGGCTGAGCTGAGACCATGCGCAGCAGACTCGCCCTGCACGCCGTCGACTCGCACACCGAGGGCATGCCGACCCGGGTGATCACCGGCGGCATCGGCACCGTCCCCGGCGCCACCATGAACGAACGGCGGCTGTGGTTCCGCGAACACCGCGACGACATTAAGCAGTTGCTGATGAACGAGCCACGCGGCCACTCCGCGATGAGCGGCGCGATCCTCCAGCCGCCGGCCCGGCCCGACTGCGACTGGGGCGTCCTCTACATCGAGGTCTCCGGCTATCTGCCGATGTGCGGCCACGGCACCATCGGCGTGGCGACCGTCCTCGTCGAGACCGGCATGGTCGAGGTCGTCGAGCCGGTCACCACCATCCGGCTCGACACCCCGGCGGGCCCGGTCGTCGCCGAGGTGGCCGTCGAGGACGGGGCCGCCAAGGCGGTCACCCTGCGGAACGTGCCTTCGTTCGCCGTCGGCCTCGACCGCGAGGCCACCCTCGCCGACGGCCGGACGGTGACGTACGACCTGGCCTTCGGCGGCAACTTCTACGCCATCCTGCCGCTGGAGCGGTTCGGCCTGCCCTTCGACCGGTCCCGCAAGGACGAGATCCTCGCGGCCGGCCTGTCCCTCATGGCCGCCGTCAACGCCGAGGACCCGCCCGTCCACCCGGACGACCCCTCCATCCACGGCCTCCACCACGTCTACCTGGCCGCCCCCGGCTCGACCGCCCGCCACTCCCGGCACGCCATGGCCATCCACCCCGGCTGGTTCGACCGCTCGCCCTGCGGCACCGGCACCAGCGCCCGCATGGCACAGCTGCACGCGCGGGGCGAACTCCCGCTGCACACCGAGTTCCTGAACGAGTCCTTCATCGGAACCCGCTTCACCGGCAGACTGCTCGGCACGACCGAGGTCGCCGGCCACCCGGCCGTGCTGCCCAGCTTCACCGGCCGCGCCTGGATCACCGGCACCGCCCAGTACCTGCTGGACCCGGAGGACCCGTTCCCGGCGGGATTCGTCCTGTAAACACCCCCCGTAAGGGCATGAGAGAGGAACCCCTACCGTCATGGCCGCGCAGCACACCCCCGCCCTGCCCGTGCTAGGCAGCAGGAAGCCCAGCCACCGGGAACGGGTCGCGGACGCGCTGCGGGCCGCCCTGATCGCCGGTGAACTACGGCCCGGCGAGGTCTACTCGGCCCCCGGCCTCGCCACCCGCTTCGGCGTCTCCGCCACGCCCGTGCGCGAGGCCATGCTCGACCTGGCCAAGGAGGGACTGGTCGACACCGTGCCCAACAAGGGCTTCCGGGTCACCGCCGTCTCCGAGCAGCAGCTCGACGAGTACACCCACATCCGGGCACTGATCGAGATCCCCACCACGGCGAAGCTGGCCCGCACGGCCGACCCGGTGGCCTTGGAGGCGCTCCGCCCGGTCGCCCGGGAGATCGTCACCTCCGCCGCGGTCGGCGACCTCATCGCCTACGTCGAGGCCGACCTGCGCTTCCACCTCGGCCTGCTGGCCCTCGCCGGCAACGGCCACCTCGTCGACGTCGTGCGCGACCTCAGACGCCGCTCCCGGCTCTACGGCCTGACGGCCCTGGTGGAACAGGGACGGCTGGAGGCGTCGGCCGAGGAGCACCTGGAGATCCTGGACGCGCTGCTCGCCCGCGACGAGGAGGCCGTACGGGCCGTGATGACCCGGCACCTGGGGCACGTGCGGGGCCTGTGGGCCGCACCCTGAACCGCCGGACCCCACGTGTTCGACGGCCGCGCCTCGCCGCCCGGACCCGCGGGGAGGACACCGGCCTGGGCGGTGGTGGTTCCGCCGGCGGCAGCGCGGCGCGGGCCGGGCGGCGGGGCCCGCCGTGGCGGCCGACGATGTCCGCCGGCCGTGTCTCTCCGGGTCACAGGTCCAACACGAGCGTCCCGCCGCGGCAGCGGGACACACAGATGAGCATCGTCTCGCCCGCCGCGCGCTCGTCGTCGCTCAGCACCGAGTCGCGGTGGTCCGGCTCGCCGTCCAGGACGTCGGTCTCGCACGTGCCGCAGGTGCCCTCGGTGCAGGAGTACAGGACCTCGACCCCGGCGGCGCGCACGGCGTCGAGCACGGACACGTCCGGCGCGACGGTGAGCGTCCTGCCGCTGCGCGCCAGCTTCACCTCGAACTCCGTGTCGCCACCGGTCTGCCGCTCCTTCGGCCGGAACCGCTCGACGCGCAGCACCCCGGACGGGCAGCGGGCCTCGACGGCGTCCAGCAGCGGCCCCGATCCGCAGCAGTAGACGAGCGTGCCCTCAGGCACGTCGTCCAGCACCGAGGCCAGGTCCAGCAGGCCCGTCTCGTCCTCCGGTGCGAACGTCACACGGTCCCCGTAGCGGCCGAGTTCACCGCCGAACGCCATGGACGTGCGGGTGCGCCCGCCGTACAGCAGCGTCCACTCGGCGCCCGCCGCCTCCGCCGCCGCCAGCATCGGCAGGAGCGGTGTGATGCCGATGCCGCCGGCGACGAAGCGGTAGCGAGGGGCGGGTTCCAGGCGGAAGTTGTTCCGGGGCCCGCGCACGCGCACCGTGGCGCCCTCGCCCAACTGCTCGTGCACATGGGCGGAGCCGCCCCGCCCGGCGGGCTCGCGCAGCACCGCGATCCGCCAGGCCGATCGGTCCGCCGGATCACCGCACAGCGAGTACTGCCGCTCCAGGCCGGGCCCGAGCAGCACGTCGACGTGAGCGCCCGGCTCCCAGGCCGGAAGCGGCTCGCCCAACGGATGGCGCAGTGTCAGGGCGAGCACTCCCTCGGCGGCGAACTCCCGCCGCTGGACGACCAGTTCGTCCTCGTACTCGGTCATGAGCCGCCCCCTCGCGGCTCGTCGTCGCTCACATGACCCTGTGGATGGGCGAGCATCCACTCCCACATCTCGACCGGGTCCTGCGCGGTGTGCTCACGACCGCAGTGGCACGTGCCGTGCAGCACGTCGGTGCCGGGCACCCAGTCGATGCGGTAGATCTCCCCGGTCGGAGCCGTCACCGGACCTCCTCCACGGGCTTCTCGCCCTGCTCGACGAGCCGGGCGAGGATGCGGCGGGCGGCCAGGCCACCGGTGTCGATGTTGATGCTCAGCTCCTGGTAGCCGGTCCGCTCGGTGCCGAGCGTCTCCTGCAGCAGGTTGAGCGCGGTGACGTCCTGCATCACGACTGTGTGGTTGTTCCCACGCAGGAACTCGGTGACCTCGGCGTCGTCCGTGGCCCAGTCGCGCGAGACGGCCCAGAAGTCGTACACCTTGCCGTCGCCCGACGGCGTGATCGCGTATGTGATCTCGGTGTGGAAGCCGTTCGGGTCGCTGCCGTCCGCCTCGGGCAGCACCCCGGCCGGGGCGATACGGCTGTGCAGCAGGTACAAGCAGGGTGCGTGGTACTCGATGTCCTGCCAGCGGGTGATCCGGCCCGCGATGCCGGTGGACTTCGCATAGAACGGCGGGCACTCGGCGTCGTCCATGTGCCGGCTCACCCGGACGATCCCTGCGCCCTCGTCGACCTCGGTGGTGATCGGCGTCTCGGCGACCTCGGGGGTGCCGATGTAACCGCCGTGCAGATACGTCTCGTGGGACAGGTCCAGGAGGTTGTCGACGAGCAGGCCGTAGTCGCAGTCGATGGGCTCCATGCCGCGCACGGTGACCCAGCCGGGGGAGTCCAGGTGCCGGGCCCGGGGGATGGACTGCGGGTCGGCGAGCGCCGGGTCGCCGATCCACACCCAGATCAGCGAGTCCTGCTCGACGACCGGGTAGGAGGCGACCCGGGCGGTGCGCGGCACCCGCTTCTGCCCCGGCACGTACACGCACGCGCCGGTCGTGTCGTACGTGAAGCCGTGGTAGCCGCACACGATCCGGTCCCCGTCCAGGCGCGTCGGCGCCTGGGACAGCGGGTACCGGCGGTGCACACAGCGGTCGTGCAGGACGACCGGCGTGCCGTCCTCCTCCGTCCGGTAGAGCACGAGCGTCTCACCGAGGATCGTCCGGCCGAGCAACTCCCGCCCCACCTCGTGACTGTAGGCGGCGACGTACCACTGGTTTCTGGCGAAGGCGGTCATGTGGGGCATGGGCGCTGGCTCCCGTCTCTTGTCGTGCCGACATCGTCGGGGCGGCCCTCCGGGCATCGCAACGGCCCTTCCGCCAGGCGGAAGCCGCTTCGGCGGAGGCTGTTTCGGCGCTGACGCCGAGGGCATTCCGGGTCCCACTTCCTGGAGCTGTCGGAGGTCGGCCGGACCACCGACGCCGTGATCAACCCCGAGAGAGTCGCCGCCGTCAGGGAAGGACCGCCGCTGTCCGCCGGGTCGCCCAACGGTGCGGGACCGCACGACGAGCCGCACGGGAGCGACGGGGACGGCGAGCCGGTCCCGGACGGCGGACCTCCTCACCGCCGCAGCGGCGCGTGAGCCGTCTCCGGCAACCGCAGGTAACCACCGACGACACCAGGCAGATCACCGCGACGTACCAGGGGAACAACCCCGCGTGTCCCTGCTCCTTGAACAGCGTGCCGACGCAGGGAGCCGTGCCGCCGAAGAGCGCGACCGTCAGCGAGTAGGGGAAGCCGATACCGGCCGCGCGCACCCGGGGCGGGAAGATCTCCGCGTTCACGGCCGCGCTGATCGAGGTGAACCCGGTCAGCAGTACCATGCCCGCGCACTGCACGAGCAACAGCACGGCGAACGAGTCGCGCAGGATGTGCAGCAGCGGCACCGTGAGCAGGGCGAAGCCCAGGCCGAAGAAGAGCAGCAGGGGGCGGCGGCCGATGGGGGTCCCCCCGCGTGAGGAAGCTGGAGAACAGCCCGCGCCGGCCGGGCCCCGCCGACTCGACGAGGAACGTCGTCGAGGCCGCGAACTCGCCGCCCACGGACAGACCTTGCAGCAGCCGCGCGAGGACGAGGACCACCGGCGCCAGCACGCCCACCGTCGCGTAGGTCGGGGTCAGCCCGACCAGCAGGCTGCTGCCGCCCATCGGCAGGATGGTGACCGTCAGCGCGGCCCGCCGCCCGTGCCGGTCCGCGACCGCGCCCATCAGCAGCCCGCCCACCGGCCGCATGAAGAAGCCCACCGCGAACACCGCGAACGTGGACAGCAGCGGCACCAGCGAGTTGTCCGCGCTCTCCGGGAAGTGGCCGGCGATGTAGGTGGCCAGAAAGGTGACGCGTACCAGTCGTACCACTCCACCGCGTTGCCCACCGAGGCGGCGAGGAGCTGTCGGACGGGCCGTTGCGTCGGCGGGGAGGCCGTCTTCGTCTCTGTCACGCCCCTCGCCCTCCCCTGGGAACGCTTCGGCACACCTGGCGTACCGGCGACTTTCACACGAGTGTCACCGGGCCCTTCCTTGTCGTTTGGTGTCCCTGAAACACTCCTTCCGCGCAGGTTCCGTCATGTTCCGGCCATCCAGCACAGCAGGATGAGAGGTCTGTCCTTCATGTCCGAAGTCAACCGGCGCCGCTTCCTTCAACTCGCGGGCGCCACCACGGCCTTCAGCGCGCTGTCCGCCAGCATCCAGCGCGCGGCCGCGCTTCCGGCGAACCATCGCACGGGGTCGATCGAGGACGTCGAGCACATCGTCGTCCTGATGCAGGAGAACCGTTCCTTCGACCACTATTTCGGTGCCCTGAGAGGCGTCCGCGGCTTCGGCGACCCCCGCCCGGTCACCCTCGACAGCGGCAAACCGGTCTGGCACCAGGAGAAGGACGGCAAGGAGACCCTGCCGTTCCACCCGGACGCCGACGACCTCGGCATGCAGTTCCTGGAGGGCCTGCCGCACTCCTGGCCCGACGGCCAGCAGGCCTACAACGGCGGCAAGTACGACCGGTGGGTGCCCGCCAAGGGCACCACGGCCATGGCGTACCTGACCCGCGAGGACATCCCGTTCCACTACGCCCTCGCCGACTCCTTCACCGTCTGCGACGCCTACCACTGCTCGTTCATCGGCTCCACCGACCCGAACCGCTACTACATGTGGTCGGGGTACACCGGCAACGACGGCAGCGGTGGCGGCCCGGTACTGGACAACGCCGAGCTCGGCTACGGCTGGACGACCTATCCCGAGCGCCTGGAGCAGGCCGGCGTCTCCTGGAAGATCTACCAGGACATCGGCGACGGCCTCGACGCCCGGGGATCCTGGGGCTGGATCGAGGACGCCTACCGCGGCAACTACGGCGACAACTCGCTGCTCTACTTCAACCGGTACCGGGGCGCCGAGCCGGGCGACCCCTGGTACGACAAGGCCCGCACGGGTACGAACGCCAAGGCCGGAGACGGCTACTTCGACCTGCTGCGTGCCGACGTCCAGTCCGGCAAGCTGCCCCGGATCTCCTGGATCGCCGCCCCCGAGGCCTTCTCCGAGCACTCCAACTGGCCGTCGAACTACGGCGCCTGGTACATCGCCCAGGTCCTGGACGCCCTGACCTCCGACCCGGAGGTCTGGTCGAAGACAGCCCTGTTCATCACGTACGACGAGAACGACGGCTTCTTCGACCATGTGGTGCCGCCGCTGCCGCCGAAGGACGCCTCCCGCGGCCTGTCCACCGTCGACGTCTCCCTCGACTTCTTCCCGGGCGACGGCAACAGGACGGCCGGCCCGTACGGACTCGGCCCCCGGGTGCCGATGCTGGTCGTCTCGCCGTGGAGCAAGGGCGGCTACGTCTGCTCCGAGACCCTCGACCACACCTCGATCCTGCGGTTCATGGAACGCCGCTTCGGCGTGCGCGAGACCAACATCTCGCCCTGGCGCCGTGCCGTCTGCGGTGATTTGACGGCCGCGTTCGACTTCTCCCGCAAGGACACGCGACCGGCCCCGCTGCCCGGCACCGACGCGTACGAGCCGCAGGACCGCGAGCGCCACCCCGACTACAGGCCGACCCCGCCCGCGGATCCGCGCATGCCCCGCCAGGAGCGCGGCCTGCGCCGCTCCCGGCCGCTGAAGTACGCCCCGCACGTCGACGCCTCGGTCGACGCCGCGGCCGGGAAGCTCACCCTCACCTTCGCCACCGGCGGGCAGGCGGGCGGGGCGTTCCACGTCACCTCCGGCAACCGCGCCGACGGTCCCTGGATGTACACCACCGAGGCCGGCAAGACGCTCTCCGACACCTGGAACTCGGCGTACTCCGGGGGTTCCTACGACCTGACCGTGCACGGCCCTAACGGCTTCGTGCGGACCTTCAGGGGCTCGAACCGGGCGGCCGGCTGCGAGGTCACCGCGCGTCACACCGGCGACGACATCGAGCTGACCTTCACCAACAAGGGCTCCGGCACGGCCCGTCTGAAGCTCGTGAGCGGCTACGGCGGCCGGCCCTCGACCGTCACGGTCCGCCCGGGCACGAGGGTGTGCCGGACCGTCGACCTCGCCGCCGGCCGCCGCTGGTACGACCTGACCGTGACCGCCGAGGGCGACAAGGCGTTCCTGCGGCGGTTCGCCGGTCACGTCGAGAACGGGCGGCCGGGGGTGAGCGACCCGGCGATCATCACCGCGTAGCGGGAGTGAGGTGCCCCGGATCGTGCGGCCGGGGCGCCAGCGCAGGTTCGGCCGTGGCCGAGCCGGGTTCCAGAGCCAGGACCGCGGCCACCGGATGGTCGTCGTCGACCGGGCCGACCCGGTCGGCCGCCGCGGGTGCCGCCCGGCTGAGCAGCACCACGCCCCAGGACGCCAGGCCCGCCCCGGCGAGCGCGAGCAGGATGCCCGCCGGGCCGCCCTGGAGGCGTTCGCCCAGCAGCGACAGGCCGATCACCGCGGCGGCCGGCGGGTTGGCCAGGGGCACCATCGCCAGCGGACCGCCCAGACCGCCCCGGTACGCCGTCTGCGACAGCAGCAGCCCACCGGCCGCGAAGGCCGCCACGAGCAGTGCCACGCCGACCACCTGGACGCTCAGCACGGGGCCGGTCCGGTCCGTCGCGGCCACGGTCACGGTCTGGGTGAGGGCCGAGGCGACACCGGAGGCGCGCGCACCCCCGGCCGGGTGGGGTTCCCCTGTGAGCGGCAGGGGCGCCCCACCCGGCCGACCGGTGTGCGGGTGTCCGTGCCGGCCGGCGGGGGCGCTTCCAGCCGGCCGCCCGGTTGCGGCTGTGCGTCCGTCCTGGTCAGACGTCCTGACCGTTGCCGCTGCCCGTCGCCGCCTCGATGCCCTTGGTGATCTCGTCGAGCACGGTCTCCTGCTGGCCCGCGTCGACGCCGAACCGGACGACGACCATCTGCTTCGCGTTCGCGGGGGAGGGGAATGCCAGCGACTCCACGATGCCGTCGGCGCCCTTGCTCGTGACGGCCTTCCAGCGGACCAGGTAGCCCTTCTGCCCGGCCACGGTCACGGCCTTGGAGACCAGCACGTCGTGGGAGGTGATCCCGCCGTAGGACTTGCCGCCGTAGGACTCCTCGGCGTTCCACGCGATGTCCGCTTTGGCGATCTCCTCGGCGGTGTCGCCCTTGGTGCCGAGGGCGAGGGCCGGTGCGGAGTAGGCGCCGCCCTTGGTGCAGGTCGAGGAGGTGTCGCCGGGGCACTTGTAGGAGTCGTCGGACATCACCTGCGCGCCGACCTGGGCCTCCTGGCCGTACCAGCCCTTCGGTATCGGCAGACTGATCCCGCTGATCGCGTCGGTCACCGACCCACTCCTGATCTTCGGCGGCTGGGACTGCTCGGGCCCCGGATTCTCCCCACCGGGTCCGCCGTCGCCACCGGATCCGCCGTCGCCGCCGGAGCCCCCGGACCCGCCCGGTCCGCCGAAC
>NZ_POUC01000304.1 GCF_002891435.1 Streptomyces cahuitamycinicus
GTGAACCCGGTGACCGTCCCGCCCCCGTCCCGCCGGAAGGCGAACGGCGCTCCCCCGTGGGCGAGGGCCACCTCGCGGACGATGGACAGGCCCAGGCCGGAACCCGGCAGGGAGCGGGCGTCGGCGGCCCGGTAGAAGCGGTCGAAGACGCGGGTGAGGTCGCTGTCGGCGATGCCCGATCCGCGGTCGAGGACCTCGACCCGGATCGTGCCGGGGCGGGCGGGCCCCGAGACGACGATCTCGATGGGGTCCCGGCCGCCCCGGTCGAACTTCACCGCGTTCTCGACGAGGTTGGACAGCGCCCGGGTCAGCATCCCGGGCCGCCCGTCGGTCGTGGTGTCGCCGCTCGCGCGCAGCAGGATCTCCCGGCCGCTGCGGCGCCGGGCCACCCCCGCCACCTCCTCCGCGAGGTCCGCGACGTCCACCCGCCGGGGCGGCTCGGTGTCGGACTGCCCGGCCGCGAGATCCACCAGTTCGTTGACCAGGTCGGTCAGCTCCCGGGCCTCCTGGCCCAGGTCGGCGACCAGTTCCTCGCGGGCTTTGGGCGGGAGTTCGCCGATCCGGTGCAGCAGGGAGATGTTCGTACGCAGGGAGGTCAGCGGTGTGCGCAGCTCGTGGCCCGCGTCCTGGACGAGACGGCGCTGGTCCTCCTCGGACTGCGCGAGCCGGCCCAGCATGCGGTCGAAGGCCCGGCCGAGGCGGCCCACCTCGTCGTGACCGGCCACGGGCACCTGGATGCCCAGCCGGCGGGTGCGGGCGACGTCCTCGGCGGCGTCGGTCAGCACGACCAGGCGGCGCGTGATCCGCCGGGCCAGCCACCAGCCGAACAGCCCGGCACCGACGACCACGGCCGCCACCAGCAGCAGCGTCCGCTGCTGGAGCACCCGCAGCAGATCCTCGACGTCGCTGAACTCCTGCGCGACCTGCACCGCGCCCCGGCCGCCGCCGAGGGAGACGGTGGCGACGCGGTAGACGTCGTCGCCCACGTCGACGTCCTTGTGCTCGGCCACCTCCCCGGACAGCGCCGCGGCGGCGATCCGCGCGTCGGTGCCGGTGACCGGCAGCCCCGGGCTGCCCCGGTCGACGACGTGCCCGTCCGGGCCGAGGACCTGCACGTCCGTGCGGGCCGGCCGCACCAGGTCGTGGCCCGGCGCGGCGGACGAGAAGTCGCCGGGCGTCATGTGGTTCTGCCGCACTTCGGCTCGCAGATCCTGCACGACCTCGTCGAACACGGTCTGCTGGTCCACCCGCACCAGCCGCGCGGCGGCGCTGTACGACAGGATGCCGACCAGGATCGTCACGGCCGCCGTCACCGCCGCGAAGGACACCGCGAAGGTGGTGCGCAGCGAGACGAGCTTTTGCCGACGCCCGACCGGCAGCCGGCGCGGGCGGCCCACTCAGTCCTCCCGCAGCACGTAACCCACGCCCCGGACCGTGTGGATCAGCTGCGGCGCGTCCGGTTCGTCGAGCTTGCGGCGCAGATAGCCGACGTAGACGGCGAGGTTCTTCGAGCCGGGTCCGAAGTCGTAGCCCCAGATGCGGTCGTAGATCGTCGAGTGGTCGAGGACGATGCCCGCGTTGCGCACCAGCAGTTCCAGCAGTTCGAACTCGGTGCGGGTCAGCTCCAGCTCGCGCGCTCCGCGCCAGGCCCGGCGCGCCTGCGGGTCCATGCGGACGCCGGCGGCGTCGATGAACCGCTCCGGGAGCGGCCTGGGCGTCTCGGCCGCCGGTGCGCTCCCGGCGCCCACCGGGCTGGTGCGGCGCAGCAGGGCGCGCAGCCGGGCGAAGACCTCCTCCACGTCGAAGGGCTTCACCACGTAGTCGTCGGCGCCCGCGTCCAGGCCGGCGATCCGGTCGGCGGTCTCCACGAGGGCCGTCAGCATCAGCACGGGCGTCCGGTCGCCCTCGGCGCGCAGCACCCGGCACACCTGGAGGCCGTCGATGCCGGGCATCATCACGTCCAGGACGAGCACGTCGGGTCGGTTGCGGTGGGCCTGCGCCAGCGCCTCGATCCCGTCGGCGACCGCCATGACCTGGTAGCCCTCCAGGGTCAGGGCCCGCTCCAGGGCATTGCGGATGGCGCGGTCGTCTTCGGCGAGCAGCACTGTTGGGGGCACGCGTCCAGTGTGCCAAGTCCGTGGGTTCCCGGAACCGTAGGCGCTGCGCCGGAGCGTCCTTCTTACTGCCCTCTCACCAGGGGCCGGGCGACCGTGGAGCCGGGCCCTACCGTCCCCTCACCCTCGGGCCCGGGCGAGCCGGGCCGCGTGCGTGGGGGCGTCGGGCACGTCCGCCGGGCGGTCCACGGCGAACTCCTTGCGCAGCACCGGCACGACCTCCTCGCCCAGCAGGTCGATCTGCTCCAGGACGGTCTTCAGCGGCAGCCCGGCGTGGTCGACCAGGAACAGCTGGCGCTGGTAGTCGCCGGCGTAACCGCGGAAGGCCAGCGTCTTCTCGATGACCTGCTGAGGAGAGCCGACGGTCAGCGGCGTCTGGTCCATGAAGTCCTCCAGCGACGGCCCGTGCCCGTACACCGGCGCGACGTCGAAGTAGGGCCGGAACTCGCGCACCGCGTCCTGCGCGTTCCTCCGCATGAAGACGTGTCCGCCGAGTCCGACGATCGCCTGCTCGGGCGTGCCGTGCCCGTGGTGGGCGTACCGCGTCCGGTACAGCTCGACCATGCGCCGGGTGTGGTCGGCCGGCCAGAAGATGTTGTTGTGGAAGAAGCCGTCGCCGTAGAACGCGGCCTGCTCGGCGATCTCCGGGGAGCGGATCGAGCCGTGCCAGACGAACGGCGGTACGCCGTCCAGCGGGCGGGGCGTGGCGGTGAAGCCCTGCAGGGGCGTGCGGAAAGTGCCCTCCCAGTCGACGACGTCCTCGCGCCACAGCCGGTGCAGCAGGGCGTAGTTCTCGACGGCGAGGTTGATGCCCTGCCGGATGTCCTGCCCGAACCAGGGGTAGACCGGGCCGGTGTTCCCGCGCCCCAGCATCAGGTCCACCCGGCCGTCGGCCAGGTGCTGGAGCATCGCGAAGTCCTCGGCGATCTTCACGGGGTCGTTGGTGGTGATCAGGGTCGTGGCCGTGGAGAGGATCAGCCGCTCGGTGCGGGCCGCGACGTAGCCGAGCATCGTGGTCGGGGACGAGGGCACGAACGGCGGGTTGTGGTGCTCGCCGGTCGCGAAGACGTCGAGCCCCACCTCCTCGGCCTTCTGCGCGATGGCGACCATGGCCTTGATCCGCTCGCGCTCCGTGGGCGTCCGGCCCGTGGTGGGGTCGGGCGTGACATCGCCGACGCTGAAGATCCCGAACTGCATGGTCGCTCACCCTCCACGTTGTTTACGGTTCAACTATACCGGGGAACGGCAGCCCACCCGTGCCTATTCCCCGAGCGGGCCATTCGTCGAGCCGGGCTCCGGCCGGCTCCACCACGACCGCCTCGCCGCCCCGGGGGCAAGCACATGCGAAGCTGACCGCCATGTCCGTGCTCCGCTCCGCCGCCCTCTTCGCCCTCGCCGCCCTCCTCGAAATCGGCGGCGCCTGGCTCGTCTGGCAGGGCGTGCGCGAACACAAGGGCTGGCTCTGGGCGGCCGGCGGCGTCCTCGCGCTCGGCGCCTACGGATTCGTCGCGACGTTCCAGCCCGACGCCCACTTCGGCCGCGTCCTCGCCGCGTACGGCGGGATCTTCGTCGCCGGCTCGATCCTGTGGGGCGTGGTCGCGGACGGCTACCGCCCGGACCGCTGGGACATCACGGGCGCGCTGGTCTGCCTCGCGGGCATGGCGGTCATCATGTACGCCCCGCGGGGAAACTGACCGGGGCGGTCGTCATGTACGCGCCCCCGCGGGGAAACCGACCGAAGCGGTCATCATGTACGCCCCGCGGGGAAACTGACCGGGGCGGTCATCATGTACGCGCCCCCGCGGGGGAAACCGACCGGCCCCCGGAAGCCTCAGAACGGCTCGTCGGGCAGCAGCCCCAACTGCCCGAGGAAGTCCATCTCGTCGAAGTACAGCCGGTAGTCGACGATCCGCCCGTCCCTCACGGTGGCGATGTCCACCCCGCGGATCCGGACCTCCTTCTGCGTCGGCGGCAGCGTCTCACCGTTGGGCAGCTCCAGCGGCCCGGTGTTGCGGCCGCGGTAGATCCCCTCGTCGATGGCCGTGTCACCGGCCTCGTAGGAGTGCAGCACCTCGAACGTCGCGCCGGGAACCGCCTCCGTCATCGTCCGCCAGTACTCGACGATGGTGTCGCGCCCGCGCAGCTCGCCCTCGTCGGACGTGAAGGCGACCGCGTCCTCGGCGTAGAGCTCGCCGACGACCTTCAGATCCCTGTGTGTGGTGACCGCGTCCGTGAGCCGGTCCATGACCTCGCGTGCCTCGCCCATGATCGCCTCCGGGAGAACAGAGGACCACCCAGCCCCATTCTCCCACCGCGGGGCCCGCCTATCCTGGCCGCGAGCCCGACGCGCACGCCGGGCCGCCGCACGCCCGAGGACCCGAGGAGCACCCATGGCCACCGCAGCCCCGCCCGCAGCCTCCCGCATCGCCGTCGTCACGGGTGCGAGCAGCGGAATCGGCGCAGCCACGGCCCGGCAGCTCGCCGCGGCGGGCTACCGCGTCGTCCTCACCGCGCGCCGCAAGGACCGCATCGAGGCCCTGGCCGAGGAGATCACCAAGGCCGGTCACCATGCCACGGCGTACACCCTCGACGTCACCGACCGCGCCGCGGTCGACGAGTTCGCCACGGCGTTCAAGACGATCGGCGTGCTGGTCAACAACGCGGGCGGCGCGCTCGGCGCCGACCCGGTCGCGAGCAGCGACCCGGCCGACTGGCGCCAGATGTACGAGACGAACGTCATCGGCACCCTCAACCTCACCCAGGCCCTGCTGCCCAAGCTGATCGCGAGCGGCGACGGCACGGTCGTGGTCGTCTCCTCCACCGCCGGCCACGGCACCTACGAGGGGGGCGGGGGCTACGTCGCCGCCAAGCACGGCGCGCACGTCCTCGCCGAGACCCTCCGCCTGGAGATCGTCGGCCAGCCGGTCCGCGTCATCGAGATCGCCCCCGGCATGGTCAAGACCGACGAGTTCGCCCTGACCCGCTTCTCCGGCGACAAGGAGAAGGCGGAGAAGGTCTACCAGGGCGTCGCAGAACCCCTCACGGCCGACGACGTCGCCGAAACGATCACGTGGGCGGTCACCCGCCCCGCCCACGTCAACGTCGACCTCCTGGTCCTGCGCCCCCGCGCCCAGGCGTCGAACACGAAGGTGCACCGGGAGGCGTAGAACCGGCCGGTCAGCCCTTCACGCAGACGACCTGCTTGATCTGCGCCACGACCTCGACGAGGTCCCGCTGCTGGTCGATGACCTGCTCGATCGGCTTGTACGCGCCCGGGATCTCGTCGACGACACCGGAGTCCTTGCGGCACTCCACGCCCCGCGTCTGCTCCTCCAGGTCCTTCGTCGAGAACCGGCGCTTGGCCGCGTTGCGGCTCATGCGCCGGCCCGCGCCGTGCGACGCGGAGTTGAAGGACTTGGCGTTGCCGAGGCCCTTCACGATGTACGAACCCGTGCCCATGGAGCCGGGGATGATCCCGTACTCGCCGGAGCCGGCCCGGATCGCGCCCTTGCGGGTCACGAGCAGGTCCATCCCGTCGTAGCGCTCCTCGGCCACGTAGTTGTGGTGGGCGCTGATCTCCGGCTCGAAGGTGGGCTTGGCCTTCTTGAACTCCTTGCGGATCACGTCCTTGAGGAGCGCCATCATGATCGAACGGTTGCGCTTGGCGTACTCCTGGGCCCAGAACAGGTCGTTGCGGTACGCCGCCATCTGCGGGGTGTCCGCGACGAACACGGCGAGGTCGCGGTCGACCAGGTTCTGGTTGTGCGGGAGTTTCTGGGCCACGCCGATGTGGTGCTCGGCCAGTTCCTTGCCGATGTTCCGGCTTCCGGAGTGCAGCATGAGCCAGACGGAACCGGTTGTATCCGTGCAAACTTCGACAAAGTGATTCCCTCCGCCGAGTGTTCCCATCTGCTTGGTGGCACGTTCCTGACGGAATTTGACCGCTTCCGCCACCCCGTCGAACCGCCCCCAGAACCCGTCCCAGCCAGCCGTGGCCAGCCCATGGAACCGCCCCGGGTCGACGGGTTCGTCATGCATCCCGCGCCCCACCGGAATCACCTGCTCGATCCTCGACCGCAGCCGGGACAGGTCGCCCGGCAGGTCGTTGGCCGTCAGGGACGTCTTCACCGCCGACATACCGCAGCCGATGTCGACGCCCACCGCCGCCGGGCACACCGCACCCCGCATCGCGATGACCGAGCCGACCGTCGCACCCTTGCCGTAGTGCACGTCGGGCATGACCGCGAGGCCCTTGATCCAGGGCAGGGTCGCCACGTTCCTCAGCTGCTGGAGCGCGCCCTCCTCGACCGAGGCCGGGTCGGTCCACATCCGGATCGGTACCTTCGCACCCGGTATCTCTACGTACGACATAACGCCCTCAATCCCCCGTAACTGAACAGAAGTCCTCAACAGCAAATACCGGCGCCAAGGTCGACGAAAAGGAAATCGGACCGGCGTCCACGGCAGTGCGTGCGATAGACATTGTGTCCATCGCCGCCCGTTCGGCGGCAAGCCAATATCCGTGTCGAGAGGAGCCATCACGTGCAACGAAAGGCGTGCGCACCAGGTATCGCCGTGCTCCTCGCGGCGGTACTGGCCGGCTGCACCGGCGGCTCGGCCGACGGCGGCCCGACGGACGAATCCAACCCCGATGACACGGGCACGGCATCGCCCGCCGCCGAGCCCGGCCGCTACCGCACCCTGCCCGAGCCCTGCGCCGAGGTCAGCGAGAGCACGCTCGACGAACTCCTCCCCGGCATCCGGCAGATCAGTGACGAGAAGCAGCGCGAGACGGCCTACGAGGGCGTGCCGACGACCACCTTCGACACCGACCGCAAGGTCGGCTGCCGCTGGAAGGTGGACTCCGCCGCCGCCACCGACCATCTGCTGATCGACTTCGAGCGGGTCGTCTCCTACGACAACGCCGTCAGCGACGACAGTCGGGCCGAGCAGCTCTTCGCGGAGCAGGAGGCGTCGGCCCACCTGCCCGAGCCGACGGCCACCGAGACGGCGCCCGTCGGCAGCACCCCGGCGGGCGGTTCGTCCGCGTCCCCGTCCGGTTCCGCGTCCCCGTCCGGCTCGCCGTCCCCGTCCGGTTCCTCGTCGCCGTCGGCGGCGCCCTCGGTGACGCCGACCGACTTGCAGCCCCGGGTGCTGGAGGATCTCGGCGACGAGGCGTTCCTCGACGACGGGCTGAGCAGTTCCGGTTCGACGGCCAAGCAGCGCACGGTGACTGTGGCGTTCCGCACGTCCAACGTCATCGTGACCATCGAGTACGCGGAGCAGCCGACGACCGTCGGCGTCGTGCCGGACAGCAAGACAATGCAGGACAGGGCGCAGAACCTGGCCGCGCAGCTGGCGGATTCGCTGGGCGGCTGAGGCCCCTTCACGGCCCCTTCACCCCTGCCCGCAAAGCACGCGAAGGAAGAACACACGGTTGCCTCACCGCGTACGGTGACCACTCGGACCCGTTCCGACCGCAGGGAACCACGAGCGTCATGAGTGAAGGAACCATGCAGCGACGAGCACAGCGAGTAGAGCGTGACCAGCGAGCCAAGCGCCGGGGCCGTGTCCTTGTCTGCGCGGCCGCCGTCCCCGTGATGCTGGTCGCCGCCGGCTGCTCCTCGGACTCCGGCTCCGGCGACAGCACGGACAAGGCCGCGAAGGCAGCTGCGTCGGCGTCGGCGAGTCCGTCACCGACGGTGCAGGCGGCGGCGTACGGCAAGCTTCCGGAGCCGTGCAAGGTGCTCTCGAAGAAGACGCTGGAGGACCTCGTTCCGAAGGGCAAGTCCGGCAAGGAGGGCAAGTCGGACGACATCTCGACCCGGGGCAGCTGCTCCTGGAACAGCCTCGACAACAACGGCGTGAAGGGTTCGCAGTTCCGCTGGCTGAACGTGTCGATGCTGCGCTTCGAGTCGGACGTCACCCGTGGTCCGGCTGACAAGCTGGCCCAGGAGCACTTCGAGAAGCAGGTCCAGGAGGCCCAGGCCGTCGAGGGCGCCAAGAGCGTCAAGACGGAGCCGGTGGCCGGCACGGGCGACCAGGCGACGGCCGTGCGCTACGACCTGAAGAAGAAGGAAGGCACCTTCAAGCAGCAGACGGTCGTGGCGCGCGTCGAGAACGTCGTGGTCACGCTGGACTACTACGGCGCGGGTCTGGCCGGCGACAAGACGCCGAGCGGCGCGGACATGCTGAAGGACGCGAAGAAGGCCGCCAAGGAGGCCGTCGGCGCGGTGTCCGAGGCGAACGGCGAGGGCGGCGGCAAGGCGGGTGGCGACCCGTCGAAGTCGCCCTCCAAGGGGGCGTCGGACGAGCCCTCGAAGGACACCGAGGCCTCGCCGTCGAAGAAGCCCGCGTCGAAGACCTGAGCGAGCCCGGCCGGCACCGCCCCACCCGTCTCCCGTCCGCCGGGGGGCGGGTGGCCGCGTCTCGGCATCGCGGTCCCGCCGACGGCTCGCCGTCCGACGTTCCCGTCAGCCCTTCAGCACGTCAGCCCTTCAGCCCGTCAGCCCTTCAGCACGGTGACGGGCGCCGGGCAGCGGTCTCGTATCTCCGCTGTGAAGCGGGCCGTGTCACCGACGGCGACCGTGACCATCCGGTGCGGCGGGAAGGCGGAGCGCAGCGCGGCGGACGCCTCGGCGGCCGAGACCGCGGCGGCCCGGGTGAAGACATCGGTGAGGATCGCGGGGTCGCGCCCGTCGAGCACCAGGAGGGCGATCTCCTCGGCGACGTTGGCGGGGACGAGGTAGCGCAGGGGTGCCGCGTCGACGATCTGCGCGATCGCCGCCCGGTGTTCCTGCGCGGTGATGTCCTCGTGGGTGGCCGCGTCCAGAATGGTCACGATGTCGCTCAGCGCGGCCCCGGTCACGGAGGTCTCCACGGCTCCGGTCACGACGGCCAGGGAGTGCTCCACCACACCGACCAGCCTGCTGTGGAAGCCGTAGGTGTAGCCCTTGCGTTCGCGCAGGACCCGGTCCAGGCGTGCGTTGACCGAACCGCCGAGACAGTGGTTGCCGACGAGCAGCGCGTCCCAGCCGGGATCCGCCGCACCGGGCGCGACCGTGCCCAGCACGAGCCGTGTCTGTACCGCGCCCGGGCGGTCGACCAGGATGACCGCGGGTTCGTCGGGGACCGGGGGAGGAGCCTGCGGGGCCCGGACCGCGTGCCGCTCGCCTTCCCAGTCGCTCAGCACCCTGTGCAGCACGGTGTCCACGTCGAACCGGACCAGGTCCCCTGCGACGATCACGGTGGTCGCGCCCGGGCGGACGTGACGGGCGTGGTGGGCGGCCACGGCGTCCCGGTCGATGCGCAGCACCGTCTCGGCGTCGCCCAGCGCCGGTCGGGAGCGGCGGTCCCGGGCGTCGAAGAGCGCGCGGTGGATCTCCAGGGAGGCCCTGCGCTCCGGGTCCGCCAGGTGGCGCCGGTGGGCGTCGGCCTGCGACCTGGCCAGCCGGTCCACGGCACGGGGTGGCAGGAGCGGCTCGCGCAGGGCTGCTACGACGAGGCTGAGGGCGTGCTCCACGTAGGGTCCGGGCACGTCCAGTGTGATGCGCATCCCCGCGTGCTCCGCTCCCGCGCCGAGGGTCGCACCGCAGTGTTCCAGCTCCTGGATGAAGTCGAGCGAGGGCAGCCCTGGTGTGCCCTCGGCGAGGGCCCTGGCCGCGATGCCCGTGATGCCTTCGAGGTCCCTGGCTTCGAGTGCCAGGGGCACCTGGACGATGATCTCGACGCTCAGTACCTCCTGCCCGGGCCGGTCACAGGTGTGCAGCGTGACGCCGTTGGCCAGCACGGTCCGGTGGACGGGCGGGAAGCGGAAGGGTTCGGCGCGGACG
>NZ_POUC01000305.1 GCF_002891435.1 Streptomyces cahuitamycinicus
GTCCGCTCCTCCGCCCCTCCTCCCACCGCTCCCGACGCCGACGCGAACCGGTCGTCCAGGGAATCGCGTGCCGGTGTGGGGCCCGTGTCGTCGGTGGAGTCGTCGTACAACTCCCTCCACCAGTCGTCCTCGTGGCCGGTGGGCCTTCCCCCCTGCTGACTCATGCCCTGATTGTCCACCGCACGAGCCGGATGAAAACGGGGCTTGTGGAAAAAACCGGCCCGTCGCGGGACGGTGAACGGCACGTCGAGTGATCCGTAGAACGGTCATACGAAAATCCGGGCCGGCGGGCGGCGGGCGGCTGACCTGCGGGTCTGGGCCACGGACACGCTTCTGACCTGCGCGTTTCCGCGTGTTCCGGCAGGCTGGTCAGATGGGAGTGTGGGACCTCCTGCTGGTCGGGCTGGTCATCCTGCTCGGGCTGTGCGGAGTGCTGCTGCCCGCCATGCCGGGATCGTTGCTGGTGTGGGCCTCGGTCATGTGGTGGGCGCTGAAGGATCCGCAGCCCGTCGCCTGGTGGGTGCTGGTCGGGGCCACGGTGCTGCTGCTCGTCTCCCAGGGGGTCCGCTGGGCGTTGCCGCCCCGGCGGCTGCGGATGAACGGCACCACCCTCCGCATGCTGGCCTGCGCCGGAGCCGGTTCCCTGCTCGGATTCGTGCTGATCCCCGTCCTGGGCGCTATCCCGGGATTCCTGGCCGGTGTCTACCTCTTCGAACGGACCCGTCTCGGCCGTCACACGGACGCGGTCGCCGCCCTGCGCACGGTCATGCGCGCGGGCGGCTCCGGCATCCTGGCCGAACTGTTCACCTGCCAGCTGATCGCGGCGGCCTGGGCGGGCGCGGTCCTCTGGGGCTGAGCCCTCACGCGGGCAGCACGCCCTCGTGCGTCAGCAGCCGCACCTTGCGGTCCAGGCCCCCCGCATAGCCGGTCAGCGCGCCGTCCGCTCCGATCACCCGGTGGCACGGGCGGACCACCAGCAGCGGATTCGCGCCGATCGCACCGCCGACGGCCCGCACGGCCGCACGGGACGCTCCGATGCGCGCGGCGATCTCGCCGTAGGTCGCTGTCGAGCCGTAGGGGATGTCGTCCAGCGCGGCCCAGACCTTCTCCCGGAAGGCGGTGCTCTCGGTCCGCCAGGCCAGGCGGAACTCCTTCAGTTCCCCGGCGAAGTACGCGGCGAGCTGCTCCCCGGCCTCCCGGAAGGGCCCGGGGTCCCGCCGCCAGTCGTCGCGCACCTCGCGTCCGCCCTTCTGGCCGGGCACGGACAGGGAGGTCAGCTCGCCGGCCGGGGCGGCCGTGAGGAGCAGCGGCCCGAGCGGGCCGGTCACAGTCGTCCAGTAGGTCGGGTCCGTCATCAGAACTCCCACTCCCCTGCTGCGCGCAGGTGGTTGACGGCGTACGAGCGCCAGGGGCGCCAGTGGTCGGGGACGTCATGGCCGGGGGGTGCCACGTCCGGGTCGCCGAGGGCGCGGGTACGGATCTCGGCCACCGTACGGGCGTCCAGGCCGGGCACGGCATCCAGGGCCTCCTGCGCGTCGTCCCGGTCGGCGCCCGGGTCGAGCCGTACGGCGTGGTCGGCGAGGGCGGCGGTGAGCGCGCCGAGGGTGCCGCCGGGCTCGGCCCCGGCGAGGACGGCCGGCTCGGGGAAGAGGTGGGTGAGGCTGCCGCAGGGGGCGTCGAGCATCTTGCCGTAGCGGCGGACGAGCCGTTCCGCCTCCGTGCGCCCGGTCAGGGCCCGCACCGCGAGTTCCTGCGGGTCGGCGGTGCCCGGTGAGCGCAGTCCGGGCCGGGCGCGGACCAGGGGTGCGAGCCGCGGGTCGGCAGCGAGGCGCTCGTCGACGGCGTAGGGGTCGGCGTCGAGGTCGAGCAGCCGCCGCAGCCGCTGGACGGCGGTGGTGAGGTCGCGCGGGTCGGTGAGGTGCAGCCGGGCGTCGAGCCAGCCGCCCGGGTGGGCGCCGGACCCGGTCCGGGCGGTGCCCGGGGGTTCGTCGACGGCGACGATGCCGGTGCCGTACGGGAGGCGGAGGGTACGCCGGTAGGTGCGGGTGCCGGGCGGGCCGCTCACCTCCTCGATGCCGGGCACGGCCTCGCGCGCCAGCAGGTCGAAGACGGGTCCGGCCCGGTAGGGGCCTCGGTGGGCGAGCCGGAGCGGGATGCCGGCGTTCGGGGTGGCCGCGCGGCGGCCCCGGCCGGCCTTCGGCGCGGCGGCGCGCAGCCGGCTGGGGGTCGACGCGTACACCGCCCGGATCGTGTCGTTGAACTGCCGCACGCTGGCGAAGCCCGACGCGAACGCGATCTCGGTGATCGGCAGCTCGGTGGTCTGCACCAGGACGCGTGCGGTGTGGGCCCGTTGGGCCCGGGCTAGGGCGACGGGCCCGGCGCCGAGTTCGGCGGTGAGCTGCCGCTGCACCTGCCGTGCGCTGTAGCCGAGGCGTCCGGCGAGCCCGGCGACGCCTTCCCGGTCGACCACGCCGTCGGCGATCAGCCGCACGGCCCGGCCCACCACGTCCGCGCGGACGTTCCACTCGGCGGAGCCGGGCACGGCGTCCGGGCGGCACCGCCGGCAGGCCCGGAACCCCGAGCCCTGGGCGGCGGCGGCCGTGGCGAAGAACCGTACGTTGGCCCGCTTCGGAGTGACCGCGGGGCAGCTCGGCCGGCAGTAGATGCCGGTCGTCTCGACGGCGAAGAAGAACACGCCGTCGAAACGGGCGTCGCGGCCGCGTACGGCCTCGTACCTGCTGTCTTCGTCCGTTGCCTGGTCCATCACCCGTCCAGTCTCCGCCGTCGGCCGGGCGGCCGCTGGCGGAAATCGGACACCGCGATCGCACGGAGACCGCGGGGCCGGACGCGATCGGACCGAAGCCCCGAAGCCCAAGGCGCGCGGGACGCGATCGAGCCGGGGCCGAGGCGGACAGGACACGATCGGGCCGAGGCCCGCGGGGCGGGACACGACCGGACCGAAGCCCAAGGCGGGCGGGACACGATCGGGCCCAGGCCCCGGCGGGCGGGACGGGAGAGGTCAGGAACGCCGGTGCGGGCCCCGCTTCGCCTCCATCGCGGCCTTGCCGATCGCCCCCTTCCGCTTCCAGTCCTTGCGGATCTCGGCCCGGAGGCGGGCATCGGTCTTGGCGACGATGCGCTGGTTCTCCCGCTGGAGCTTGCGGTAGCTCTGCAGCCGCCGTTCCGCCAGCTCACCGGTCTCGATGGCGGCCAGCACGGCGCATCCCGGCTCGGCCTCGTGGGCGCAGTCGTGGAAGCGGCAGCGCTCGGCCAGCTCCGCGATCTCGGAGAACACCTGCGAAACGCCGGTCTCGGCGTCCCACAGGCCGACGCCCCGCAGGCCCGGGGTGTCGATCAGGACGCCGCCGCCGGGCAGGGCGAGCAGGTTGCGCGTGGTCGTGGTGTGGCGGCCCTTGCCGTCGACGTCCCGGGTGGCCTGGACGACCATGACGTCCTCGCCCAGCAGCGCGTTGGCGAGGGTGGACTTGCCCGCGCCGGACTGCCCGAGCAGCACGGACGTCCCCCCGCCGACGAGCGCGGCGACCACGTCGAGCCCGCCCCCCTCGACGGAGCTGACGGGCACGACCGGCACGCCGGGCGCGGCCGTCTCCACGTCCTGGACGAGGTACGAGCGGGTCACGGCGTCGGGCACGAGGTCGGCCTTGGTGAGGACGACGACGGGCTGGGCCCCGGATTCCCAGGCGAGCGCGAGGAAGCGCTCGATGCGGCCGAGGTCCAGCTCGACGGCCAGGGACACCGCGATGACGGCGTGGTCGACGTTGGCCGCGAGGATCTGCCCCTCGGACCGCTGGGAGGAGGTGGAGCGGACGAAGGCGGTGCGCCGTGGCAGACAGGTGCGGACGTAGCGCGGGTTCCCGCCGGGTTCCACGGCGACCCAGTCGCCGGTGCAGACGACGCGCAGGGGGTCGTGCGGGGTGACGAACGCGGTGTCGGCCCGCAGCAGCCCGTCGGCGGTGACGACGTCGCACTGCCCGCGGTCGACGCGCACGACCCGGCCGGGGAGGAGGCCTTCGGCCTCGTACGGGGCGAACGCCTCGGCCCAGGCCTCGTCCCAGCCGTAGGGAGTGAGCGCGGTGGAAACGGATGAAGCGGAGGAGGAAGACAAGGGTGACCCTTCCAAGGTCGGCCCCCGGCCCGACAGTCGGTCGGATCAGCCGGCGGCCACGGAGGTGGACGTGATGAACTGGATGCGGGCAGCGCTCGTCGCAGTGACAGCCATCGGTCGACACCTCCTCTACGCTCGTCGCTTCTCTTCGTGGAACCGCCGTGTGTGCGGAACCGCCGTAACGCTATCCCGTCACGGCGGAGGCGCGTCAACTGCTTTTCGCGCAGGCGTGGCCGTTCAGCTCGAAGTCGTACGGCGGTGAGTTCTTGCCCCGCCAGGAGGAGATGAAGCCGAAGGCCAGGTCGCCGCCCGCGGGGACCGACTTGTTGTAGTCGGCGGCGGTGGCGGTGACGCGGGAGCCGTCCTGGGAGACGGAAGCGTCCCAGATCTGGCCGACCCGCTGGCCGTCCCGGAAGGACCAGGCGACGCGCCAGGAGTCGAGGGATTCGGCGCTGGTGACGGTGACGGTGGCCTGGAAACCGTCGGGCCACTGGTTGACCAGGTCGTACGCGACCCGGCAGACGGGGTCCGCGCTCTCGCCGGGTTCGGTCCGGGCGGTGGGCGAGGAGGTGCCCTGGGGTTGGGTGTGGCGGTTCTTGTCTTCCGAGGCGCCGGGCTTGCCGGGCTGCTTCGTGCCCCGGGTGGTCTGGTCGGCCGGCTTCGAGGTCGCGGGCGGCAGGGACGGGGCGGACGGCAGGGGCGGCGCGGGGTCGGCCACCGGCTGGCGGTCGACGCCCCCGGGTGCGCCGAGGTCGTCGCCGGCGCCGCCGAATGGCATCAGCGAGACGCCGAGGGCCAGCACGGAGACCAGGACCGCGGCGACGAGGAGGCCGTTGCGGGCGACGCGCGCCTTCTGCTCCCCGTCCCGCGGTTCTCCGGCCGCCTTGTCCGCGGAGCCGGGGCGGCCGACGCCGAGCCGCACCTCGGCGGCGCGGCGGCGGCGCTCCAGGTAGGCGAGGCCGCCCCAGCCGATCACGCCACCGGCCAGCGCCCCGGGCAGGGACCCGCCGTGCAGGCGCAGGCAGGCGGCGGCCTCGGCGCACTGCACGCAGGTGGCGAGGTGCCGGGAGAGGTCGTCCGGGGTCTCGGCGGCGGAGGAGCGGGTGACGGCGTCCAGCAGCCGGGCGTAGCTGCGACACCGGGCGTCCATCGGCGTGTCGAGGTGGTTGCGGTGGCAGCGGTCCCGGAACAGGGTGCGCACCTGATGGAGTTCCTCCGCGGCGCCGGCCGGGTCCAGGCCCAGGCGGCCGGCGACCAGGGCCGGCGGCAGCGCCTCCACCTCGGTGAACCACAGCAGTTCGGCGTCCGCCTGCTGGAGGTCGCGCAGGCCGCGCAGCGCGAGCGGTCGCTGCAGGGGCGGGCCGGTGTAGCGGGCGGCCTTGTCGGAGTTGAGCCACAGGCGCAGGTCGGGGTCGAGCTTGTGGCCCTGTCCGCCTTCCTCCCAGGCCGCGGCGGTGGTGCGGACGGAGGTCAGCAGCAGGGGTATGCGGGGCAGCAGGGCCGGGCGCCGGGCGCCGCGGACCTGGCCGGTTTCCGCGGCGCGGGCCTCGCGTATGCCGTGTGCGAACGCCTCGCGCCCGAGCTGTGCGGCAGCGGTGGAACCGGACGTGCACAGGTCCGCGTACGCGAGGACCGCGTCCCAGCACTCGGAGAACAGCGCGGCCTCGGAGGCGTCCTGAGGGGTCGGCAGGTCGGGCATGAGTCTCCTGCGTTCACAAGCGAGGTCAACTCACCACGTCGGCATTGGAGTTGGGGGGAACCTCGCGGCGGTGCAAGAGCTTTTCACGCCTCCCACACAACTGACAAGCGCCCTGTTCAGATATCACGACAGGACGGCCATACCCCCATGGCTCCGGCCTCGGAGTGTCATACGGGTACGGCCGCCCAGCGACTCGATGTCGCGCCGCCGGAAGGGGCGATGTCATCGAAGTGTTATCAAACGGCGGTGGGTTCGTCGGCCGGGAGGCTGTCCATGAAGGAACTGACCGAGAAGACCGCGTTGCCGGCGCCGGGCGGGCCGTAGCCGGGGGGCGAGGAGAGGCCGAAATCCTCCATGGTCTGCCGGTAGGCCTGGAGCAGGCGGATGTGGTACTCCAGCGGCGCGCCCTGCGGGTTGGCCTTGCCGAGCGGCGTCGTGGGCTCCGGGCACCAGGTGGTGAAGCGGGGCGTGATGCCGTGCGACATGAAGAAGCGCAGGCCCTCGGTGGTGGACGCGATGGCCTCGTCGACGGTCGTGAACCCGGAGGGCGCCGCCATCTCCACGCCGGCCACGAAGTTGGGGATGACGTTGCGGGCGCCGAAGACCTCGGCCGAGTCGAGGATGCGCTTGTGCCACTCGTCGCGGCCGACGTAACGCTCCTTGCCCGGGCAGTACAGCTCGAACAGGCGGCGGTCCCACACCTCGTAGTTGGGGTGGTAGATCTGCACGCCGTAGTCCTTGAAGCGCTGCACGTCGTCCTTGGGCAGCGCCTGCGCGACGACCTTGCCGATCCAGCGGCCCGGGAAGTGCTCCTCGATGGCCTTGGCGTACATGCCGTAGAAGTCGGCCTCGTCACGGCCCTGCAGCTTCGAGGTGATGGCACCGCCGGTGAGCGTGTACGCGGTCGACACCTTCGCGGTGTCGTACCGGTTGATGATGTCCAGCGCTTCCAGGACCTCGTCGACGTCCTTCACGCCCGTGTACGGCCGCCCGGCCGCCTTGTGCTGGCGCCAGTTGTGGTTGATGTCGCAGTACTGGCACTCCTCCTTGGCGCCGAAGTACTGGCAGACCCGGAAGACGGTCAGGTAGATCAGGTAGCCCCACTGGATGGTCGGGGCGACCTCCATGACCGACTTCCCGCTGGCGAGGGTGTGCCGGTAGTACTCGGGCATCGGCGGCACGCCGACGTCGGAGATCCGCTTGCCGTCGAGGTAGAGGCCGAGCACGCCGTCCTCGTTCGCCGCGACACGGTAGGGCGAGGCCGGGTTCACCCGCACCGAGACGACGGTGCGGCGCAGGTCGTACGGGCCGCCGGTGAGGATGATCTCCTCCGGCGGGCGGCGCAGCGCGGCCTCGCCCAGCTCGGGCAGGGTCCCGTGGTCGAAGGAGAAGATGAAGTACGACTTCGGCTTGACCTCTCCGCTCTCGTTGTCGCTGAGCGCGGACGGGTCGAAGGCGACGCCGCCGCGGAGCAGGTCCTCCTTGAAGACGGCCTCCCGCGGCACGTGCGGGAACCGCTCCATCAGATCCTCGACCAGCGCGGTACGGCTGCCCATCCCGTTGCTCCTCCCGGTTCGGACGTACGACTCCTCACGGTATGCCCACCGGTGTACGCGGCCGGTACC
This sequence comes from Streptomyces cahuitamycinicus, assembly GCF_002891435.1. Taxonomy (GTDB): domain Bacteria; phylum Actinomycetota; class Actinomycetes; order Streptomycetales; family Streptomycetaceae; genus Streptomyces; species Streptomyces cahuitamycinicus. Next base: position 7,451 of record NZ_POUC01000305.1, read on the forward strand.
GGGTCCCCCTGAGCCGACGGAATGCCCCGTTCATGGCGGTCTGGCGGGTGCCGTGGGTCAGGCTTCGCGTTCCAGCGCCGCCCAGTCGACCGTGTACGCCGGTTCCTCCCCGGCCAGCAGCCGTTCCGCCTCCTGGGCGACCGTCAGGCCGAGCCGGGCCAGCTCGTTGCCCTGGGAGCCCGCGAGGTGCGGGGTGACGAAGGCACCGGGCAGGTCGTAGAGGGGCGAGTCGGCGGGGAGCGGCTCCGGGTCGGTGACGTCGAGGATCGCGGTCAGGCGCCCCGTGCGCAGCTCCGCCACGAGGGCGTCGTGGTCGACCAGCGCGCCGCGCGCGGTGTTGATCAGCACCGCCCCGTCGGGCATCAGGGCCAGCTCACGGCGGCCGATCATGCGGTGGGTCTCGGGCGTCTCGGGGGCGTGGACGGTGACGATGTCGGACGTGCGCAGCAGCTCGTCCAGGGGCAGCAGGGGGGCGCCGAGCGCTGCGGCCTGCCGTTCGTCGACGTACGGGTCGCTGAGGACGGGCCGCAGGTCGAAGGGGCGGAGCAGTTCGAGGACGCGGCGGCCTGTGCGGGAGGCGCCGATGACGCCGACCCGGCGGCCGTAGTTGCCGATGCCGGGGATGACGCCCCAGCCGGCGGAGACGCGGGCGGTGCGCATCCGGTCGCGGGCGGCGAGGACGTCCTTCCCGGCGAGCAGGATCATGGCGAGGGTGTACTCGGCGACCGGCAGCGCGTTGGCGACGGCCGCCGAGGAGACGGCGATGCCGCGCTCCCTGAGGGCGACCGTGGCGAAGGACTTCACGGATCCGGCCGAGTGCAGCACCGCACGCAGCCGGGGAGCGGCGTCGAGCACCGCCTCGTCCAGCCGGGGGCACCCCCAGCCGGTCACGAGGATCTCGGCCCGGGCCAGCGCGCCGAGGACGCGTTTGTCGGTGAAGTCCTGGGCCACGAGGCCCGGTTCGATGTCCACGGACGTGCGCAGCCGGGCCAGCACCTCGGGCGGGAAGACCTGCGGCACGTTCTCGGGGGTCATGGCGAACAGTGCCTGGGGGCGCTGGCTCAAGGAGGTGACCTTCCGGCTCGGGGACACGAGAAGCGGATGCGATAGAAACCGCTCTCTACGATGCCCCACGGTAGGCGGAGCCGGGCGGCGACGGCAATGGACGGCGGGCCGGGGTAGGTTCCGGCGGGGGCTTCCCGGTCCCCGCTGCCTCGGGGAAGGACGACGTGGATGAACGAGACCGTGACCAACTGGGCGGGCAACATCACCTACGCGGCCAAGGAACTGCACCGGCCCGGCTCGCTCGCCGAGTTGCGCGCGCTCGTCGGGGGCAGCGACCGGGTGCGGGTGCTGGGCAGCGGGCACTCGTTCAACGAGATCGCCGAGCCGGGCCCCGAGGGCGTCCTGCTGTCGCTGGCCGGCCTGCCCCCGGAGGTGGATGTCGACACGGCGGCCCGGACGGTCCGGGTCGGCGGCGGTGTGCGCTACGCGGAACTGGCCCGCCGGGTGGACGGGCAGGGCCTCGCGCTGCACAACATGGCGTCCCTGCCGCACATCTCGGTGGCCGGGTCGGTCGCGACCGGCACCCACGGCTCGGGGGTGCTCAACGGGCCGCTCTCGGTGTCCGTGCGCGAGGTGGAGCTGGTCACGGCCGACGGCTCGGCGGTGACCATAGGCCGGGACGAGGAGCGGTTCGGCGGCACCGTCACGTCACTCGGCGCACTCGGGGTCGTCACCGCGCTCACCCTGGACCTGGAGCCGGCCTACGAGGTCGAGCAGCACGTGTTCACCGAACTGCCGTCGGAGGACCTGGACTCCGGTGTGTTCGAGACGGTGATGGCGACGGGGTACAGCGTCAGCCTGTTCACCGACTGGCGGGAGCCGGGCTTCCGGCAGGTGTGGCTCAAGCGGCGCACCGACCAGCCGCTGCCCGCCTTCCCCTGGGCCGCTCCCGCCACGGAGAAGATGCATCCGGTGCCCGGCATGCCCGCGGTCAACTGCACCGAGCAGTTCGGTGTGCCGGGGCCGTGGCACCAGCGGCTGCCGCACTTCCGGGCGGAGTTCGTCCCGAGCAGCGGGGCGGAACTGCAGTCGGAGTACCTGCTCCCGCGCGGGCACGCCGTGGAGATGCTGCACGCGCTCGACGCGATCCGGGAGACCGTGGCCCCGGTTCTGCAGACCTGCGAGGTGCGCACGGTCGCCGGTGACGACCAGTGGCTGAGCCCCTCCTACGGGCGCGACACCGTCGCGGCGCACTTCACGTGGGTCGAGGACACGGATGCGGTCCTGCCGGTGGTGCGGCTGGTCGAGACGGCACTGGCTCCCTTCGGGGCCCGGCCGCACTGGGGGAAGGTCTCCACGGTGCCCGCCTCGGCCCTGCCCGGGCTGTATCCGAGACTGGGCGACTTCCGGGCACTGACGCAGGACCTGGATCCCCGGGGGAAGTTCACCAACGCGTTCGTACGGGGTGTGCTGGCCGGGGCGTAGAG
>NZ_POUC01000306.1 GCF_002891435.1 Streptomyces cahuitamycinicus
CCCGTCACCCGACCACCACCCCTCAAGGACGGCGCTACGCGCCGACCCATTCCTCGGTGCCGTCGGAGAACTTCTGGTGCTTCCAGATGGGCACTTCGTGCTTGAGGTCGTCGATCAACTTCCGGCAGGCCTCGAAGGCCTCTCCGCGATGTGGGCAGGACACCGCGACGACCACGGCCAGGTCCCCGATCCGGAGGTCCCCCACGCGGTGCACGGCCGCCAGTGCCCGCACCGGGAACTCGGCAGCGACCTTCTCGGCGATCCGCCGCATCTCGGCCTCGGCGCTGGGGTGGCACGAATACCCCAGCTCCTCGACATCGGCGCCCCCGTCGTGGTTCCGCACGGCCCCCACGAAGAGCGCGGTGCCCCCGGCCGCGTCGTCCCCGACGGCCCGGAACACCTCGTCCAGGGAGAGTGCCGAGTCCCGGATCCCGATCAGCCGGATCGGGTCCTGCGCGGCCTGCTCACCGGGGTGATCGTTCGTGGTTGCCATGCCCCCATCGTGCCGCACGCGACCGACAGCACGGAATAGAGCCATCGACCGGCACGCGCGCGTACGCGTGGTCGTCGCCTGATGCGGAGGCACGATGCAGAGGTCTCGACCGGATACGGGGCTGGATGCGGGAGCGTATGCGGGGGCCTACGGGAGGCCGGAAGCAGAGGCGTCCACCCGGTACGAAGCCGGGAAGCAGAGGCCTCCGCCCGAAACGAAGCCCCGAAGCAGAGGCCTCCGCCCGTATGCGAGGCCGGGCGCAGGTCTGCGTCAGATTCGGCGCCGGGCCTTTCGCGCCCGCCGTACCACCGCCGCCGCGCCCAGCAGTGCCACCGTCGCGCCGGCGGCACCAGCGGCCGTCGCGTCCTTGCGGCCCAGCCGCCGCCCGGCGACCGTGTGCCGGCCGGCGACCTCCTCCAGGAGTTCCGCCAGCACCTCCTCGTTGGTGTACTGCGGGCGCCAGCCGGCGTCGTGCAGCCGGCTGCCGCTCACCACCCACGGGTACATCGTGTACGCCAGGTCCCCGGCCGGCGACGGCGTGAGCCCGATGCGGTGCAGCCGCGCCGCCGCACCCAGCGCTACCGCCGACGGCAGCTCCATCCGCCGGATCCCGCTGAGCTCCTCGACCTCCTCCTGCTCCAGCCAGCCGTCGCACCCGACGGCCAGTTCCCCGTCGACCTTCTCCAGGACGGCGTACTCCAGCGCGCTGCACAGGTCCTCGACGTGGCAGAACTGCCACGCGGGCCGCGACCCGGCGACGACGAGGAGCCGGGGAGACTCGAAGTACCTGGTCAGCGCGGTGTCCGTGCCTCCGCCCACCAGCACGGCGGGCCGTACCACGGTGACGTTGAGCCCCGGGTGCGCCCGGGGCGCGCGCCTCGCCAGCCGTTCGATCTCCAGCAGGTCGCCCACTCCGGTCGCCTCGGCGGTGGCGCGCAGCTCGGCCTCCTCGGACAGGGGCAGCTCATTGTCGGGCAACGCCCCGTAGACCATCGCCGAGGTGCAGAGCACGACCCGGTGCACTCCGGCCGCCGCGGCGGCCGTCAGGACGGTCTGCGTCCCCCGCACGTTGTAGGCCGTTCGGGCGGCCGCGTCGGTTTCCAGATCGAGATCCAGCGCGAGGTGCACCACCACGTCGGCACCGCGCAGCTTGTCCGCGATGGCCGGATCCCGTACGTCCAGGATGTGCCACTGGGCCGACGCGCACTCGCCGCGCCGCTCGTCGATGGCCACGACCTGCTTGACCTCGTCGGACGCGGCGAGCTGCTCGGTGAGCAGGGCTCCTACGCCGTACGCGGCGCCGGTGACCGCGACGACGGGGCCGCGCGCCGCGGGACTCGCGGAACTGGTTGACTGGTTTCGCGCTGCGCGAACCTGCGGATCTGGGGAACTCACCGGGCGTCTCCAGCGGTTGTCTTCAGTACGAGCGCGTCCGACGCGTGCGTACCAGGTGGCATCCATCCTGCCGCAGGCCGTCAGTCGGCGAAGCACCGAGGCCCGATCCGCCCCAGGTGTCTACGCTGGGTGGTGATGTCGGGCAGCCGTGCCGCCGGAAAGAACCGGCGGCCCTACCAGCCGAGGAATCCCGTGAGTGACACCCCATTCGGATTCGGCCTTCCGCCGGAGGAGCCGGACGACGGCGACGAGGGCAAGAAGAAGGACCAGCAGAGCGGTGGTGGTCAGGGACCGGCCAACCCGTTCGGTTTCGGCGACCTGCCCGGAGCCGGAGGCTTCGGCGGAGGCCCTGGTGGCCCCGGCGGCCCCGGTGCGGACAATCCGTTCGCAGCCATGTTCGGGTCGCTGAACCCCACCGACCTGGGAGCCGCGTTCCAGCAGCTGGGCCAGATGCTCTCCTACGAGGGCGGCCCGGTGAACTGGGACATGGCCAAGCAGATCGCCCGCCAGACCGTCTCCCAGGGCAGTCCTGACGGCACCAAGGACGCCAGTGTCGGCCCCGCCGACCGCAAGGGCGTCGAGGAAGCCGTCCGCCTGGCCGACCTGTGGCTCGACGATGCCACGTCCCTGCCCTCCGGCGCCGCCACCGCGGTGGCCTGGAGCCGCGCGGAGTGGGTCGAGGCCACCCTGCCCGCCTGGAAGGAGCTCGTCGACCCGGTCGCCGAGCGCGTCGGCACCGCCATGGGCGACGTCCTGCCGGAGGAGATGCAGGCCATGGCCGGCCCGCTGATCGGCATGATGCGCTCGATGGGCGGCGCCATGTTCGGCACGCAGATCGGGCAGGCCGTAGGCGTGCTCGCCGGCGAGGTCGTCGGCTCGTCCGACGTCGGCCTGCCGCTCGGCCCGGCCGGCAAGGCGGCGCTGCTGCCGGTGAACGTCGAGACGTTCGGCAAGGACCTGAGCGTCCCCCAGGAGGAGGTGCGGCTGTATCTCGCCCTGCGCGAGGCCGCCCACCAGCGTCTCTTCGCGCACGTGCCGTGGCTGCGCTCGCATCTGTTCGGTGCGGTCGACGGCTACGCGCGCGGGATCAAGGTCGACACGGCCAGGCTGGAGGACGTGGTCGGCCAGTTCGACCCGCAGAATCCTGAGCAGCTGCAGGAAGCCCTCCAGCAGGGCATGTTCCAGCCGGAGGACACGCCCGAGCAGAAGGCCGCCCTGGCCCGTCTGGAGACTGCTCTGGCGCTCGTGGAGGGCTGGGTGGACGCGGTGGTCCACGCCGCCGCGAAACCCCGCCTGGCGTCCGCCGACGCCCTGCGCGAGACGTTGCGCCGCCGCCGCGCCTCGGGCGGTCCGGCCGAGCAGACGTTCGCCACACTGATCGGCCTGGAGCTGCGCCCGCGCCGCCTGCGGGACGCCTCCCGTCTGTGGGCCTCGCTCACGGACGCGCGCGGTGTCGACGGCCGGGACGCCCTGTGGCACCACCCGGACATGCTGCCGACGGCGTCCGACCTCGACGACCCGGACGGCTTCGTGCACCGCGAGCAGATCGACTTCTCCGAGCTGGACAAGATGCTCGGCGAGGCGGCGGACAAGCCCGACCTGAAGAAGAAGGACGAGAGCGAGGACAAGAGCAAGGGCGACGACTCCGAGTGAGCCTGTACGACGACGCGGTCCTCGTACTGAAGGGGTACGAGGACCAGACGGACCTCCGCCAGGCGTATCTCGACCATCTGGCGGAGCATCCGGACGGCTTGTGGAAGGCCTGCCAGGCGGGGCACATCACGGCGAGCGCGCTGGTGATCGACCCCGACGGCGGCCGGGTGCTGCTGACGCTGCACACGAAGCTGCAGATGTGGCTGCAGCCGGGCGGCCACTGCGAGCCGGGTGATGCCCGTCTGGCGGACGCGGCCCTGCGCGAGGCGACGGAGGAGTCCGGTGTCCCGGGGCTCTCTCTGCTGCCCGGCGGCCCGGTGCGTCTGGACCGGCATCCGATCCCGCCACCGTGTCACTGCCACTTCGACGTCCAGTACGCGGTCGTGGCGCCACCGGACGCCGCCCACACGATCAGCGACGAGTCCCTGGACCTGCGCTGGTTCGGGTACGACGAGGTTCCGAACGTGGCGGACGAGTCGGTCGTACGACTACTGGCGGCGACGCGCGCGAGGCTCTGAGCGGGTGTAAGGGGCGGCCGCATGAGCGGCCGGCCCTTACACGTGGTCCTGACCGGGGGTGCGCGCCCCGTCAGGGACGCGGAGAACTGCGCGACCGGCCACGGACGGCCCGCGGCAGGACGAACAGCCCCCGATCGGCCGGGCCCGCGTAGCGCTCAGCTCCAGACGTTGCCCTGGTTCTGGCCCCGTGCCCCCTGCTGGCCCATGCCGTACTGCGCGGCGAGGCCCGAGCCGACCTGGGCGCCCTGCGGCGGCAGCAGCTCGCTCGGCTGGACGAGCGCGAAGCCGGTACCCATGAAGCTCAGCTCCCAGCCCTCGCCGGTGCTGCCGCGGCGCCGCCACACCCCGGAGGAGTGCGTCTGGGCCTGCATCTGCACGCGCAGGCTCGTCGACCAGGCGACGATCGCGTCGGCGTCGCAGTTGACGTACTTGTCGGGCGTCACCTGCAGCAGCAGCGGCATCCCGGAGGTCATCAGGGCGAGCTTGCCCCGGCCCGTGATGTTGAGCTGGTACTTCCCCGAGCCGGAGATGCCGTAGAGGCTGTCCACGGCGATGACCTCGTGGTGCAGGGAGGAGTCCATCGCCAGCACGTAGCTGCTGTCGACGGTGAGGCCGTCCTGGTCCACCTCCATGACGTGCACGTGCTGCTTGAGATTGGCGAGGTAGACCGTGCCCTGCCCGTGGCAGCGCATCAGGTCGAGCCCCTCACCGGTCTGCGCACGCGCGCGGGACTGGTCGTTGCTCTGGTACTCGGCGTCGAACTCGACGAGGCCCTGGTAGGCGACCATAGTGCCCTTGCGGGCCAGGATGTCGTCGTGGCCCTCCAGGGCGACGCGCAGCATCTGCTTGTTCTGCAGACTCCAGCGGTCCTGGGTCTGCTGCTCGTTGTAGGCGAAAATCGGGCTCTGCATGGCGTGTGTTCCCCCTCAGCCCCGGACCCGGAGGCGGTCGGTGCTGTCCTCGCTGGGCTGGACGACGACGATGCCCTGACCGGAGAAGGCCATCTGGTAGGCCTCGCCACTGCCGCGGCCGATCAGCGACTGGGCCCGGAAGCTCCGCTTGCCCTTCACCTTGAGGTTCGGGGACCAGGCGACGAGCGCGTCGGGGTCGACGTAGGTCTCGTCCTCGCCGCCTCCGCAGTCGACGACGATGGGCTTGCCCCGGGAGGTCAGCGCGACCCAGCCCTGTCCGGAGATCTTGGTGTTCCACAGGCCCTGCCCGGCGAACTTCGCCAGCCCCTTGACCCGCTCCACGCCCCACGTCAGGTGGGCGTCGAATGCGAGCAGATTGGTGGCGTTGACGGAGATGCCGTCACCGTTGAGGTTGATGACGACGACATTCGCCCCGTAGTCGGCGAGGTAGAGCAGGCCGTCGCCGGAGCACTTCATCAGGGGCGCGCCCTCGCCGGTGAGCCAGTCCTTGGCGATCTGACGCACGGCCGGCGGGTTGGGCTCGTACTGCACGAAGCCTTCGTAGGCGACCATCGACCCCACGCGCGCGAGGAGATCGTTCCCGGTCTGCATGGCGACCTTCAGCATGTGGTTGCCGTGGTTCTCCATGCGGGCGGTGACGGGTGCGGGGGCATGGCCCGCGAGCTGCTGTGTCATGACGGGCTCCCTCAGACCTCGTACGGCTGGACGACGATGAAGTTGCCGGGCGCTCCCCGGAACTGGAGGTTGACGCTCTCCCCCGTGTCACCGGCGTAGGCGTTGCGGCGCATCCTCACCTGGCTGGAGACGACGACCTGGGCCGCCGCCGACCAGGCGACCACGGCGTTGCAGTCGGCGAACGTGGTGGGCGTGACGGGCAGCACCACGGGCGTGCCGTGCGTCTTCACGACGATCGTGCCGGTGCCCTGGAACTGCATGGTGAACAGCGCGCCGCCGGGGATGCCGTGGCCCTCGATGCGGCGGATCTCGTACTGGAGGCTCTCGTCGAACGCGAGGACGTTCTCGGCGGAGACACAGACGGCGTCACCCTGCAGTTCCAAGGGGTGCAGCATGGTCGAGTTCTCGGCGAGGAACACCTGGCCCTGGCCCGTGCAGCGCATCAGCTGCATCTCCTGGCCGGTCGCGTTGCCGGCGATCCGGCCGGAGAACCCGGCGCCCTTGTAGCTGAAGTCGACCTTGCCCTGGTAGAGCACCATGCTGCCCTGCCGGGCCAGCACGGGCTGTCCGCCGATGCCGAGGTCGACGCGGACGAGCTTCTTGTTCTGCTGCGTCCAACGCTGCCCCGTCGGGGTCTCCTTGAACTGCTGGAGCGCGGCGGACACACCGGGGCACTGGGGAGCGCCTTGAGGAGCGCCCTGCGGGGCGCCGTGCGGAACGCCCTGCGGGGCGGGGGCCTGTCCGAACGGCTGCTGCTGGCCGTAGCCCGGGCTCTGCGGGTACTGGCCGTAGTACTGCTGGTCGTCGTAGCCGTTCTGGTTGCCGTACGGGGGCTGCTGCGGCTGGTGGTGGGGCGGCTGGTCGTCCGGGGTGATGCGGCGGAGCTGGGTCGTCGCGTCGTCCATGGCGGGGGTCTGCTGCTGCCGCTCCGCGGGGGCCTGCGCGGCCCCGCGCTTCTTCTTCGAGCGCTCGCGCAGGTACTCGATGATGATCGGGACGACGGAGAGCAGGACGATCAGGACGAGGATCGGCTCGACGTTCTTGTTGATGAAGTCGATCTGGCCGAGCCAGTAGCCGGCGACGGTGACGCCGGTGCCCCAGAGGATGCCGCCGATGATGTTGTACGTGAGGAACGTGCGGTACTTCATGCGGCCGGCGCCCGCCACGATGGGGGCGAAGGTGCGCACGATGGGGACGAAGCGGGCCAGGACGATCGCCTTGGGGCCGTACTTCTCCATGAACTCGTGGGCCTTGTCCAGGTTCTCCTGCTTGAAGAGCTTGGAGTTGGGACGGTTGAAGAGCTTCGGGCCCAGGAACTTGCCGATCGTGTAGCCCACTTGGTCACCGATGACGGCGGCGAGCACGATCAGCGTGCAGACCAGCCACAGCGGCTGGGTGATGTAGGTGCCCTCGGCCACGAAGAGGCCCGCCGTGAACAGCAGGGAGTCACCGGGCAGGAACGCGAAGAGACCGGACTCCGCGAAGACGATGAGCAGGATGCCGGGCAGACTGAACGTCGAGATCAGGTAGTCCGGGCTGAGCCACTCGGGGCCGAGCGCAAGCGTGGTCACGGGGATGTGGCTCCTGCTGCTGTGGGGTACGGGCTGGGGCTGGCTGCCTCAAAGTATCAACGCAACCGTCATGACCCAGGTTCCATGGGCGTACTCAGGATGCACTGTGCGCGGTCCCGGTCAAAGCTGTGAACCATGGGCATCGATGAATACGGCGGCGGTCAGGGCCCGGAGCCCGACGTCCTCGTCGTCACCACGAACGACGTACCCGGCTACCACGTGCGCGAGGTGATCGGCGAGGTCTTCGGCCTGACCGTGCGCTCCCGGCACCTGGGGAGCCAGATCGGCGCCGGGCTGAAGTCGATGGTCGGCGGCGAGCTGCGCGGGCTCACCAAGACGCTCGTGCAGACCCGCAACCAGGCCATGGAACGACTCGTCGAACAGGCACGCGCGCGTGGCGCCAACGGCGTCCTGGCGTTCCGTTTCGACGTGACGGAGGCGGCGGACGTGGGCACCGAGGTGTGCGCGTACGGCACGGCGGTGGTCCTGACCCGGGAGTGAGGCACTCCCGGGTCGGGGATCAGGAGGTGTGGCGGTCCGCGTTGGCGGCGATCGCGTCCTTCAGGTGCTCCGCGAGGCCCGGGCGCATCGCGTCGTAGAACGCCGTGAAGCGCTCGTCGGAGACGTACATCTCGCCGAGGGAGCGGTGGAGCTCGTAGGAGCACTCGTAGAACGACCTGCAGATGTGCTGCCGGTGCTCCTCCGCCAGGGCCATGGCCGCCTCACCGGCCGGGTCCTCGCCCGCCGACATCAGGGCGACGTAGCGCTCGCCCCACTCGGCGGCCTCGGCCTGGATGCGCTTCCAGTCCTCCTTCGTGTAGCTCGCGGTGCGGCGCTGCGACTCGGCGTACTCGTCCGTGCCGCCCCAGCGCGCCTCCACCTCCTCCGCGTACTGCTCCGGGTCCTTGCCCCCGAAGACCTCGAACTTCTCCTCGGGTGTGAGGTCGAGTCCCATCGTGCGTGCCTCCATGGCGTGCTCCACGGCCGCCGCCATCTTCCGCAGCTTCTCGATCCGGGCGGTCAGCAGTTCGTGCTGCCGGCGCAGGTGCGCGCGCGGGTCCGCCTTTCCGGTGGCCTGATCGTCGAGCAGGGCGGCAACCTCGTCGAGCGGGAAGCCGAGCTCCCGGTAGAACAGGATCTGCTGCAGCCGGTCGAGGTCGGCGTCGCTGTAACGCCGGTGGCCCGCGTGGCTGCGTTCGCTCGGGACGAGCAGGCCGATGTCGTCGTAGTGGTGCAGCGTGCGCACCGTGACGCCGGCGAATCCCGCGACCTGTCCCACGGAGTAGTTCACTTCCGCTCCCTTCTTCTTCCGTGCTCCACGGTCGGGCCTCACGCCACGTGAGGTGCAAGCGTGTTTGCGATTTGTCCGCTTTAAGGCGCTTATGGTGTGCGCGTGGTCCAGGATCCCGCGCAGCAGGCGCCCTCCGTCACCCCCGCGACTCCCGCCCGCACCCTGGTGCCGACGATCCTGCCCGCCCTGGCCGTGGGGATCCTGTCCAGCCTGGTCCTGGTCGGGGTCGAGGTCGCCGCCGAGGAACTGGAGCACGTGCTCTGGGGGCCGCTGCCCGACGCGCTGGGCATCGGCCGGTACTCCGTGGCATGGATGTTCGTGATGCTCCTCGCGACCGGCGTCGCGGTCGGGCTGGTGGTGTGGAAGATGCCGGGGCACGCGGGCCCGGATCCGGCGACCATCGGACTGGACGCCCCCGTCCTGCCGCCCGTCGTGCTGCCGGGGCTGCTGCTGGTGACCGTGATGATGCTGGCCGGCGGGCCCAGCCTCGGCCCCGAGAACCCCATCATCACCGTGAACGTCGCCCTTGCGGTCTGGCTGGGCGCCCGGCTCGTGCCGCGGGCGCCGGGCCGGGTCTGGCCGGCGCTGGCCGAGGCGGCGACGATCGGCGCCCTGTTCGGCACGCCGGTCGCGGCGGCCCTGGTGATCTCCGAGGCGCTGGCCGGGAAAGAGGCCCGCGGGCTGCTGTGGGACAACGTCTTCGCACCGCTCACCGCCGCCACGGCCGGTGCCCTCACCGCCACCCTCATCGATCACCCGAGCTTCGACCTGAACCTGCCCTCCTTCGGCCGGCCGGGCTGGAGCGACCTGCTGGCGGCGGTCGTGGTCGCGGCGGTGGGCGCCCTGCTCGGCATGGCCGTGGTGCGGGCCTTCCCGTACGTGCACGGCGCCTTCCGCCGGCTGCGCCACCCGATGCTGATGCTCCCGGCGGGCGGCCTCGTGCTGGGCGCCCTCGCGGCCCTGGGCGGACATCTCACGCTGTTCAAAGGGCTGGACGAGATCGCCGAACTCGCGCGGGACCCGGACGGCCGGTCGGCCGGGGAGTACGCCCTGCTGACAGTCGTGAAGCTGGCCGCGCTGCTGGTCGCCGCGTCCTGCGGCTTCCGGGGCGGGCGCATCTTCCCGGCGGTGTTCGTCGGCACCGCCCTGGGCCTGGGCGCCCATGCCCTGGTGTCCGGGGTGCATCCCTCGATCGGGGTCTCGGCCGCCGTGCTCGGAGTGCTGCTGGCCATCACCCGGCAGGGCTGGGTGAGCCTGTTCGTCGCCGCGGTGCTGGTCGCTTCGCCGGGGATCATCGCCGTGCTCTGCGTCGCCTCGCTGCCGGCCTGGCTGCTGGTGACGGGCCGGCCGCAGATGCAGCTGCGCGAGGACGGCACACCGGTCCGCTGAAACCCGTCCCCCTCCCCTCCCGAAC
>NZ_POUC01000307.1 GCF_002891435.1 Streptomyces cahuitamycinicus
AGATGTGTATAAGGAGACAGGACCAGGGGGTCGCGCTCCGGGTCGCCCGGCCCACCCCTCCTCAGTCGGCGACCGGCGCCTCGGCCTCGGTCGTCCGGGGCGCGGGCTCCGGGCGGCTGGGCTCGCGGCGCCGGGCCCACCAGGTCGCCACCGGCTCGGTGTAGCGCGCGGTGAGCGGGCCCAGGACCACCAGGATCAGGACGTAGGCCGTGGCCAGGGGGCCGAGGGACGGTTCGACACCCGCCGCGACCGCAAGGCCGGCGATGACGATGGAGAACTCGCCACGGGCCACCAGCGCGCCGCCCGCACGCCAGCGGCCCTTCACGGAGATCCCGGCTCGCCGGGCCGCCCAGTATCCGGTTGCGATCTTCGTCAGCGCGGTGACGACGGCCAGCGCGAGGGCGGGCAGCAGGACGGGCGGGATGCTCGACGGGTCGGTGTGCAGCCCGAAGAAGACGAAGAAGACCGCCGCGAACAGGTCACGCAGGGGGCTCAGCAGGGTGTGCGCACCCTCCGCCACCTCTCCCGAGAGCGCGATGCCCACCAGGAAGGCCCCCACCGCCGCCGACACCTGGAGCTGCTGCGCGACACCCGCGACCAGGATCGTCAGGCCCAGCACGACCAGCAGCAGCTTCTCCGGGTCGTCGCTGGAGACGAACCGTGAGATGAGCCTGCCGTAGCGCACGGCCACGAACAGCACGAGCCCGGCCGCGCCCAGTGCGATCGCCAGGGTCACGCTCCCGGCCATCAGCCCGACGCCCGCCACCAGCGCCGTGACGATGGGCAGGTACACCGCCATCGCCAGATCCTCCAGCACCAGCACGCTGAGGATCACCGGCGTCTCCCGGTTGCCGACCCGGCCCAGATCGCCGAGCACCTTCGCGATCACACCGGACGACGAGATCCACGTGACACCGGCCAGTACGACGGCGGCCACCGGACCCCAGCCGAGCAGCAGCGCCACGGCGGCGCCGGGCAGCGCGTTCAGGGCGCAGTCGACCAGACCGGAGGGGTAGTGGGTCTTGAGGTTGGAGACCAGGTCGGTCGCCGTGTATTCCAGGCCCAGCATCAGCAGCAGGAGGATGACGCCGATCTCCGCGCCGGTGGCGACGAACTCCTCGCTCGCCCCCAGCGGCAGCAGACCGCCTTCACCGAAGGCGAGACCGGCCAGGAGGTACAGGGGTATCGGCGAGAGCTGGAAGCGGCCGGCGAACCGGCCCAGCAGGCCGAGGCCGAGAATGATGGAACCGAACTCGATGAGCAGAACCGCGGAGTGCAACGGCTCACTCCCGCTCGAGGATGGTCGCGGCCGCGTCGACACCCTCACGGGTCCCGACGACGATCAGAGTGTCGCCGCCGGCCAGCCGGAAGTCCGGCGTGGGCGACGGGATGGCCTCGGCCCGGCGCAGCACGGCCACCACCGAGGCGCCCGTCTCCGTCCGCATCCGCATGTCGCCCAGCACCCGCCCGTTCCAGCGCGAGGTCGCGGCCACCTCGATCCGCTCGGCGACCAGCCCCAGATCCGTGGTGTACAGCAGGCTCGGGCTGTGGTGGGACGGCTTCAGCGCGTCGATCAGCGATCCCGCCTCCGAGCTGGTCAGCTTCAGGGACTGGGCGCAGGAATCGGGATCGTCGGGCCGGTACACGTTCACCGTGCGCGTGCCGTCGCGGTGCGCCACTACCGACAGATGGCGGTGTTCCCGGGTCTCCAGGTCGTACTGGACCCCGATACCCGGTAGCGGCGTCGCCCTCAGGCGCGGAGCTGACACGTTACTTCCCCTTGTTCGTCTTATTTGTCGTACTTTGTTGGCCTGTTGAACGGTGGCGATCACCGAACGGGTCAAGTCCGCATGCTCCCATCCGGCCGTACGGTGACGACATGGGTGTCGTGACGGATATACGCAGCGGTCGGCCGCCGGAGAGGGTGGAGGGGGCGGTGCCTGGTGCGAAGACGGGAAGGAGCGGATCCGGAAGCGTGTCGTTGTTCTGGCGGATCTTCTCGCTCAACGCCGCCGGTCTGGTCGTGGCCACGGCGTTGCTGCTCGGCCCGGTCACCGTGTCCACCCCCGTCCTCGCCGGCGAGGCCCTCGTCCTGTTCGCCGGCCTGGTGATGCTGCTCGCCGGCAACGCGCTCGTGCTGCGGTTCGGCCTGGTGCCCCTGCAGCGGCTGGACCGGGCCATGGCCACCGCGGACCTGCTGCGTCCGGGCTCCCGGCCGGTGGTCGCGGGACCTGCTGAGACGGCCGGGCTGATCATGACGTACAACACCATGCTCGACCGGCTGGAGGCCGAGCGGGCCACGGGCGCAGCCCGGGCGCTGTCCGCACAGGAGAGCGAACGGCACCGTATCGCACGGGAGCTCCACGACGAGGTCGGGCAGACCCTGACTGCCGTCCTCCTCCAGCTCAAGCGCGTCGCCGACCGGGCGCCCGAGGACCTTCGCGAGGAGGTGGGCCAGGCGCAGGAAGCGACCCGGGCCGGCCTGGACGAGATCCGCCGGATCGCCCGCCGGCTGCGCCCCGGCGTCCTGGAGGAACTCGGGCTGGCGAGCGCGCTGCGGTCGCTCAGCGGCGAGTTCACCACCCACGGGCTGACCGTGCGCCACCACGTCACCGGCGATCTCCCCACCCTGACCCCGGAAGCGGAACTCGTCGTCTACCGGGTCGCCCAGGAGGGGCTGACCAACACCGCCCGGCACGCCGCAGCCGACCGCGCCGAACTCCGCCTCCGGCCGGTGCCCGGCGGCGTCGAACTCCTCGTACGGGACAACGGCACGGGCATCGGTCACGCCCCCGAGGGCGCCGGCATCACGGGCATGCGGGAACGCGCCCTGCTGATCGGTGCCGCCCTGACCCTGGAACCGGCTCCGGGCGGCGGCACCGAGATACGGCTGCGCATACCGGCGACAGAAGGATCCCGCTGATGTCCACACCGATCCGCGTCCTGCTCGCCGACGACCACACCCTCGTACGCCGGGGCGTGCGCCTCATCCTGGACGGGGAACCGGACCTGACGGTCGTCGCCGAGGCCGGCGACGGGGCCGAGGCCGTCGCACGCGCCCGCGAGACCGCCGTCGACCTGGCCGTCCTGGACGTGGCCATGCCGCGGATGACCGGCCTCCAAGCGGCCCGGGAACTCTCCCGCCGACTGCCCGGCCTGCACATCCTGATCCTGACGATGTACGACAACGAGGAGTACTTCTTCGAAGCGCTCAGAGCCGGAGCCAGCGGCTACGTCCTCAAGTCCGTCGCGGACCGCGACCTGGTCGAGGCCTGCCGGGCGGCCGTGCGGGACGAGCCGTTCATCTATCCGGGCGCCGAACGCGCCCTCGTCCGCTCCTACCTGGAGCGGCTGCACCGGGGCGACGGCCTGCCGGAGAGGGCCATCACCGAACGCGAGGAGGAGATCCTCAAGCTCGTCGCCGAGGGGCACACCTCGAAGGAGATCGGCGAACTGCTGTTCATCAGCGCCAAAACGGTCGAGCGCCACCGTGCCAACCTGCTCCAGAAGCTCGGCGTGCGCGACCGCCTGGAGCTGACCCGCTACGCGATCAGGGCCGGACTCATCGAGCCCTGAGGCCGGTACGGGGTGGTTGTCCACAGGCGGCCGGGCCACCATCGCCGACCGCCTACCCTTGTCCCCATGAGCAGCATCGACCGGAGCCAGTCAGTGGGCGGCACGCGCACATACGAGGTACGCACCTACGGGTGCCAGATGAACGTCCACGACTCCGAGCGGTTGTCCGGACTGCTGGAGGACGCGGGCTACGTCCGCGCCCCCGAGGGCGCCGACGGGGCGGACGTCGTCGTCTTCAACACCTGCGCCGTGCGTGAGAACGCCGACAACAAGCTGTACGGCAACCTCGGCCACCTCGCCCCGAAGAAGGCGAGCCGCCCCGGCATGCAGATCGCGGTCGGCGGCTGTCTGGCGCAGAAGGACCGCGACACCATCGTGAAGCGCGCGCCCTGGGTGGACGTCGTCTTCGGCACGCACAACATCGGCAAGCTGCCCGTCCTGCTGGAACGCGCGCGCGTGCAGGACGAGGCACAGGTCGAGATCGCCGAGTCGCTGGAGGCGTTCCCCTCGACGTTGCCCACCCGCCGCGAGAGCGCCTATGCGGCCTGGGTCTCCATCTCCGTCGGCTGCAACAACACCTGCACCTTCTGCATCGTCCCGGCCCTGCGCGGCAAGGAGAAGGACCGCCGCCCCGGCGACATCCTCGCCGAGATCGAGGCCCTGGTCGCCGAGGGCGTCTCCGAGATCACGCTGCTCGGGCAGAACGTCAACGCGTACGGCTCGGACATCGGCGACCGTGAGGCCTTCAGCAAGCTGCTGCGGGCCTGCGGAAAGATCGACGGGCTGGAGCGCGTCCGCTTCACCTCCCCGCACCCGCGCGACTTCACCGACGACGTCATCGCCGCCATGGCCGAGACGCCGAACGTGATGCCGCAGCTGCACATGCCGCTCCAGTCCGGCTCCGACCCGGTCCTGAAGGCGATGCGCCGCTCCTACCGCCAGGAGCGCTTCCTGGGGATCATCGAGAAGGTCCGCGCCGCCATCCCGCACGCCGCGATCAGCACGGACATCATCGTGGGCTTCCCCGGCGAGACCGAGGAGGACTTCGAGCAGACGCTGCACGTGGTGCGCGAGGCCCGCTTCGCCCAGGCCTTCACCTTCCAGTACTCCAAGCGCCCCGGCACCCCGGCCGCCGACATGGATGGCCAGATCCCCAAGAAGGTCGTCCAGGAGCGCTACGAGCGGCTCGTCGCCCTCCAGGAGGAGATCTCCTGGGAGGAGAACAAGAAGCAGGTCGGCCGCACCCTGGAGCTGATGGTCGCCGAGGGCGAGGGCCGCAAGGACGACACCACCCACCGCCTGTCCGGTCGCGCCCCGGACAACCGCCTGGTCCACTTCACCAAGCCGGACCAGGAGGTCCGCCCCGGCGACGTGGTCACGGTCGAGATCACCTACGCCGCCCCGCACCACCTCCTGGCCGAGGGGCCCGTGCTGGACGTGCGCCGTACCCGCGCGGGCGACGCCTGGGAGAAGCGGAACGCGGCCGAGAAGGCCAAGCCGGTCGGTGTGATGCTGGGACTGCCGAAGGTCGGCGCCCCCGAGCCCCTGCCGGCCGTGGCGAGCGGGTGCGGCTGCGACTGAACCGGACCGCTGCCGCCCTGTGCGGTGGCAGCTGCCCCTGAGAGTTACCCTGCCGATCATGCTTGTCGCCGCCGCAGTCTGCCCCTGCCCGCCCCTGCTGGTCCCCGAGGTCGCCCAGGGCGCCGCCCCGGAACTGGACGCCGCGCGGAACGCCTGCACGGGCGCGCTGGGCGTGCTCACCGCCGCCCGGCCCGGCCGGCTCTTGGTCGTAGGCCCTGTGGACGGCCCCGGGCCCGAGACGTACCCGGAGGGAGCAGCCGGGTCGTTCCGGGGCTTCGGCGTCGACCTCGATGTACGTCTGGGAGCGGCCGAGGGCGCGGACCCGCGACCGCGACTGCCCTACGCGCTGACGGTGGCCGCCTGGCTGCTGGAGCGCACCGGGTGGTCCGACGCCCCGGTCGAGGGACTCGGGGTGGGGGAGTCGTACCCGCCCGGGCTGTGCGCGCGGACCGGTAGGGACATCGCCCACCGGGACGAGCGAGTTGCCCTGCTGGTGATGGGTGACGCCAGCGCGTGCCGGACGCTCAAGGCCCCGGGCTATCTGGACGAACGGGCGGCCCCGTTCGACGCGGAGGTCGCACGGGCGCTCGGTGCGGCGGACGTGGCCGCACTCACCGCGCTGGACACCGGGCTGGCCCACGAGCTGAAGGTGTCCGGCCGGGCCCCCTGGCAGGTCCTGGCGGGCGCGGCCGAGGGCGCGGACCTCGGCGGATCGCTGCTCTACGAGGACGCTCCCTACGGCGTGGGATACATCGTGGCCAGCTGGTCGTAGAGCGGACGGCAGGCCGGTTTTCCGGTATTCCGGTAGGCCCATAGGCAAGCGAACAGACGGACAAGCGAACAGACAGGCAAGCGAAACGGCGGGGACGGCCGGGAGCCAGTGCTCCGCGGCCGTCCGCCGATGTGCCCTTCAGAGTGCCGATGTCCGCGTCAGGAAGCGGGCGGTGGCGTGTCGTCCGGCGGCGTGGTGCCACCCGGGTCCCGCGGCGGTGTTGTGCGGCCCGCCTCCGGCGGCACGGCACCGGTGCCCGGCGGCGGTGTCGTGCCACCCCCGCCCGGTCCGCTCTCGCCCTGGTGCGCGAGGCGGCCCATGGCGCCCTTGGCCCTGCCCGTGCCCGACTGGATCCTGTCGCTGTACTTGCCCTTGGTCCTCTTGTCGACGGCCTGCGCGGCCTTGTCGAGACCGTGGTGGATCTTGTCCTCGTGCCGCTGTGCGAGGTCCGAGACCTTGCCCTTCGCCGGGCCCAGCTTCGTCTTCACGTTGTGCAGGAGACCCATGGCTCACCTTCCCTCGCGCGGGGCGGTCACGTACGGGCACCCTCGCCGGCCTCGTTGTCGGCCGCCTTCTCGGTGGACTGCTGCTTGGGGATGTCGACGCCTTCGGGCTCGGTGACTTCGGCAGCGGTCTCACCGGCCGGATCCGTCGCTTCCCCGGCTCCGTCGGTGCCCTTGGCCTCCGCGGCCTCGGCCGCCTCATCCTCGGTCCCGGCCTTCGCCGTATCGGTCTGAGCCTCGGCTGCAGGCGTCTCCGCCGTGGCCTTCGACCGCCGGAGAAGTCGTGCAAAAACGCCCATATCCACTCCATACGTTACTCGTGCGGGCGAAATCCCGCGTTGCCCGGTGCGTCAGTTTGCGCGGCCCGGGCCACCGCCTCGGTGATCCGGCGGCAGGAACCTCGCAACGGGCAACGACCCTGCGGCCGTGGCGTCACGTAACTCGTTCGAGACCAGGGTTCGGGGTTTGCGAGACTGGGGCGGTGAGCAGTGCACTCCCCGCCCCCCGCGTCATCGCCGTCGTCGGACCTACTGCGGCCGGAAAGTCCGATCTGGGCGTCTTCCTGGCCCAGCGTCTCGGCGGCGAGGTCGTCAACGCCGACTCCATGCAGCTCTACCGAGGGATGGACATCGGTACCGCCAAGCTGACGCCCGAGGAGCGTGACGGCGTCCCCCACCACCTGCTGGACATCTGGGACGTGACCGTCACGGCGTCCGTCGCCGAGTACCAGCGCCTGGCCCGGGAACGGATCGACGCCCTGCTCGCCGAGGGCCGCTGGCCGATCCTGGTCGGCGGCTCCGGACTCTACGTGCGCGGAGCCGTCGACAACCTGGAGTTCCCCGGCACCGACCCCGAGGTCCGCGCCCGCCTGGAAGAGGAACTCACGCTGCGCGGCCCCGGCGCGCTGCACGCCCGTCTGGCCGCCGCCGACCCCGAGGCCGCCCGCGCGATCCTGCCGAGCAACGGCCGCCGGGTCGTCCGCGCCCTGGAGGTGATCGAGATCACCGGCAAACCGTTCACGGCCAACCTCCCCGGCCACGACTCGGTGTACGACACCCTTCAGATCGGCGTCGACGTGGCCCGCCCCGAGCTCGACGAGCGCATCGCGCGGCGGGTCGACCGGATGTGGGACGCCGGCCTCGTGGACGAGGTGAGCGCACTTCAGGCGCAGGGGTTGCGTGAAGGGCGTACGGCCTCGCGCGCGCTCGGCTACCAGCAGGTGCTCGCGGCGCTCGCGGGGGAGTGCACCGTCGAGGAAGCGCGGACCGAGACCGTCCGTGCCACCAAGCGCTTCGCGCGCCGCCAGGATTCATGGTTCAGGCGCGACCCACGGGTGCACTGGTTGAGTGGGGCGGCAGCCGATCTCACGGAACTTCCGCAGCTCGCGCTGTCCTTGGTCGAACGACCGGTTACAGCCTGATCACGTCATGGCATCGGGATGCCCAGGCCGTCATCCGGTCCTTCGGCGGCGTGCCATCATCGAGCTTCGATCGACCGAGTTGAGTCCTAGTTGGGAGGGCGCGTGGCGATGGAGGCCGGCCCTCGCGACACCGCACCGAGCACCGATCACATCACCGCCGAGCGGGATGAGCCGGGGCCCGACGCCGCACCCGAGCAGGAGGCGGACCACCTCAGCTCCGACGGGCCCGACGAGTCGCAGGGTGTGACGGACGACGGTCCCGAGCCCGGCGAGATGTTCGCCGACGAGGTCGAGGTCGAGCTGCGTCCGCAGCGCCGGCTCCACATCTGGCAGCTGGCCCCCATCGTGGGTCTCGCGGCACTCGGCTCCCTGATGTTCGCCTTCCCGCTCGCCTTCGACTTCGGCGACAGCGGGGCCGTCATCGCCATGCTGGGCCTGCTGATCTGCTCGTGTGCGGCCGGCTGGGGCATGATGGCCGCCCGTCGCGTCGGCTACACCTGGCCGGGCCTGCCGGCTCGCGGCTCCGGCCGCAAACCCGACTGGCGGGTCGCCCTCGCGTACGCCCTGGTCGTGGCCCTCGTGGTGGTCCTCGCCGTGTGGCGCGTGGCGCGGCTGCGCTGATCGCGCGATACGGGCGCCGATGTGCTGTCGCAGGCGCGGAGGGGTGCTGACGTAGCCGCGAAGGGGCCCCGTCGTAGCCGCGCAGGGGCGCTGTCGTAGGCAGCCCTTACGATCGAGGCATGAGCACGCGGATCGCCTTCCTCAAGGGTCACGGCACCGAGAACGACTTCGTGATCGTCCCGGACCCCGAGAACACCATCGACCTGTCCCCGGCCGCCGTCGCCGCCCTGTGCGACCGGCGCGCGGGCATCGGCGGTGACGGGCTGCTGCACGTCGTGCGCTCCGCCGCCCACCCGGAGGCCGAGGAGATGGCGGCCGAGGCGGAGTGGTTCATGGACTACCGCAACGGCGACGGCTCGATCGCGGAGATGTGCGGCAACGGCGTGCGGGTGTTCGCGCGCTACCTCCAGTGCGCCGGTCACGTCACCGAGGGAGACCTCGCGGTGGCCACGCGCGGGGGAGTGAAGACCGTGCACCTCGCCAAGAACGGCGATGTGACCGTCGGCATGGGCCGGGCGGTGCTCCCGGACGGCGACGTCACGGTGAGCGTCGGCGAGCGCAGCTGGCCCGCACGGAACGTCAACATGGGCAACCCGCACGCGGTCGCTTTCGTGGACGACCTGGCGCACGCGGGTGACCTGCTCTCCCCGCCCCCCTTCAGCCCGGCCGCCGCCTACCCGGACGGTGTGAACGTCGAGTTCGTGGCCGACCGCGGCCCCGGGCACGTCGCGCTGCGTGTGCACGAGCGCGGCTCCGGTGAGACCCGCTCGTGCGGCACGGGCGCGTGCGCGGTCGCCGTGGCCACCGCCCGCCGCGACGGCGCCGACCCGACGGCCACCGGCACCCCTGTGACCTACACCGTTGACGTCCCCGGCGGCACCTTGGTGATCACCGAGCGGCCTGGCGGCGAGATCGAGATGACCGGCCCGGCCGTGATCGTGGCCGAGGGTGAGATCGACACGGACTGGCTGGATGCCGTCACGTCCGCGTGAGCCGGAACCGGTCGTCTCGAAACACCCGCGCACCTTCGGTCGGCCGACCCGAAACCACCGCTGGAAACCGGCCAGTTGGCGAGATTCGCATGGTGCAGGTCGTGACCTACGAGGGTACAAACCTCACATTCGTCCCTCGAATGGGTGATCAGTTTCACGCTCGGCGAGAGGCGGTCAATCGGGCATGGTGGGCTCGGTAGCATCAAGCACCGGCCCGGACGGGGGACCGAAGCCGCCTCCTGAGCCATGTCCGCTCTGGGGCACCCGTCCGCCGGTTGACGCAGCCGGAGGTGCCCATGAGTGCGGAGGCCACGAATTCCGTGACCCCAGGCCCGATGCCGGGCGCGGTGTCAGGACCGGTGACGCCGACAGCCCCCCGCAGAAAGGCCCGCCCCCGGATCGACCTGCGC
>NZ_POUC01000308.1 GCF_002891435.1 Streptomyces cahuitamycinicus
CCCCCGTCTCCGCACCCCTGCGCTGGGACGAGGTCGGCGTCGCGCACCCCCACGACTTCGACCTCGCGACCATGCCCGCGCGCTTCGCCGAACTGGGCGACGTGCACGCGGACATGGACGACAAGCGCTATTCCCTGGAAGCCCTGCTCGACCTCGCCCGCCGCGACGAGCACGACCACGGTCTGGGCGACCTGCCGTACCCGCCCGAGTATCCGAAGATGCCGGGGGAACCCAGGCGGGTGCAGCCGAGCAGGGCCCGCAAGGAGAAGGAGCCCCCTACAGCTCCCTGATCCGGATGTCCCGGTACGAGACCACATCCGTCGTGCCGTGCACCTGGAGCCCGATGTAACCGGAGGCGAACCGCCGTCCGTCCGTGCCCGGGTCGTCCGAGCGGGGCGGGCTGAACTCCTGGCCGCCGGCGTTGTCGAACTCGTTGATCAGCACGCCGTTGCGGAACACCGAGTAGTGCTGGCCCTCCACACGGATCTCGTAGTCGTTCCAGATGCCCTTCTGCGTCACCCCCGCCCCGGCGAGCCCGACACGGTCGAAGCCGTAGACCGACCCCGTCTTGTACATGTCGCCGTCGGGCCGGTCGAGCACCTGCACCTCGTGCCCGTACTTGATGGCGACCCACTCCGGGCGGGACTCCTCCGGGTGGTCGTGGACCCACGGGAAGCGCACGAAGACACCCGAGTTGGCGTTGCCGGTGCCGGGTGCGTCGTCACGCCACTGGAGCTTCAGCGAGAAGTCGCCGTACTTGCGCTGCGGGAACCACAGCATGCCCATGCCGGGCGTCGTGGTGCCGGAGGTGATCGTCCCGTCGGGGTTCAGCCCGAACGAACCGCCACCCACCTGCTGCCACTTGGCGAGGGACTCCGCCGTGCCGTCGAACAGCGCGCGGTAGCCCTCGGTCTGCCCCGGCTCGCCGATGCCCGACTGCCGGGCGGCCTTGCGGATCGCCTTGGACTCCCGCTGGTCGATGACCCCTTCCTTCAGCAGCGCGTCCAGCACCGAGTTCACGTGCTTGAGGAACAGCGCCTGGGACGTCCACTCCTTCTCGTCCTCGATCAGCTCGCCGATCCGGCACCGGTTGTCGGTCACCCGGTTGCGCACCCCGGAGTCGACCGTGCCGACGATCACCGTCAGCCGCTCGTCGTACTCCGGGCAGTCGGGCGCCGGGACCTGTCCGGAGACGACCGTGAAGGTCACCGTGCGGGCCGCAGCGGTGTTCCCGGCCTTGTCCGTCGCCCGGTAGGCCACGGTGTGCGCACCCGCCCGGTCGACCACCACCGGCGCCGAGTAGGCGAGGTACGGCCCGCCGTCCAGCGAGTACTCGATCCTCTCGACGCCCGAGCCGTGCGCGTCGGTCGCCGTGACGGTCACCCGGGCGCTGTTGACGTACGCCCCGGCGGAGTTCCTCGTGCCCTCCACGGTCACACCCGTCACCGGCGGAGTGGTGTCCTGCGGTGGCGCGGCGACCACCGTGAACCGCACGCTCTTCTCCGCCGCCACGTTGCCCGCCTTGTCGGTGGCGCGGTAGCGGACGCTGTGCTCGCCCGCCTGGTGCACCATCACGGGCCCGGTGTACGGCTGCCAGGCGCCCGAACCGACCGCGTACTCGATGGTGTTGACCCCGGAACCCGTGTCGGAGGCCGAGACGGTGACCGTCGCCATGTCGATGTACGCCCCGTCGGCGTCGCGCTCACCGCTCACCGTCGCCGAGGTCTCCGGCGCGGTGGTGTCGTCCGACTGGGGCGCCACGACCGTGAACGCCGTGCTCTTCTCGGCGGACACGTTCCCCGCCTCGTCGAACGCCCGGTAGCGGATCTCGTGGCTGCCGACCTGGTCGACGACGACCGGCGCGGTGTACGGCTGCCAGGCACCCGCGTCGCCGGTCGCGTACTCGATACGGTCGACGCCGGAGCCGCCCTCGTCGGTGGCGTGCAACGCCACGCTCGCCGAACCGACGTACTCGCCCTGCGCGTTCTGCGTGCCACTCACGTGCGCCGACGCCTCGGGCGCCGTGGTGTCCTCGCCGGTGCCCTCGGTCACCGTGAGGATGCCCTGCATCTGGCCGTGGCCGGGGATGGTGCAGTGGTAGAAGTACCGGCCCGGCGTGAGCGTCACCTGGGCCGTGTGCTTGCCGCCCTGGGCGTCGTTCGGGTTGGCCAGGATGTTGAGCTGCACATCGCTGTTGAACTCGGGATCACTGGTCACGAACGTCAGCGTGTGCGGCATGCCCGTGGTGTTGCCGGTGGCCGTGCTGTTCTCGAACACGATCGTGGCCGTGCCGGCGACCGCCGTCTTCGGCGCGGAGAGGTACTTGTCGATGTCGTTGCCGGCCGTCCAGGTGAGCACCTGGTCGGCGGCCTCCTTCCCGGGCTGCCCGGCGGCGGGCAGCGCCTGCATGCCGAGCAGCGTCAGCAGGGCGGCCAGCAGGGCGGCCCAGATTCTTCGACTCCGGATCACTCGCTCCCCCTCGCCAGCAGGCCGGCGGCCGGCGTGGGCCCGCCGCCCTTGTAGGTGACCCGCCACAGGGCCGACTTGGAGTCCGAGGTGAAGAAGCCGCGCCCGTAGTCGAGGACGTACAGCGCGCCGTCCGGACCGAACCTCCAGTCCATGAGGTTCTTGATGCCGTCGTTGCCGACCGGCACGATCTTCTTCAGCGACTCCGAGTGCACCGGCAGACCGCCGTCGCCCTGCGTCTTCGGGTCCATCAGCACCGCGTTGCGCGGCTGGTCGGCGTCGTAGAAGTCACCGACGAACCACTTGCCGTCCCAGTAGGGCGGCCACTTGACCGCGCTGTCCGCCGCGACCGCGCCGTACCGGTACACCGGCCCGTTCATCGCGGCCTGCCCGCCGCCCTTCAGCCAGGGCAGCCGGTACGTGGCCTCCGCCGGCTTGTACGACGGGACACCGTTCGCATCCCTCGGGTAGTCCGGCGCACCGCCCGACGGCGAGTACCAGATGTTGTTTCCGGTCACCGGCGGCAGGTTCACCAGGCCGTCGTTGTTCGGCGACTCGTTCTTCGGGCGGTCGCAGTCGTACCAGCCCAGCGGCTTGGACGGGTCCGGCAGATTGCGGTCCCGGTAGGGCTGCTTGTTGCCCATGCAGTACGGCCAGCCGCGGTTCCCCGCCTTGGTGACGGCGGCGAACGTGTCGTACTTGGCCGGACCCCAGGTCGTCGAGGGCGCGCTCGCGTCCGGCCCGACCCAGCCCGCGTAGAGCACGTCGGTCGACTTGTCGACGGAGATGCGTGCCGGGTTGCGGACGCCCATCACGTAGATCTCGCCGCGCGTCTTGCCGCCGCCCTCGGCGGTCTCCTTCCCGGTGAACAGGTTGCCCTCGGGGAGTGTGTACGTCCCGTCCGGCTCCGGGTGGATGCGCAGGATCTTGCCATTGAGGTTGTTGGTGTTGCCCGCGGTGCGGCGCGCGTCGGCGAAGGAGACGCCCTTGTAGTTCGGCTCCGGGTTGTTGCCCGAGTAACCGCCGCTGAATCCGCTGGAGTTGTTGTCACCGGTGGCGATGTAGAGGTTGCCCTTGGAGTCCCAGGCCATCCCGCCGCCGGCGTGGCAGCAACTGTGGATCTGCACCGGCCACTTGAGGAGGACCTTCTCGCTGGCGAGGTCCAGCTTGTTGGTGGCCCGGTCGAGCGTGAAGCGGGAGACCCGCCGCTCGGCCGTCCGCGTCTCGCGGTCGATCCGCTCGTGCGGCGTGTAGTGCAGGTACATCCAGCCGTTCTGCGCGAACCCCGGGTCCAGCTCGATGCCTAGCAGTCCCTCCTCGACCTTGACCAGTTCGTCGCCGCCGCCCTTGTTGCCGAAGACGGTGAGCGCGCCGGCCAGGGTGACCTGCTTGGTCTTGGGATCGTAGACGTGGATCTCGCCCTCGCCCTTGCCGATATCGGGGTTGTTCCAGTCCGTGATCACGGGCTGGGAGGAGTCGGCGCCGCCCCGGCCGATGTAGAACACCCGGCCGTCGGGCGCGGTGACCAGCCCGTGCGGCTCGCCGATCTGGTCGTTCTGCCCGGGCTGGTTGGGCTTGGTCAGCCGCTCCGCCGCGTAATGGGCGTTGATGGTCGCCTTGCAGTCGGCCTGCTCCAGCCGCGTCGTCCACATCAGCGCACCGCGCAGGTGGTCACGGAAGTCGGTCTCGTCGTACGACGACACCGTCCCGCCCATGCCGGTGTAGAAGGAACGGCCGCCGTCGTAGTCCCGGCACCAGCTGACCGGATGGTCCCAGCCGTTGGCGCCCGTGCCCGGCTGGTACGTCGACTCGCGGACCCGCGCCACCGTGTGCACCTCGCCCGACGGGTTCTTCACCCAGTTCAGCCACCGGTCCGGGCGTTTCCACTGCACGGGCAGGTCCTCGGTGGCGGGGTGCCCGCGGTCGCCGGCCTCCACGGTCGCGCGCTGCACGGCCGTGGGGCTCGACGCGGCCGGACGGGCACCCACCAGTCCGGTGAACCAGTCCGAGTACGGCTCCGCGCGCGCCGCGTCATGGATGCCGACGAACCCGCCGCCGGCCTCCATGTAGGCCTCCAGGCCCGCCTCCTGCTCCGCGTCGAGGACATCGCCCCCGCCGGTCAGGAAAACGATCGCGTTGAAGCGGCCGAGTCTCGTCCCGTCGGTGAACACCGAGGCGTCGCCGGTGGCCTGCACCTTGAAACGGCGGTCCGACGGGCCCGACAGACCGATGTCCTCGATGGCCTCGATCCCGGCGTTCACCACCGGCGACTCCTCCCCGGCCGCCGCGGACCCGTGGAAGATCAGCACCCGTACATTCGCGCCGCCGGGCGGCGACTTGATCGACATCGTTGTCGGCGTGGGTTCGGGATAAGGGCGCGCGGTCGCGGCGGGGCCCGACAGCAGCCCCACCGTCACGACCCCGGCGGCGACGGACGCCGCCCAGCCGCGTCTTCTCGTGCTCAACCCTCGTAAGTGCATGGGCACCTCCTCGGTCACAGCAACACCGCCAAGGAAGCTAAACCCCTTTGCCTGTCGCGCCAATACCTATGACCGGGATGGCGTCAACTTTGTCTTGAGTGTGGATAAACGGCAGCGCGGCCGGTACCGTCGCACAGGTTCATCACAGGTACGCCTCCGTAAAAGCCTTACCAGGGTGGGGAGTTCCGCATGGACAGACGCAGCTTCAACCGGCGGGTCCTGCTGGGCGGCGCGGCCGTCGCGACATCGTTGTCCGTGGCGCCGGAGGCCGTCAGCGCCGCCGGACCGGCGAAGACGGCGCCCGCCGGGGGCGAGGTGAAGCGCATCAAGCTGTACGCCGAGAAGCTGGCCGACGGGCAGATGGGCTACGGCCTGGAGAAGGGCAAGGCGTCCGTACCGGGCCCGCTGATCGAACTCAACGAAGGCGACACGCTGCACGTCGAGTTCGAGAACACCATGGACGTGGCGGTCAGCCTGCACGTCCACGGCCTGGACTACGAAATCACCAGCGACGGCACGAAGATGAACCGCAGCCATGTCGAACCGGGCGGCACCCGCACCTACACCTGGCGCACCCACGCCCCCGGCCGACGCAAGGACGGCACCTGGCGGGCGGGCAGCGCGGGCTACTGGCACTACCACGACCACGTCGTCGGCACCGAGCATGGCACGGTGGGGCTCCAGAAGGGCCTGTTCGGCGCGGTCATCGTCCGCCGCAAGGGCGACGTCCTGCCGGACCGGACGCACACGGTCGTCTTCAACGACATGCGCATCAACAACAAGCCGCCGCACTCCGGTCCGGACTTCGAGGCCACGGTGGGGGATCGCGTCGAGTTCGTCGTGATCACGCACGGCGAGTTCTACCACACGTTCCACATGCACGGTCATCGCTGGGCGGACAACCGCACCGGCATGCTGACCGGCCCCGACGACCCCAGCCAGGTCATCGACAACAAGATCACCGGACCGGCCGACTCGTTCGGCTTCTAGGTGATCGCGGGGGAGGGCGTCGGCGCGGGCGCCTGGATGTACCACTGCCACGTGCAGAGCCACTCCGACATGGGCATGGTGGGGCTGTTCCTGGTGAAGAAGCCGGACGGGACCATCCCGGGGTACGAGCCGCACGAGCACGGTCAGGAGCCGCCGGGCGGCGGCCACGAGCACTGACGGGCAACTGCTCCGCACGGCTCGCGAGAGCGCTCTCACCCCACGGCGGCCCCGGGGCTATCCTGATCCGCAGCCGCAGGTGAGGAGCCCCGAAGTGACCGACACAGCCCCGCGTCCCACCCTGGAGGCCGTGGCCGCCCGGGCCGGTGTCTCGCGGGCCACCGTGTCCCGCGTGGTCAACGGCGGCGACGGGGTGCGGGACATCCTGGCGGAGCGGGTACGCAAGGCCGTCGACGAGCTCGGGTACGTGCCCAACCAGGCCGCCCGCTCCCTGGTGACCCGGCGGCACGACGCGATCGCGGTCGTCGTCGCCGAACCGGAGACCCGGGTCTTCGCCGACCCGTTCTTCGCGCTCCAGCTGCGCGGCATCAGCAAGGAGCTCACCGCCCACGACAACCAGCTCGTGCTGCTGCTCACGGAGGGCAGGGACGACCACGCCCGGGTCGGCCGGTACCTCGCCGGCGGACATGTCGACGGCGCCCTCGTCTTCTCCCTGCACCTCGACGACCCGCTGCCGGAACTGATCCAGCGGGCCGGCGTCCCCACCGTCTTCGGGGGGCGGCCCGGCTGGAGCGGCGACCGGCGCGACGTGGTCTACGTCGACAGCGACAACCGCGGCGGCGCCCGCGACGCCGTCCGCCACCTGGCCGGCCTCGGCCGCACCCGTATCGCGCACATCACCGGCGCCCTCGACCAGACCTCCGCCGCGGACCGCCTCGACGGGTACCGGGACGTCATGGTGGACGCCGACCCACTACTGATCGCCGAGGCCGACTTCACCCCGGCCGGGGGCGAGCGGGCGATGCGCGAGCTCCTCGGCCGCTGCCCGGACGTGGACGCGGTGTTCGCCGCCAACGACCTCATGGCCTCCGGGGCACTGCGCGTCCTGCGCGAGTCCGGCCGCCGGGTCCCGGGCGACGTGGCCGTGATCGGGTTCGACGACATGCGGCCCGTCGCCGAGCAGACCGACCCGCAGCTCACGACGGTCCGCCAGGACATAGAGGAGATGGGCCGTCTGATGGCCCGCCTGCTGCTGCGCGGCCTCGACCGGGGCGCCCCACGGGAGGGTGTCGGGGCGACGCCGTCCAGCGTGGTGCTGCCGACGACGCTGGTACGGCGCGGATCGGCGTAGCCGGTCTCGGCTCCGCCGCGGGGCGCTGCGGATCACGGCGGAGCGGGCGCCGTGCGGGTCGGCGAGCCTGCACGGCGGGTGACATCCGCCGCCGGAGCACCGCTGTGGCGGGTTGTGCGGTGTTTCCGCGCGCCGCCGTGCGCCGGCCGGTCCGGCGGGCCACCATCGAAGCGGCCGGGGCCCGGGTACGCGGTGTTGATCCCGCGTTGATCGAACGTTTTTCGCCGCCCGCAACGCTTCCGGTCATGCACATCGACACGATCACCTCGCCCGAACTCGAATGGCAGCAAGAGGCGTTGTGCGCGCAGACGGGGGCGGACTTCTTCTTCCCCGAACCGGGCAGTTCGGTGCGGGAGGCGAAGCGGATCTGCGGCATGTGCCCGATCCGCGCGGCCTGCCTCGCCTACGCACTGGACAACGACGAGCGCTTCGGTGTCTGGGGCGGTCTCTCGGAGAAGGAGCGGCTGGAACTGCGGCGGGTATCGCGCTAACCCGCCACGGGGGCGGAGGCCTGCCGTCCTCCGGCAATCGCCGTCGGCGTGCACGAGGCCCCGGCCGCTCGTGGCGGCCGGGGCCTCGTGACCGTGTGTGCGGGCGGTGTCAGGCGCCGGCCCGGGCCGCCATGCGGGCCTTGCGGGCGGCCAGCTTCTCGTCGAACTTCGACGCCTCGGAGTCCAGACCGCCCATGAACAGACCGAGCTCCTCCTGCGCCTTGAGGCCCTCGGGACCCAGGCCGTCGATCTCCATGACCTTCAGGAAGCGCAGCACGGGCTGGAGCACGTCGTCGTGGTGGATGCGCATGTTGTAGATCTCGCCGATCGCCATCTGCGCGGCGGCCCGCTCGAAGCCGGGCATGCCGTGGCCGGGCATCCGGAAGTTCACGATGACGTCGCGCACGGCCATCATCGTCAGGTCGGGCGCCAGCTCGAAGGCCGCCTTCAGCAGGTTCCGGTAGAAGACCATGTGCAGGTTCTCGTCGGTGGCGATGCGCGCCAGCATGCGGTCGCAGACCGGGTCCCCGGACTGGTGGCCGGTGTTGCGGTGCGAGACGCGGGTCGCGAGCTCCTGGAAGGCGACGTAGGCCACCGAGTGCAGCATCGAGTGCCGGTTGTCCGACTCGAAGCCCTCGCTCATGTGGGACATCCGGAACTCTTCCAGCTTGTCCGGATCCACCGCGCGCGAGGTGAGCAGGTAGTCGCGCATCACGATGCCGTGCCGGCCCTCCTCCGCGGTCCAGCGGTGCACCCAGGTGCCCCAGGCGCCGTCGCGGCCGAACAGCGAGGCGATCTCGTGGTGGTAGCTGGGCAGGTTGTCCTCGGTCAGAAGGTTGACGACGAGCGCGATGCGGCCGACCTCGGTGACCTTGGACTGCTCCTTGCCCCAGGCCTCGCCGTCCTCGAAGAGACCGGGGAAGTTGCACCCGTCGCTCCACGGCACGTACTCGTGCGGCATCCAGTCCTTGGCGACCTGCAGATGCCGGTTGAGCTCCTTCTCGACCACTTCCTCCAGGGCGTACAGCAGCTGAGCGTCGGTCCAGGCGCCGGCCGGGCTGCCGAGGTGGGGAGTGGTGATCGTCATGGACTCTCCAGGGGGACAAACGTATGAGCGGTGTGCGGTGAACCTACGGCATCGTAGGCTACGTATCCGTAGGTTACGATGTCGTAGGTT
The DNA here is from genome assembly GCF_002891435.1 of Streptomyces cahuitamycinicus. Taxonomy (GTDB): domain Bacteria; phylum Actinomycetota; class Actinomycetes; order Streptomycetales; family Streptomycetaceae; genus Streptomyces; species Streptomyces cahuitamycinicus. The sequence goes on from NZ_POUC01000308.1 coordinate 8,914, forward strand.
AAGTGTGCTGTAAAGGCAGCTGATCAGCGGGTCGCTCGTCCGCCCGTCAACTCTCCGGACCCGCAGGTCGGGGGGCCCGGACGGGAAACGCGGGTCCGGTCAGGCGTACAGTTCCCGCAGCCGCACCGAGAGGCACGTCACACATCCCTCGAGCTTCTCGAACTCGCTGATGTCCACGACGACCGGTTCGTAACCGAGGTCGGCGAACAGCTCGGCGGTCTTCGGCGCGCTCGCCGCCATCAGCAGCTTGTCGCCGCCGAGCAGGACGACGTGTGATCCCGCCTCCTCGGGGACCGGCAGGAAGCGGGAGAACAGCGAGGGCGTGTCCATCTTGGGGATGTGTCCGACGACCGTACCGTCGGGCAGCGCCGTGACCGCCGACTTCAGATGCAGCACCTTGCTCACCGGCGCGGACACGACCCGCGCGCCGAGCGGCTCGAACGCGGCACGCAGCTGCTGGACGCCGGCGGCGTTGGTGCGCCCGCCCCGGCCCACGAAGACGGTGTCGCCGATCTTCAGGACGTCGCCGCCCTCCAGCGTGCCCGGGTCCCAGATCCAGTTCACCGAGCAGCCCAGACCGGCCACCGCCTCCTCGACCCCGGCGGTCTCCGCACGCCGGGAGTCGGCACCCGGGCGCGCGATCAGCGCGACGTTCCGGTACATCACGACCGTGTCCTCGACGAACACCGAGTCCGGGCAGTCGTCGGCCGGGTCCACCTCGATGGTCTCCCAGCCGTGCGTGCGCAGGGCCTCCACGTACGCCTCCCACTGCTCGACGGCGAGATCGGCGTCGATCTTCTCCCGCTCGATGTGCGTCACCAGCCCCTCGGCGAGACGCGGGCTGGGGCGGCGGACGAGGGCCTTCTTGCTGGGCACGAGCGTGACTCCGTATCGGATGGACGTGTCTGGACCGCACCGACAGGGCCTCCGGGATCGACCGGAACCCATCGGGCGTCGGCCGACCATCATGCAGGGCGAACGGGGGAGAGGACAGCCCCGGGGCGCGGCCGG
>NZ_POUC01000309.1 GCF_002891435.1 Streptomyces cahuitamycinicus
GTTCAGGGCGATGGGCACGGGGAGGGTCGTCGTCGCGTTGTGTTCGGCGAAGGTGTCCAGTTCGCGGGTGAGGCGGCGGGTCCAGTCGGGCATGCGGGCGGCTCGGTGGCGGGCGGCGGGCCAGCCGGCGGCGTCGCCTGCGGCCAGGCCGAGCAGGAGGCCTTCGGCCCTTCTCGTGGCCTCGGCTTCGCCTTCGGCCCGTCTGTCTTCCACCCGCGCACCGCCTGTGACTGTCACCCGAGGGGTCCTGGTCTCCCGTGGTGCGATCTCGCCGCCGGCGGCTTCCGCTTCGTACGTCGTCACGAGATGACCTCCGCCGGCGTCAGCAGGTCCGCCACGTCCAGGACGTGGTAGCCCGCCATCGCCGGGAGGCACCTGCCGAGGACCGGGCCGATGGGGGTCGTCCAGGCCAGCGGGATGGCCGACACTCCCCGGGTCGCGCCCGCCAGGGCCCCCGCCACCGCCGCCGTCGTGTCCGCGTCGCGGCCCATGTTCACCGCGGTCAGGACGGACTGCTCGAAGTCACCGTCGGCCGCCGCGTACGCGCCGAAGGCGAGGGCGACCGCCTCGGGGGCCAGATCGGTCCAGGGGTAGCCGCCGATGACGACCGCGGAGCGCACCGCGCGTTCCCCTCGGTGCGCCACGGCCGCCGCGCGGCGCAGACTGCGGGCCGTCCAGGAGTCGTCGGGTACGACCGCGAGGGCCGCGGCCACGACCGCGGTCGACGGTGCACCCGCCATGGCCGCCGCGACGCCCGCCGCCACCGCCTGGCCGCCGTAGATGCCCTCGCCGTCGTGGCTCACCGAACCGTCGATCGCGACCAGCCGGGCCGCCTCCGCCGGGCGGCCCGCCGCGAACACGCCGAAGGGAGCGGCGCGCATGGCCAGACCGTCGCTCCAGGCGTGCCGGTGCTGGGCGGAGATCGGGGCGGCCAGGCCGCGGCGCAGGTTCTCCAGGGTGCCGCGTTCGCTGAAGCCGGCACCCCGGAAGGGGCCCTCGTCGCGGTCGGCGATCCACTCGTGCCAGGCCGCCTCCACATGGACCGGGGTCAGCGCGGAGCCGTGCCGGGCCAGCAGGAGGCCGGAGAAGATCGCGTACTCGGTGTCGTCCGTGCCCGCCGGCTCGTCGGCGACGTACCCGGTGATCCGGCCCCAGCGGGCGCGGATCTCGGAGGGCTTCATGTTCTCCGCCGGTGCCCCGAGGGCGTCACCGACGGCCAGGCCCAGCAGCGCGCCGCGGGCCCGTTCGCGAAGTCCGGCGGCGTCGCCGGGCGCCGGCACGGAGGGGATACAGGCGATCGATGCCATACGGCATGTGTCCCACTCCGGTGACTCCGCCCAGCCTCACGAGCCCCAGCATCACCCGGTCGACATCTGCGCGCGAGAATGATCAAGTGAGCGCGAAAGGGTAAAACCGCAGGTTAGCGCAGCCTTTCCTTGCTGGCGACGACGGAATCCCGGGCGTAGTTTTGGCGTTGTAAAACTCTGGAACAGGTCCAAAGGGTGGGCCGAAGGACGGGGAGCGGGGATCTTCCATGGCCATCATCGAGACCGAGGCGCCGCTGCACGAGGCGCACCGGGACAACCACACGCACCGCGACGTGAACGGCGGCTGGCTGCGCCCCGCGGTGTTCGGTGCGATGGACGGCCTGGTCTCCAACCTCGCCCTGATGACCGGTGTCGCCGGCGGGGCGGCCGGACAGCACGCCGTCGTCCTCAGCGGACTCGCGGGCCTGGCCGCCGGCGCCTTCTCCATGGCCGCCGGCGAGTACACCTCCGTCGCCTCGCAGCGCGAGCTCGTCGAGGCCGAGCTGGACGTGGAGCGGCGCCAGCTGCGCAAGCACCCCAAGGACGAGGAGGCCGAACTCGCCGCGCTCTACGCGTCGCGAGGCGTCGAGCCGCGACTGGCCCGCGAGGTGGCCCGGCAGCTGTCGGAGGATCCCGAGCAGGCGCTGGAGATCCACGCCCGCGAGGAGCTGGGCATCGACCCCGGCGATCTGCCCTCACCGGCCGTGGCCGCGGTGTCGAGTTTCGGCTCCTTCGCGCTGGGTGCGCTGATTCCCGTCCTGCCCTATCTGCTGGGGGCGAGCAGCATCTGGCCGGCGGTGCTGCTGGCGCTGCTCGGGCTCTTCCTGTGCGGTGCGGTGGTGGCCAGGGTGACGGCGCGCACCTGGTGGTACAGCGGGCTGCGGCAGCTGTTCCTGGGAGGTGCGGCGGCCGGTGTGACGTACGCCCTGGGCACCGTGTTCGGAACGGCCGTAGGATAGCGCGGCTCGGGCTTATGCATGGGGCCGCATAGGTAGCCGTTACTGACTGGTTTCGAGTGTGCGACCACCGGGCATGAGCCGTAAGCGCTGCGGGCAATGACGCTCGCCGCGCGCCCAGTGGGACGGGTGAAGACGCCTGTCCCGCTCCTCGGGCCGATGAAACCGATCCCACCCGATCGATTCGCGCGGCCCCTCCATAGCTTCCACTGCTGGCGCGGTACCCCCGCCGCGAACCCGCAGTGTCCGCATGTTGGAACGGATTATCCCGGTTCCCGAGAACCGCTCCATCATGTAACCTGCACGAAATTTTGCGATCACGCGAGGGCCAACGTCGTCCCTCGGCGCTTGCTCCCCCAGAGCCTCAAGGGCCTGGGAGGTGCCCCCAGCCACCTGACGACGACGGGAGAGCCGATGCGTACGCCGCGCCAGCCGTCCCAGCATTCCGCGAATGGCCAGAACTGGTCCTTCATGGATGCTCGCCCTGCTGCGCAGGGTATGTACGACCCCCGCAACGAGCACGACGCCTGCGGCGTCGGCTTCGTCGCCACCCTCACAGGCGAGGCGTCCCACACCCTGGTCGAGCAGGCTCTGACCGTCCTGCGCAACCTCGAACACCGCGGCGCCACCGGCTCCGAGCCCGACTCCGGCGACGGCGCCGGCATCCTGTCGCAGGTCCCGGACGCCTTCTTCCGTGACGTGGCCGGATTCGAACTGCCCGACGCGGGTTCCTACGCCGTCGGTATCGCCTTCCTGCCGGAGGACTCCACTGCCGACGCCGTCTCGCAGATCGAGACGATCGCCGCCGACGAGGGCCTCACCGTCCTCGGCTGGCGCGAGGTGCCGGTCGCTCCGCAGCTGCTGGGCGCCACCGCCCGGTCGACCATGCCGGTCTTCCGCCAGATCTTCGTCAGCGACGGCGCGGCCGTGCCCGCCACGGGTATCGCCCTCGACCGCAAGGTCTTCGTGCTGCGCAAGCGCGCCGAGCGCGAGGCCGGCGTGTACTTCCCTTCGCTGTCCGCGCGGACCATCGTCTACAAGGGCATGCTGACCACCGGCCAGCTTGAGCCCTTCTTCCCGGACCTGTCCGACCGCCGTTTCGCCTCCGCGATCGCGCTCGTGCACTCCCGGTTCTCGACGAACACGTTCCCCTCGTGGCCGCTGGCCCACCCGTACCGCTTCGTCGCGCACAACGGTGAGATCAACACCGTCAAGGGCAACCGCAACTGGATGGTCGCCCGCGAGTCGCAGCTCGTCTCGGACCTGTTCGGGTCGGACGAGAAGACCATCGACCGGATCTTCCCGGTCTGCACGCCGGACGCCTCCGACTCCGCCTCCTTCGACGAGGTCCTCGAACTCCTGCACCTGGGCGGCCGTTCCCTGCCGCACTCCGTGCTGATGATGATCCCGGAGGCGTGGGAGAACCACGACTCCATGGACCCGGCCCGGCGCGCCTTCTACCAGTTCCACTCCACGATGATGGAGCCCTGGGACGGCCCGGCCTGCGTCACCTTCACCGACGGCACCCAGGTCGGCGCGGTCCTCGACCGCAACGGCCTGCGCCCCGGCCGCTACTGGGTCACCGACGACGGCCTCGTCGTCCTCGGCTCCGAGGTCGGCGTCCTCGACATCGACCCGGCCAGGGTCGTCCGCAAGGGCCGCCTCCAGCCCGGCCGCATGTTCCTCGTCGACACCGCCGAGCACCGCATCATCGAGGACGACGAGATCAAGGCCGAGCTCGCCGCCGAGAAGCCGTACGCGGAGTGGATCGAGGCCGGCGAGATCGAGCTCTCCGACCTGCCCGAGCGCGAGCACATCGTCCACACGCACGCCTCGGTCACCCGCCGCCAGCAGACCTTCGGCTACACCGAGGAGGAGCTGCGCGTCATCCTCGCGCCGATGGCCAAGGCCGGCGCCGAGCCCATCGGCTCGATGGGCACCGACTCGCCGATCGCCGCGCTGTCGGACCGCCCCCGTCTGCTCTTCGACTACTTCACCCAGCTGTTCGCGCAGGTCACCAACCCGCCGCTGGACGCCATCCGCGAGGAACTGGTCACCTCCCTGCGCTCCTCGCTCGGCCCGCAGGGCAACCTGCTCGACCCGGGCGCGGCCTCCTGCCGCAGCGTCCTGCTGCCCTTCCCGGTGATCGACAACGACGAGCTGGCCAAGCTCATCCACATCAACGCCGACGGCGACATGCCCGGCTTCAAGGCCGCGACGCTGTCCGGCCTGTACCGGGTGCACGGCGGCGGTGACGCCCTGGCCGCGCGCATCGAGGAGATCTGCGCCGAGGCCGACGCCGCCATCGACAACGGCGCCCGGCTGATCGTCCTGTCGGACCGCCACTCGGACGCCGAGCACGCGCCGATCCCGTCGCTGCTGCTCACCGCGGCCGTTCACCACCACCTCATCGGCACCAAGCAGCGCACCCAGGTGGGCCTGCTGGTCGAGGCCGGTGACGTCCGCGAGGTCCACCACGTCGCCCTGCTCATCGGCTACGGCGCCGCCGCCGTCAACCCGTACCTGGCGATGGAGTCCGTCGAGGACCTGGTCCGCGCAGGGACGTTCCTTCCCGGCGTCGAGGCCGAGACGGCCATCCGCAACCTGATCTACGCCCTCGGCAAGGGCGTACTGAAGGTCATGTCCAAGATGGGCATCTCGACCGTCGCCTCCTACCGCGGCGCCCAGGTCTTCGAGGCCGTCGGTCTCGACGAGGCCTTCGTCGTGAAGTACTTCAACGGCACGGCCACCAAGATCGGCGGAGTCGGCATCGACGTCGTCGCCAAGGAGGTCGCCGCCCGCCACGCCAAGGCCTACCCGGCCTCCGGCATCGCCCCGGCGCACCGCGCCCTGGACATAGGCGGCGAGTACCAGTGGCGCCGCGAGGGCGAGCCGCACCTGTTCGACCCGGAGACGGTCTTCCGCCTCCAGCACTCCACGCGCTCCGGCAAGTACGACATCTTCAAGAAGTACACCGAGCGCGTGAACGAGCAGTCCGAGCGGCTGATGACGCTGCGCGGCCTGTTCGGCTTCAAGTCGGACCGGCAGCCGATCTCCATCGACGAGGTCGAGCCGGTCTCCGAGATCGTCAAGCGGTTCTCGACCGGCGCCATGTCGTACGGCTCCATCTCCCAGGAGGCGCACGAGACCCTCGCCATCGCCATGAACCAGCTGGGCGGCAAGTCCAACACCGGTGAGGGCGGCGAGGACCCGGAGCGCCTGTACGACCCGGCCCGCCGGTCGTCCATCAAGCAGGTCGCCTCCGGCCGCTTCGGTGTGACCTCCGAGTACCTGGTCAACTCCGACGACATCCAGATCAAGATGGCGCAGGGCGCCAAGCCCGGCGAGGGCGGCCAGCTGCCCGGCCACAAGGTCTACCCGTGGGTCGCCAAGACCCGGCACTCCACCCCGGGCGTCGGTCTGATCTCCCCGCCGCCGCACCACGACATCTACTCCATCGAGGACCTGGCCCAGCTGATCCACGACCTGAAGAACGCGAACCCGCAGGCGCGGATTCACGTCAAGCTGGTCTCCGAGGTCGGCGTCGGCACGGTCGCCGCGGGCGTGTCCAAGGCGCACGCGGACGTCGTCCTGATCTCCGGCCACGACGGCGGTACGGGTGCCTCCCCGCTCACCTCCCTGAAGCACGCGGGCGGTCCCTGGGAACTCGGCCTCGCCGAGACCCAGCAGACGCTGCTGCTCAACGGTCTGCGCGACCGCATCGTCGTCCAGACCGACGGCCAGCTGAAGACCGGACGTGACGTCGTCATCGCCGCGCTGCTCGGCGCCGAGGAGTTCGGTTTCGCGACCGCGCCGCTCGTCGTCTCCGGCTGCGTCATGATGCGCGTCTGCCACCTCGACACCTGCCCGGTCGGCATCGCCACGCAGAACCCGGTCCTGCGCGAGCGGTACAACGGCAAGGCCGAGTACGTCGTGAACTTCTTCCAGTACATCGCCGAAGAAGTCCGCGAGATCCTCGCCGAGCTCGGCTTCCGCTCCCTCGAGGAGGCCGTCGGCCACGCCGAGACCCTCGACGTCACGCGGGCCGTCGACCACTGGAAGGCACAAGGCCTCAACCTGGAGCCGCTGTTCCACGTGCCCGCACTGCCCGAGGGCGCGGCGCGCCACCAGGTCATCACGCAGGACCACGGCCTGGAGAAGGCGCTCGACAACGAGCTGATCAAGCTGGCGGCCGACGCGCTCTCCGCGTCCGGCGCCACCGACGCCCAGCCGGTGCGCGCCCAGGTGCAGATCCGCAACATCAACCGCACGGTCGGCACCATGCTCGGCCACGAGGTGACGAAGAAGTTCGGCGGCGCGGGCCTGCCCGACGACACCATCGACATCACCTTCACCGGCTCCGCCGGCCAGTCGTTCGGCGCCTTCGTCCCGCGCGGTGTCACGCTGCGCCTGGAGGGCGACGCCAACGACTACGTCGGCAAGGGCCTGTCCGGCGGCCGGATCGTCGTCCGCCCGGACCGCGCGGCCGACCACCTCGCCGAGTACAGCGTCATCGCCGGCAACACCATCGGCTACGGCGCCACCGGCGGTGAGATGTTCCTGCGCGGCAAGACCGGTGAGCGGTTCTGCGTCCGCAACTCCGGCGCGACGGTCGTCTCCGAGGGCGTGGGCGACCACGGCTGCGAGTACATGACCGGCGGCCACGCCGTGGTGCTCGGCGAGACGGGCCGCAACTTCGCGGCCGGCATGTCCGGCGGTATCGCGTACGTGATCGACCTGGACCCCGACAACGTCAACGCCGGCAACCTGGACGCCGTCGAGCCGCTCGACGACACCGACAAGCAGTGGCTGCACGACGTGGTCCGCCGCCACCAGGAGGAGACGGGCTCGACCGTCGCCGAGAAGCTCCTGGCCGAGTGGGACACCGCAGTCGAGCGCTTCAGCAGGATCATCCCCAGCACGTACAAGGCAGTGCTCGCCGCCAAGGAAGCCGCCGAGCGAGCCGGTCTCTCCGAGACCGAGACCCACGAGAAGATGATGGAGGCGGCGATCAATGGCTGACCCGAAGGGCTTCCTGAACCACGGGCGCGAACTCGCACGGTCCCGCCCCGTCGAGGAGCGCGTCCGGGACTGGAACGAGGTCTACGTTCCCGGCTCGCTGCTGCCGATCATCAGCAAGCAGGCCAGCCGCTGCATGGACTGCGGCATCCCGTTCTGCCACAACGGCTGCCCGCTCGGGAACCTCATCCCCGAGTGGAACGACTACGCCTACCGCGAGGACTGGGCGGCCGCGCAGGAGCGTCTGCACGCCACGAACAACTTCCCGGAGTTCACGGGCCGCCTGTGCCCCGCCCCCTGCGAATCGGCGTGTGTGCTCGGCATCAACCAGCCGCCGGTCACCATCAAGAACGTCGAGGTCTCGATCATCGACAAGGCGTGGGAGACCGGGGACGTCGCCCCGCAGATCCCGGAGCGCCTGTCCGGCAAGACCGTCGCGGTCATCGGCTCCGGCCCGGCCGGCCTCGCAGCCGCCCAGCAGCTGACCCGCGCCGGCCACACCGTCGCCGTCTACGAGCGCGCGGACCGCATCGGAGGCCTCCTCCGCTACGGCATCCCCGAGTTCAAGATGGAGAAGCGGCACATCAACCGCCGTATCGAGCAGATGCGCGCGGAGGGCACCCGCTTCCGCACGGGCATCGAGATCGGCCGGGACCTGAAGGCCACGGACCTGAAGAAGCGCTACGACGCGGTCGTCCTGGCCGTCGGCGCCACCACGGCCCGCGACCTGCCGGTGCCCGGGCGCGAGCTCAAGGGCATCTACCAGGCCATGGAGTACCTGCCGCTGGCCAACAAGGTCCAGGAGGGCGACTACGTCACCACTCCGATCTCGGCCGAGGGCAAGCACGTCGTGGTCATCGGCGGCGGCGACACCGGCGCGGACTGCGTCGGCACCGCCCACCGCCAGGGCGCGGCCTCCGTCACGCAGTTGGAGATCATGCCCCGCCCGGGCGAGGAGCGGAACCCCGTCAACCAGCCCTGGCCGACCTTCCCCATGCTGTACAAGGTCACCTCGGCGCACGAGGAAGGCGGCGAGCGCGTCTACTCGGTCTCGACGACCCACTTCGAGGGCGACGAGGACGGCAACGTCCAGTGGCTGCACCTCACCGAGGTGGAGTTCATCGACGGCAAGCTGACCCCGAAGCCGGGCTCCGAGCGCAAGATCCCCGCCCAGCTGGTGACGCTGGCGATGGGCTTCACGGGCACGGACCGCGACAACGGCCTGGTGGACCAGTTCGGCCTGGAGCTCGACGAGCGCGGCAACATCGCCCGCGACGCCGACTTCCAGACCAACGTGCCGGGTGTGTTCGTCGCCGGTGACGCCGGCCGCGGCCAGTCGCTCATCGTCTGGGCCATCGCGGAGGGCCGCTCGGCGGCACGCGGGGTGGACCGTGCCCTCACCGGCGCGAGCGAGCTGCACGCGCCGATCCGCCCGACGGACCGATCCCTGATGGTCTGACCGCACCGCACAAGACGTCCCGTACAAAGGCGTACGGAACACTGACAGCGTCTGCCCGACAGTCCCCGACCGGACGCCCGGGCAGGCGCTGTCGCACGTCCTCAGCCGGTCCCTTCGCCGCTCTCGTCGCCGTTCGCGTCCGGCCACACCTGGATGTGGTCCTCCTCCAGCTCCAGCAGCACCCGGTCCGCCATGCCCAGGGCCGCCGTGTAATCGGCCGGCAGCTGGAGGCGGCCCGCCCGGTCGAGCATCGCGTACTCACGCGACACCAGCGACTCCCGGCCCGCCTCGTCCACCTCCGTGCGGCGCAGCACCTCCGTCGAGGTGCGGCCGTCCCGGATCGCGACCGTGCGGCGGACCTCACCGGCGACCGCCTGGTCGTGCGTGACGATGACGATCGTCGTGCCGAGCTCCTCGTTGGCCCGGCGGAACGCCGCGAACACCTGCTGCCCGGTCGCCGAGTCCAACTCGCCGGTCGGCTCGTCGGCGAGCAGGACCGCGGGCGCGTTGGCGAGGGCGACGGCGATCGCGACACGCTGCTGCTGACCACCGGACATCGCCTGCGGACGCCGGTCCCGGCAGTCGGCGACGCCGAGCAGGGACAGCAGCTCGTCCGCCCGCCCGGCACGCTTCCGCCGGGAGGCGCCCGCCAGCTGCATGGGCAGGGCGACGTTCTGCGCCGCCGTCAGATAGGGCAGCAGGTTGCGTGCCGTCTGCTGCCAGACGAAGCCCACCACCTCACGCCGGTACCGCAACCGCGCCTTCGCGTCCATCGCCAGCAGGTCGCGGCCCGCGACCCTCGCGGCGCCCGCGGTCGGGACGTCCAGGCCCGCGAGGATGTTCATCAACGTCGACTTGCCGCTGCCGGACGCCCCCACGAGGGCCATCAACTCGCCCTCCCGCACCAGGAGATCCAGTCCCTGGAGCGCCTGCACCTCCACCGCGTCCCCGCCGCCGCGCCGGGCGAAGATCCGCACCAGCCGGTCGCAGGCGATCAGGGCGTCGTGCCCGTACGCGGGCCGGTCGCGGCGCAGCGCCACCCGACGCTCCAGCTCCTCCAGCGACTCCGTCGTACTGCTCATCGCATGTCTCCTGCCCTGAGGTGGCTGATCGGTGTCCGGCGCCCCGCCCACCAGGCCTGCGCCACGGCCACCGCCCCCGCCGGCAGCAGCGCGCCCAC
>NZ_POUC01000030.1 GCF_002891435.1 Streptomyces cahuitamycinicus
GCGGTGCGGGTGTCGTACGCGCACAGGGCGGTCGTGGCCAGGGGAGCGAAGAGGAGGTTGGCGAGGGCCTCGTAGCGGATCCACTCGGTGGTCTCGCGGGCCGAGCGGCCGGCCCGGCCGGTCCAGACGGGCTCCATGACGAGGTGGATGCGGCCGCCGGGCCCGGCGTGCGCGTTCAGGTACGCGGCGGCCTGGGCGACGGCGTTGGCGGCGGAGCCGGTGTACCAGTCGGTGTGCGGGATGCAGGTGACGTCCTTCGCGCCGGGGCCGAGGGCGTCCCGCAGGAGGTCCAGGTTGCGCGGGGCGGCGATGGCCACCGGTGGTGGTTCGCCGGAGGCGCCGAGGGCTTCGCCGAGGAAGGGCAGGGCGGCGGCGACGAAGCCGTCGTCGGAGTCGAAGACGGCCATGCGGTGGTCGAACGGGCTGGGTTGTCCGGTGGTCACGTGATCCCCTCGGGTGGGTGGGTGCGGTGGCGGCGGTCAGCGCTGTGCCGTCATCCAGGCCGCGATCTGGCTGCGGTTGCTGAAGCCGAGCTTGCCGAGGATGCGTTCGACATGGCCTTCGGCGGTGCGGCGGGCGATCACCAGGCGGTCGGCGATCTGCTGGTTGGCGAGCCCCTCGGCGACGAGCCGGGCGACCTCGGTCTCGCGGCGGGTCAGCCGGACCGTGGTGTCCTCGTGCGGCGGCGGGGCGGCGGCCTCCGCGCCGGGCGGGCGGCCGGGCTCCTGGAGCGCGTGGCCGGCCAGCTCCGGCAGACCGAGCGCCCCGCCCCGCCGGTGGGCCCGTTCGAACGCCTCCCGCCCGAGGGCGCGGACCGCCTCCTCCTCGCTGTCCCGGCGTGCGGAGCGGCGAGCCGGGTCTTGCCGACGCCGCCCGGTCCGGTCAGCGTCACCAGCCGTGCGCGGGCCAGCAGTTCGCGGCCCTGGGTCAGTTCGCCACGCCGGTCGACGAAGCTGGTCGTCTCGGCCGGCAGGTGGTGGTCCCGTCGTGGCGCTGATCCGCCCATGATCAGCCAGTCCTTCAGGGGGTGGGGGTCCGGGGATCCGGGCACTCCGGCTCCCCTTGCGCGGACCCCCACTCTTTCCCGGTGCGTACATATATGCACGCCGGGACCACACCTGTGGGTGTACTTCCGCCGGGACACCTCGACCGTGGTGCCGCACGCGTACACTGCGCGGCCGCTTTCAGCCTTGACCTGCTCATGCCATTAGCAGAACGATGTGCGCCACCCGCACCACGTACGTCGCACGGAACAACCCCACCTCCCACAAGGAGATTTCATGCGACTTCGCATACGAGGCTCCGGTGCCCGCACCGGCAGACGCACCGCCGCCCTCGCCGGCCTCCTCACCCTGGCCCTCGCGGCGCCCCTGTCCGCGACGACGGGCGACGCCACCGCCGACAGCGCCGGCAAGCCGGCCGCCTCGGCCGACGACGTCCGGCAGTACGAGATCCATCTGCACTCGACGGCCGAGGACCGCACGGCACTTCAGCGCACGGGTGTGACCGTCGACGAGGTCCACGGACACGGCGTGGTGGTCTCCGGCCGCGCCGGCCAGATCAAGAAGCTGCGCACGCTGGGCTACGAGGTCAACCCGCTCGGCGCGGTGCCCGACCGGTCCGCCGGCGAGGACGACGTCCGGCTCCTCGACTTCCCGTCGGCCGACTCGAAGTACCACAACTACACGGAGATGACGAACGAGATCGACTCGATCGTCTCGGCCAACCCGTCCATCGCGAGCCGGCGCGTGATCGGCACGTCGTACCAGGGCCGGAACATCGTCGCCATCAAGATCAGCGACAACGTGAGCACCGACGAGTCCGAGCCGGAGGTGCTGTTCACACACCACCAGCACGCCCGTGAGCACCTGACCGTCGAAATGGCGCTCTACCTGCTGCGCGAGCTGACCTCCGACTACGGCTCCGACTCGCGTGTCACCGGCATGGTGAACAACCGCGAGATCTGGATCGTCCCGGACCTCAACCCGGACGGCGGCGAGTACGACATCGCCACCGGCTCCTACCGCTCCTGGCGCAAGAACCGGCAGCCCAACTCCGGTTCGTCGTCCGTCGGTACGGACCTGAACCGCAACTGGAACTACCGCTGGGGCTGCTGCGGCGGCTCCTCGGGATCGAAGTCCTCGGACACCTACCGGGGGGCCTCGGCGGAGTCCGCGCCCGAGGTGAAGGTCGTGGCCGACTTCGTGCGCAGCCGGGTCGTGGGCGGCAAGCAGCAGATCAGGGCAGGCGTGGACTTCCACACCTACAGCGAGCTGGTGCTGTGGCCGTTCGGCTACACGTACTCCGACACGACGACCGGGATGACCGCGGACGACCACGCGGCGTTCAGGACCGTCGGCCGGAAGATGGCCGCGAGCAACGGGTACACGGCGGAGCAGTCCAGCGACCTGTACATCACGGACGGGTCGATCGACGACTACCTCTGGGGTGCGCACAAGATCTTCGGCTACACCTTCGAGATGTACCCACGCTCCGGTGGGGGTGGGTTCTACCCGCCCGACGAGGTGATCGAGCGGGAGACCTCCCGTAACCGCGACGCGGTGCTGCAACTGCTGGAGAACGCGGACTGCATGTACCGGTCGATCGGCAAGGAAGCGCAGTACTGCGGTTAGCCCGCGTCTTCCTCTGCTTCCCCGTCCTCGAAGTAGGCGTCCAGCACCGCGTCCAACTGCGCGTCCCACTCCGTGAAGTGGCTCCTGGCCGGTGCCTCGATCTCGATCGGGTACCAGCGCCGGTCAGGGGTGTGGACGGTGACGGTGTACCGCTTGCCGAAGCGGGCCGTCTCCGTCTCGACCGCGCCGATCTCGTCCCAGCGGAACTCGCACTCCTGGTCGTCCAGGGACATGCGTACGCCTCTGTGGTCGGCGACCATTCTGGCGCGGCGGTCGGACGCCTCGAAGACGGGGCCGTCGGTGCCGGCTTCGGTGTCCTCCTCCGGCTCCGAGGTGTCCTCCTCCGTCTCGGAGGGGAACACCTCGGCCGTCTCCTCCGACTCGGCGGCGGCCTCGTCGGCCTCCGCGACCGCAGGCTCCTTCTCCGGCCCGTCCTCCTCCGTCCGTCCGGACACGGGTGACGTGAGCCCGGGGATGAAGGCCGGGTCGAATCCGGCGCCTTCCAGGGGCTGGCTGCTCGAACCTATGCGCTGCTCCACAGCGAAGCAGTATGGTCGACAAACCTGTGCCGCACACAGTCGACCCCGACTTCGTTATGAGACTCCTACACGAACAGGCTCAGCACGGCGGCGACCGCGAAGGGTCGCCGAGGAACGGGGTGGGTGCGGGTCAGCCGAGGACGGCCAGCGCGTCGATCTCGATGAGCAGCCCCGCGGGAAGGCCGACGTAGACCGTCGTGCGCGCGGCGGGCGGCTGGGTCAGGCCCTGCTCCTCGAAGTACGCGTCGTAGATCTCGTTGAACTCGGCGAAGTGGGCCACGTCCGTCAGGTAGACGCGGATCATCATCACGTCGTCCCAGCCCGCGCCGCCCTCTTGGAGGATGGCCTTGACGTTGGCCAGGGTCTGGAGGGTCTGGTCGCGCAGGGCCGGCCCCGCGGGCGTGGGGGCCTTGCCCTCCTCGGCGGGCAGGAAGCCGACCTGGCCGGCGACCTGGAGGATGTTGCCCTTCTTCACACCGTGCGAGAACCTCGCCGGCGGGGTGGTGTGGGTCTTCGGCGTGAGTGCGATCTTGTCCGTCATGCGGTGCCCTTCAATGGTGTCCTGCCGGAGTACTCGCCGCTGATGGCGTCCGCCGTACGGCGCACCAGCGGCAGGAGGGTGAGGAGTTCGTCGGCGGTGACGACGACGTTCGGCGCGGAGACCGACATCGCGGCGACGACCCGGCCGTCGGCGCCGCGGATGGGCGCGGCGACGCAGTTGACGGACTCCTCGTGGCCGCCGAGGTCGGTGGCCCAGCCCTGTTCGCGCACCTTCTCCAGCTCGCGCAGGAAGGCGCCGGCGTTGGGTGTCGAACGGGACGTGTACATGGGGAAGTCGAGCTTCTCGGCGACCGCCCGCCGCTCGTGCTCGGGCAGGTCGGCCAGCAGCAGCTTCGCGACCGCGGCGACGGTGATGGCGACGGGCTTGCCGATGCGGGAGTACATCCGCACCGGGTAGCGGCTCTCGACCTTGTCGATGTAGAGGACCTCGTTCTCCTCGTACACGGCGAGGTGCACGGTGTGTCCGCAGTCCTCGTTGACGCGGACCAGGTGGGGGTGGGCGATCTCGCGGACGTCGAGGTTCTCCATCGCCTCCTGGGCGAGGGCGAAGAGCCGGGCGCCGAGGCGGTAGCGCTGGTCGGACTGGCGGTAGACGAGCCCGTGCTCGTGCAGGGTGCGCAGCAGGCGCAGGGCCGTGGACTTGTGGACGCCGAGGCGGTCGGCGACCTGCCCCAGGTCGGCTGGGCCCTCGGCGAGCAGCGGCAGGATGCTGAGCGCGCGGTCGACGGTTTGGCTCATGGCGTACGTACCTCCTCGTCGGCCCGCTGTGTCTCCTCGGTCCAGCCCGGGCCGAGTCGCAGTCTCCCCCATGCCGCGTCGTCCAGGGCGGCGAGACGGTCGGCGTGCTGCCGCGCGGGCGGTGTGGCGAGGTCGCCGGGCACGGTGAGCGCGGCGGCGGCCATGAAGTGCCCGTGCCGCAGCCGGTCCCGTACGGGCAGCGCGCGCAGGGTGGCGGAGAGGAACCCGGCGGCGAAGGCGTCTCCGGCGCCGACGGCGGCGCCGACGTCGACCCGCGGTGCCGGGACGAAGGTGGCGTCCCGCCGCTCGAAGACGGTGGCTCCGGTGGCGCCCTGCTTGACGACCAGCACCTCGGGTTCGGGGAGGGCTGCGCGGACGGCCTCGGGGCTGTGCAGCCCCCAGGCCTCGTCCTGCCCGACGAACACGAGGTCCGCGCCCCGGGCGAGGTCGCGCAGCACCGTCGGGGCGTCCGTGTCGCGCCACAGGCCGGGACGGTGGTTGACGTCGAAGGAGACCAGGGGTCGGCCGGGTCGGCGGATGGTCAGCTCGCGCATCAGGTCGAGGCAGGCCGGGGACAGGGCGGCGGTGATCCCGGAGAGGTGCAGCACGCACCCGGAGCGCACCGCCGCCGGGTCCACCGTGTCGGGGGACATCGCCGAGGCGGCCGATCCGGCCCGGTAGTAGGCCACCTCGTGGGCGTCGCCCGCCCGGTCCCCCGCCGTGCGGAAGTAGATCCCGGTGGGACGCGCCGGGTCCCGTCGCACGGAGGTGACGTCGACGCCGTACGCCCCGATCTCCGCCAGGAGATGGTCACCGAAGCCGGCCGCGCCCACCGCGCTGATCCACCGGGCGGAGTGCCCGGCCGCCGCCAGCACACACGCCACGTTGGACTCCGCCCCGCCGATCCCCCGCGCGAAGGACGGCACGTCGGCGAGGCGTCCGGGCCGGGACGGCAGGAACGTCACCATGGACTCGCCGAGCGCGACGACGTCCACGACGTCGGGGGCGTTGCGGGGTCCGGCGGGGGTCACGATGCTCGTAGCTCCTCTTCGGGGCGTCGGGGCGGCCGGTGGCGGTTTCATTGACCGGCGGTGGCCGAGATGTTAGACACGTGCCGCGACATACGCAACGAAGGTTGCAGAAATTGCAACACAGCAGATCAGGGAGGCTCTATGACGGCCGACAGCGCCCAGTCACTCGCCCGGCTCGCCGCCGAGCGCGTCGACCACCGCTTCAAGGGCCTCCCGCCGGACACCGACGGACTGACCGTCGCCGAGCTGGCCGGCCAGCGGCGCAACCTCTTCACCGGCGGCTTCGCCACGCCCGTGCTCGCGCTGTCCGCCGAGCGCCTGGAGCACAACCTGAAGCTGATGGAGACGTACGCGGCCCGGCACGGCCTGGCCTTCGCGCCCCACGGCAAGACGTCGATGGCCCCGCAGCTGTTCCAGCGGCAGATCGAGCACGGGGCGTGGGGCATCACGCTGGCCATGCCGCACCAGGTGCGGGTGGCGCGGGCCTTCGGGACCCGGCGGGTGTTCCTCGCGAACGAGCTGGTCGACTCGGCGGCCCTGCGCTGGATCGCGGCCGAGCTGGACGCCGACCCGGATTTCGAGCTGGTCTGCTACGTCGACTCGGTGCGCGGGGTCGAGCTGATGGACGCCGCCCTGCGGGGTGCCACGCGCGCCGTAGACGTCGTGGTCGAGCTCGCCGCCGGGGAGGGCGCCCGGACCGGGGTGCGCACGGAGGCGGAGTGCGCGCGGGTGGCGGACGCGGTGGCGGTGACCCGGACCCTGCGGCTCGTCGGTGTCGCGGGCTACGAGGGCGAGGTGCCGAAGGCCGACACCGAGCGGGTGACGGCGTGGCTGCGGCGACTGGTCGCGCTCGCCGCGGCGTTCGACGAGGCCGGGCGCTTCACCGGGCTGGACGAGATCGTCGTCAGCGCGGGCGGCAGCGCCTGGTTCGACGCGGTCGCCGAGGTCTTCGCGGAGATCCCCGAACTCTCCCTTCCGGTACTGAAGCTGCTGCGCTCGGGCGCGTACGTCTCGCACGACGACGGCCACTACCGCAAGCTGACCCCGTTCAACCGGGTGCCCGAGGAGGGCGCCCTGGAGCCGGCGTTCCGGCTGTGGACGCAGGTGGTGTCACGGCCCTCGGCCGAGCAGGCCTTCGCCAACGCGGGCAAGCGGGACGCGGCCCACGACCTCGACCTGCCCTTCGCCCAGGTGATCCGCCGGGACGGCGCCGAGCGCCCGGCCACCGGCGTCTCGGTGACGGCCCTGTCGGACCAGCACGCCTGGCTCGCGACCACGCCGGAGGCGGATCTGGAGGTCGGCGACTGGGTGGGGCTCGGGCTGTCCCACCCGTGCACCTCGTTCGACAAGTGGCAGCTGATCCCCGTCGCCGAGGCGGACGGCACGGTCGTCGACTACGTCCGCACGTTCTTCTAGGGGGCCGTCAGCGATGGAAGAGCTCGTCATCAGGGACGCCGACGTCGTCGACGGCTCCGGCTCGGACGCCTACCGGGCCGATGTCGTGGTCGACGGCGGCCGGATCGTGTCGATCGTCAAGGAGGCCGCGGCGGCCGGCTGCCAGCGGCCGAAGGCGCGCCGGGAGCTGGACGCCGAAGGGCTGGTCCTCTCCCCCGGCTTCGTCGACATGCACGCCCACAGCGACCTGGCGCTGCTGCGCGATCCCGACCACAGCGCCAAGGCCGCGCAGGGCGTGACCCTGGAGGTCGTCGGCCAGGACGGCCTGTCGTACGCGCCGGTCGACGACCGCACGCTCGGCGAGGTGCGGCGGGCCATCGCCGGGTGGAACGGCCCGGGTGACGACATCGACTTCGACTGGCGGTCGGTCGGCGAGTACCTGGACCGGCTGGACCTCGGGATCGCCGTGAACGCGGCCTACCTGATCCCGCAGGGCACGGTCCGGGCGCTCGCCGTCGGCTGGGAGGACCGCGAGGCCACGCCGCAGGAACTCGACCGGATGCGGCAGTTGGTCGCGGAGGGCATGGAGCAGGGCGCCGTCGGCATGTCCTCGGGGCTGACGTACACGCCGGGCATGTACGCGCGGGACACCGAACTGACCGATCTGTGCCGGGTGGTGGCCTCCTACGGCGGCTACTACTGCCCGCACCACCGCTCCTACGGCGCCGGGGCCCTGGAGGCCTACGCGGAGATGGTCGCGCTGACCCGGGAGGCGGGCTGCTCCCTCCATCTCGCCCACGCCACCATGAACTTCGGCGTGAACAAGGGCCGGGCGCCCGAGCTGCTGGCCCTGCTGGACGAGGCGCTCGCGGCCGGGTCCGACATCAGCCTCGACACCTACCCGTACACACCGGGCTGCACGACACTGTCGGCCGTGCTGCCGAGCTGGGCGAGCGAGGGCGGCCCGCAGGAGATCCTCGGGCGGCTGGCGGACAACGGCACGGCGGAACGCATCCGCCACGATCTGGAGGTCACCGGCTCGGACGGCTGCCACGGCGTGCCCGTCGAGTGGGACACGATCGAGATCGCGGGTGTGAACGACCCGGCCCTGGCCGGTTTCGTCGGCCGGACGGTCCAGGAGTCGGCGGACCGGCGGGGCGAGGCTCCCTGGGAGACCGCGCGCGGGCTGCTGCTGGCCGACCGGCTGGCCCCGACGATCCTCCAGCACGTGGGCCACGAGGAGAACGTCCGGGAGATCATGCGCCACCGGGTGCACACCGGCGGCTCGGACGGCATCCTCCAGGGCGCCAAGCCGCACCCACGCGCCTACGGGACATTCCCGCACTACCTCGGGCACTACGTCAGGGAGTCGGGGGTGCTGTCACTGGAGGAGTGCGTCGCGCACCTCACGTCCCGCCCGGCGGCGCGGCTCCGGCTGCGGGACCGGGGCCTGGTCCGCGAGGGTTACAGGGCCGACCTGGTGCTCTTCGACCCGGCGACGGTCGCGGCGGGCGCCACGTTCGCGCAGCCGCGCACGCTTCCGACGGGCATTCCACACGTCCTGGTCGACGGCCGGTTCGTGATCGAGGACGGCCGGCGCACGGACGTGCTGGCGGGCCGGGCGGTCCGCAGGACTCCTCCCGCGTGACCGCCCGGCCGGCACCCTGCCTTACGGCTTGGGCAGGGTGCAGCCGCTCGCGCTCAGGTCGAGCTTGCTGTCGATCCCGAAGCAGGCCGGGATCCCGTAGGTCTCCTGGGCGTAGTTGATGCCCTTGCGGACGGTCACCTTGCCGTTCGCGTCGACCTCGCAGGGGTTGTTCACCGTGCAGCGCTCACCGTCCTCGTTGCCGGTGTTGTTGATGGCGACGACCTTGTTGGTGGCCTGGTCGACGACGGGTGAGCCGGACGTGCCGCCGATGGTGTTGCAGGCGGAGGTGTAGCGGACCGAGTCCTTCCAGGTCCAGTCGCCCTCCTTCATGGTGGGCACGAACCCGTCGATGGAGCAGCTGTAGATCCGCTTCCAGTAGCCGGAGGGGATGCTGATGGCGGTGCCGGCGACCGGGTGACTGTCGTTCAGCGTCAGCGCGTTGATGTTGTACGAGCTCTTGATCTGCGCGTACGTGGTGGTGAGCTGGTACAGCGCGACGTCCGTGTCGGTCATCGTGCCGTAGGCGAGCTTGGCGGCGCGCAGGGTGGCGACGCGCGAGCCGGAGGCGTTCAGCAGGCTGAAGGTACGGCTGGACGCCTTGTCGACGAGGACCTCGCCGGGGCCGGGGAACCCGGACTCCAGGCAGTGGCCGTTGGTCATCACGAGCGCCGGGTCGTTGTCCTCGGCGTCCGGCATGCGGACGACCGAGCCGGAGCAGTTGTTGAGCGCGACGGTGCCGGCGAAGTTCACGGCCTTGGCCTGAGAACCGCGGAGCCCGGACAGCGTCTGCTCCACGGACGTGACCACGCCGGAGACGGCGGATGTGGCCGAGCCCGTGTCCGCGATCTTGCCGACGCCCGTGGGGGCGGCGTCGGCAGCGGTCGCGGGGGCCGCGCCGGCCCCGGCTATCGCCAGGGCGCAGAACGCGGCGGCGAGAGGTTTTCTCATGGGGGGTCCCCTCTTGCGACGGAGGCGACCGGAAATCCTCCGGCCGCCTGCACGATTGTCATGCGCATTGTGATCGTGCAGAGGGGGGTGGCACAAGAACCTGTTCCACAACCGGAATCCCGGCGTCCTGCCAGACCCTACTCAACCGCCCTTACGGGCCGGTCACTTGGGTCCCTTGATGCCGCCGGTACCGCCGGTACCGCGCCCGGGTTTCCCGTCGGACCTGCCGGGGGCCGAAGGCGCGACGGTGGGAGTTGAGCCGGAGTCCGCCGGGGCGGTGGTCGGGACGGCTTCGGCCGGGGGCCGCGCACCGTCCGTAGCGGACGCGGACGGTGTCCGGCTCGCCGCGGGCGACGGGCTCGCGGACGCCGGGCCGGACGGCCCGTCAGACCGCCCCGGCCGGCCCGCGAGCGGGGTGTCGGGGCTCGCCGCCGGATCGGTGCCCCTGGGTGACGCCGCCGAGGACTCCCCCGTCGCCGGATCCGGGCGGCCTCCCTCACTGCCCCGTGTCCCGCCGGAAGGCGCACCGGAGAATGAGAACCCGGCGACGACGACGGCCACCGACACGGCACCCACCGCCCCGGCGGCGACCGCCACGCGGCGCGACCGCCAGGCAGAGGCCTTGCGCCGGGCCCGCCGCCCGGCACCGCGCCGGCCGTCCGGCCCAGACACCGGCACCACGGGCAACTCACGGGTCTCACCGATGCCGTCCGAGCCGCCGTGGCGGGGGTGGGCGAGGGCGTCGCCGGGATACGCGGACCCGGCACGGGGGCCGTCGGCACGGCTGCCGGGGTACACGTGGCCGGGGCGAGTGCCGTCCGCACCGCCACCCGGGTACGCGGGCCCGGCGTGGGAGCCGCCCGCAGTATCGCCGGAGTACACGTGGCCGCCGCGGGAGCTCTCCGCACCGCCACCCGGGTACGGGTCGGCGCCGGTGTGGTCCGTACCGCTCGCGTCCTGCGCGCCGTCGCTCGGACACGGGGCGGCCGGATACGGGGCGGCCGGTGTGGCCGACGGGTCGATCCGGTCGTACACGTCCTGCCAGCCGTGCGCCGCCGCCGGGTCCGCGTAGGCGTCGTACGCCGGAGGGGAGGCACCCTGCGGCAGGTACACGTTCGGTGGCCCCTGGGGCTCGCCGCCCGTCGCACCGTCGGCGTAATCGAATGGCTTGAACATGGCGGCGCATTCTAGGGACCGAAGGTGCTGGTGGGACAGCGTGCGGCGATATGGCCCCGTATCGCCGCGTCTCACGTGGCGGAAAACACGAACCGCGAACCATTACCGGGCCGTAAGCTCCCACACATGCAGGTGATCCAGTCGACCAAGCTCGCCAACGTCTGTTACGAGATCCGGGGCCCGGTGCTCGAGGAGGCGATGCGACTGGAAGCTGCGGGGCATCGGATCCTCAAGCTGAACACCGGCAACCCGGCCGCCTTCGGCTTCGAGTGCCCGCCGGAGATCCTGGAGGACATCCTCCGCAACGTGTCGTCGGCGCACGGCTACGGCGACGCCAAGGGCCTGCTGGCCGCGCGCCGGGCGGTCGTCATGCACAACCAGACCCTCGGCATCGAGACGGACGTCGAGCACGTCTTCATCGGCAACGGCGTCTCCGAGCTGATCGTGATGGCGATGCAGGGCCTGCTGGACGACGGCGACGAGGTCCTCGTGCCCGCGCCCGACTACCCGCTGTGGACCGCCGCCGTCTCCCTGTCCGGCGGCACCGCCGTGCACTACCGCTGTGACGAGCAGGCCGACTGGATGCCGGACCTCGCCGACATCGAGCGCAAGGTCACCGACCGCACCAAGGCGCTCGTGATCATCAACCCCAACAATCCGACGGGGGCCGTCTACGACGAGGCGATGATCAAGGGCCTGACCGACATCGCCCGGCGGCACAACCTGCTCGTCTGCTCCGACGAGATCTACGACAAGATCCTCTACGACGAGGCCACGCACACCCCGACCGCCTCCGTCGCCCCGGACCTGCTCACCCTCACCTTCAACGGCATGTCGAAGGCCTACCGCGTGGCCGGCTACCGCGTCGGCTGGATGTCGATCTCCGGGCCGCGCGCCCACGCCGACTCCTACATCGAGGGCCTGACGATCCTGGCGAACATGCGCCTGTGCGCGAACATGCCCGGGCAGCACGGAGTCGTCGCGGCGCTCAGCGGACGGCAGACGATCAACGATCTGGTACTGCCGGGCGGGCGGCTGCACGAGCAGCGGGACACGGCGTACGAGCTGCTGACCCAGATCCCGGGGGTCAGCTGCGTGAAGCCCAAGGGCGCGCTCTACCTCTTCCCGCGCCTCGACCCCAAGGTCTTCAAGATCAAGGACGACCGCCGCATGGTCCTGGACCTGCTCCGGCGCGAGAAGATCATGGTCGTCCAGGGCTCGGGCTTCAACTGGCCGGAGCCGGACCACTTCCGGGTGGTGACCCTGCCGACAGTCAGGGACCTGACCGATGCCATAGGACGGATCGGCCACTTCCTGGACGGCTACAGCCAGGCCTGATCCGGCCCGCTCCCGCCCGACCCGACTGCCCGCTCACCCTATGTGCGCGGGCAGTCCGGTTTTGTGAACAACTCAACTTTAGACGAAATCTAAGCTAGGATGGTTTCCTGTAAGCACTCAGGAGGCCTTCCATGTACGAACCGATCCGCACCAAGTCGGTCCACAGCACGGTGGACGGCCCCAACCCCGACTTCCCCCACCGTTCCCGCGAGGAAGAGCTGGACATCCAGCTCGCTGGGCATCTCGCCGCCCTGCTCGCCGTCACGGACGAGCTGCGTGCGGCGCGGCCCTCGACCGATCTGGACAAGGCGGCGGAGCGGCTCGCGGAGCAGGTGGGCCGGCTGAGGGGTGGCAACGCCCCGGCCCGGGTGTCCGGCACCCGGCGCGAGCGGAGCCCCGCGGCCCTGCACCGGCGGGCGCACACCCTGGCGGGACGCGCGCTGGTCGTCGCCGCCTCCCGCGCCGACACGGCGGCCGCGATCCTGGCCGCCGAGCGGATGGACGCCCACGCGGCGGCCCTGGAGCCGCGCGAACTCGCGTCCCGCTGAGCCCTTCGGGCCCCCTGTGCGGCCCCGGTCCGCGCGCACCCGCAGCGACGCGCGGACCGGGCGCCATCAACCCCTTCGTGAGGACCGTCGGGTACCCGTACCCGACGGTCCTCACGCCTGTTGCAGACCGGGATGCGATCCCCCGGTCACGCCGGCTGTCTCCCGCGCGTGGCTGTACGCGGCCGGAGACGACCGGATCAGCCGAATTGGCCGGATCGCCGAGGGCGGTGACGACGTGGCGGAAGATCACGCGGCCAGGCTCTCGTCCGGCGCCGAGGCACTGAACGGGAAGGTGCGCAGCGGACTGTTCACAGGCTCGGAGCTGAACCGCTGACGGGGTGGTTCCGGAATACGCCAGAGACCTGCCTTCTGCCGGCGGCAGAACACCGGCCCGTCCGGGCTCGACGATCACTACAGTCCAGGCTCATGACGACAGTTGCAACGCGAACGATCGACTACGCGGCCGACGGTCTGACGATGATCGGGCACCTCGCGCTCCCGGCCGGTGTCGACCGCCGACCCGCGGTCCTGGTCGGGCCCGAGGGGGTGGGGCTCAGCGACGTCGAGCGCCGCCGGGCCGAGGCGCTCGCCGAGCTGGGATACGTGGCGCTGGCCTTCGACCTCCACGGCGGGCGCTATTTGGGCGACCCTGAGGAGATGTTGGCCCGTTGCATGCCGCTGCTCGCCGACCCCGACCGGATGCGAGGCATCGGCCACGCGGCGCTCGACGTACTCCGCGCCGAGCCGCGGACCGACCCGGACCGGATCGCCGCCGTCGGCTACGGCACCGGGGGCGCAATCGCGCTGGAACTCGGGCGCGACGGCGTCGACCTGCGCGCGATCGCGACAGTCAACGGACTGACCACGGGCCGACCAGGCGAGACGGCGCGAATTCACTGCCCGGTGTGGGCCGGGGTCGGGTCGGAAGACCCGATCATGCCGCCCGCGCAACGGGACGCTTTCACCGCCGAGATGCAGGCTGCGGGCGTCGACTGGCGCCTCGTGGTCTACGGCGGCGCCTTGCACGCCTTCCACCACCCACCGGTCGACCACATCGTGCTTCCCGGGGTCGGTTATCACCCCCAGCACGCGCAGCGAGCTTGGCGGGACGTCGTTGACCTGCTCGCCGAGTGCCTGCCAGTGACGGAGTGATTTGGGCAGACCGGGGTCTGTTCACAGGCTCTGACCTTGTCATCCATCCAGTTCGCGGGGTTTCATCCGGTGGAGGCCGTGCTCTCGGACCCCGTGACGCCAGGTCTTGCAAGTGTCGAACTCCGCTTCGAGAACGACAGCAGCCAGACACTCGACCTCACCCGCGACGACGGAGTGTGGTGGCTGGCCATCGGGAACGGCGACCCGGTGAAACCGTAGACACGGGGGTCACCGATCCCGACCCCCGGGCATTGCCCGTCCTGGTCGGGGCGGTCGGCTCCGAGGCCGAGTCGGGCCGGGGGCCGGCGTTGCTGGACGCGCTAGCGGTCCGGTGGGGGGTGGAACAGGAGGCGGACCGCAAGACGGTGTGGTGCGAGCTGTTCACCGACGCCGAAGCCGTCGCCCCCGTCGGCACCCCCGGGAACGCCCGAGTGCCCCGGTCGGCGTGGGTCGCCGGCCGGGGCACTCGATCACGTTTCGGCACCTTCGTGAGCCCGCGGAGCGGGCCGCGCCGAAGCGGGCGGGAGTGGGCCTGTCGCCGCCGGGATCCGTCGGGGCGGACGGAAGGCGGCGACGGGCCCGGTACCCCACACGCCGTTGTGCGGGCCCCGCCAGTCGGTTCCGCGGCCGGCCGTGATGATGTTGCTGGTCAGGGCTCTCTCGGTTCCGGCCGGCCGCGGAGTACAGGGGTGGGACTCAGCCCAGGCGCTGCACCAGCGCGCGGTACTGGTCCCACAGCTCCTTCGGCGTGTGCTCGCCGAAGGTGTTGAGGTGCTCGGGGACCAGGGCGGCCTCCTCGCGCCAGACCTCCTTGTCGACCGTGAGCAGGAACTCCAGGTCGGAGTCGGCCAGCTCCAGGCCGTCGGTGTCGAGGGCGTCCGTGGTCGGCAGGACGCCGATCGGGGTCTCGACGCCCTCGGCCTTGCCCTCCAGGCGCTCCACGATCCACTTCAGGACACGGCTGTTCTCGCCGAAGCCGGGCCAGACGAACTTGCCCTCGTCGTCCTTGCGGAACCAGTTGACGTAGTAGATCTTCGGCAGCTTGGACTGGTCCTTGTCCTTGGCCACGTCGACCCAGTGGGCCATGTAGTCGCCCATGTTGTAACCGCAGAACGGCAGCATCGCGAAGGGGTCGCGGCGCAGCTCGCCGACCTTGCCCTCGGCGGCGGCGGTCTTCTCGGAGGCCACGTTGGCGCCGAGGAAGACGCCGTGGTTCCAGTCGAAGGACTCCGTCACCAGCGGTACGGCGGTGGCACGGCGGCCACCGAAGAGGATCGCCGAGATCGGCACGCCCTTGGGGTCCTCCCACTCCGGCGCGATGATCGGGCACTGCGAGGCCGGGACGGTGAAGCGGGCGTTGGGGTGCGCGGCCGGGACGCCGGACTCGGGCGTCCAGTCGTTGCCCTTCCAGTCCGTCAGGTGGGCCGGAGTCTCCTCCGTCATGCCCTCCCACCAGATGTCGCCGTCGTCGGTGAGGGCGACGTTGGTGAAGACGGAGTTGCCCCACAGCGTCTTCATCGCGTTGGCGTTGGTGTGCTCGCCAGTGCCGGGCGCGACGCCGAAGAAGCCGGCCTCGGGGTTGATGGCGTAGAGCCGGCCGTCCTCGCCGAAGCGCATCCAGGCGATGTCGTCGCCGATGGTCTCGACCGTCCAGCCCGGGATGGTCGGCTCCAGCATGGCGAGGTTGGTCTTGCCGCAGGCGCTCGGGAAGGCCGCGGCGACGTACTTGGACTCGCCGCGCGGCGGGGTCAGCTTGAGGACGAGCATGTGCTCGGCGAGCCAGCCCTCGTCGCGGGCCATGACGGAGGCGATGCGCAGGGCGTAGCACTTCTTGCCGAGCAGGGCGTTGCCGCCGTAGCCCGAGCCGTAGGACCAGATCTCGCGGTCCTCGGGGAAGTGCGAGATGTACTTGGTCTTGTTGCAGGGCCAGGGGACGTCCGCCTGGCCGGGCTCCAGCGGGGCGCCCAGGGTGTGCACGGCCTTGACGAAGAAGCCGTCGGAGCCGAGCTCGTCCAGGACCGCCTGGCCCATGCGCGTCATCGTGCGCATCGAGACGGCGACGTACGCCGAGTCGGTGATCTCGACACCGAGCGCGGACAGCGGCGAGCCGAGCGGGCCCATGCAGAAGGGCACGACGTACATGGTCCGGCCGCGCATCGAGCCGCGGAACAGGCCGCCCTGGCCTCCGGAGCCCTGGAAGATCTCCCGCATCTCGGCGGGGGCCTTCCAGTGGTTGGTCGGGCCCGCGTCCGCCTCCTTCTCGGAGCAGATGAACGTCCGGTCCTCGACGCGTGCGACGTCGGTGGGGTCGGAGGCCGCGTAGTAGGAGTGGGGGCGCTTGATCGGGTCGAGTTTGCGGAAGGTGCCCTTCGCCACGAGCTCCTCGCACAGTCGCTCGTACTCGGCCTCGGATCCGTCACACCAGACCACGTTGTCCGGCTGCGTCAGTTCAGCGATCTCGTTGACCCACGAGATCAGTCCCTGATGGGTGGTGGGGACGGTGGGAGCCGCGATATCGCGCGCCACGATTGCTCCTAAATGAGGGATTTTTGTGATGTGGAGGCCCCGTGGGGGCTGCGACCCGGATGCTTGACGGTGGATCTTGGCGCTCATCCGGTGCCGACCGCACTCATTTGATCATCCGACGTACGCGCCCATCTGTCCAGAGGAGCGCACAGGTGAGCAACGTGAGGCTCGCCACGGTTTCCGGCGACCGCTTTACGTGCACGTTGCGTTCACCTGACAGTCCGTTTGCGTGACCATCGCCGGACCGTGGTGAGAGGATGGCCACTCTTCGCCGGTCAATCGGTGGTACAGACCCGTTACTTACGGTTCCGTAGCTACCATTCGGCCATGACTGCGTTCGTCCCCGACGCGCCCACGGACTCGGCGGCCGACGGCCACGGTCCGAAGGCGCTCTCCCTGCCGCATCCGGTCAAACCGAAGCTGCGGGGCTGGCTGCACCTCGGCATGTTCCCGGCCGTTCTGGTCGCGGGACTGGTGCTGACCGCCCTCGCCGACACCACCAGAGGGCGCATCGCCTGCGGCGTCTTCGCCCTGACGGCCTGCCTGCTGTTCGGCGTGAGCGCGCTGTACCACCGGGGCGACTGGAGCCCGCGCATGGACGGCGTCCTGCGCCGGCTGGACCACGCCAACATCTTCCTGATCATCGCGGGCACCTACACGCCGCTGACCATGCTGCTCCTGCCCGGCGCCCAGGGCCAGTGGCTGCTGTGGGGCGTCTGGGGCGCGGCCGTGGGCGGCATCCTCTTCCGGGTCTTCTGGGTCGGCGCCCCGCGCTGGCTCTACACGCCCTGCTACATCGCCATGGGCTGGGCGGCCGTCTTCTACCTGCCGGACTTCATGCGGACCGGCGGCATCGCCGTCCTCGTGCTGGTCGTCGTCGGCGGCCTGCTCTACAGCGCGGGCGGCGTGGTCTACGGCATCAAGCGGCCGAACCCGTCACCGCGCTGGTTCGGCTTCCACGAGGTGTTCCACTCCCTCACCCTGGCGGCCTTCATCGCGCACTACGTGGGGATCTCGCTGGTGGCGTACCGGCACGGGTAGCCCCCTCCCGCACGCGAAATGGCCACGGCTTGCGAGCCGTGGCCATTTCGCGTGCCCGGGGGACGCCAGATATTGACAGTCTCCATCTTTTGACAGTTACTCTCAATTTCATGGCTACTGTCATTACGCCCGACCCTCGCCGCTGGTGGGCCCTGACGGCCCTGGTCGCGAGCACGCTCACGCTCGGCTTCGACATGACGATCCTCAACGTCGCGCTGCCCACCATGGCCGAGGAACTCGGCGCGAGCACCGGTGAGCAACAGTGGATGGCGGACGCGTACGTCGTCGTCTTCGCCGCACTGATGCTCCCGGCAGGGCTGCTCGGAGACCGGTTCGGGCGGCGGCTGATGCTGGTCACCGGACTCGGGATCTTCCTGGCCGGCTCGGTCATGGGCGCCCTGGCCCCTGACGTGACCTGGGTCGTCGCCGCCCGGGCCGTGATGGGCGTCGGCGGCGCCCTGGTCATGCCGCTCGCGCTGTCCGTGCTGCCCGCGCTGTTCGGGCCGGACGAGCGCTCCAAGGCGATCGGCGTCATGTCGGCCGCCTCCGCGCTGGGCATGCCGCTCGGCCCGGTTCTGGGCGGCTGGCTGCTCGACCACTTCTGGTGGGGCTCCGTCTTCCTGATCAACGTTCCGATGGTCGCCGTCGGCCTCGCGGCCTGCCTGCTCCTGCTCCCCGAGACGCGCGACCCGGCCTCCCCCAAGGTCGACATCATCGCCACAGCCCTGACCGCGGCCGGTCTCGGCGCCCTGGTCTGCGCCATCATCGAGGCGCCCACCCGCGGCTGGGGCGACCCGCTGGTGGCCGGGTTCCTCACCGGAGCCGCCGTCCTGCTCGCCGGACTGGTGCTGCGCGAGCGGCGGGCGGCACGGCCCATGCTCGACATGGAGCTCCTCGGCCACCGCGGCTTCCTCGTGAACGCCCTCACGGCGACTCTGGTCACCTTCGTCCTGGCGGGCCTGCTGTTCCTGCTGCCGCCCTACCTCCAGACCGTCCTCGGCCACGACGCCCTCGGCACCGGGCTGCGCCTGCTGCCGATGATGGGCGGTCTGATGGTCGCGGCGCGCGGCGCCCAGCCGGTCGTCGCCCGGTTCGGCCCCCGCGCGGTGATCACCTGCGGTCTGGTGGTGCTGGCGTTCGCCGCGTTACTCGGCAGCCGTACGTCGCCCGACTCCGGCTACGGCTTCACCGCGCTGTGGCTGACCGTCACCGGTCTCGGCTTCGGCTTCGCGGTGGTCCCGGCGATCGACGGGGCGCTGGCGGCGCTGCCCGCCGACCGGGCAGGCAGCGGATCGGGGCTCCTGATGACCCTGCGCCAGGTCGGCGGCGCGATCGGCATCGCCCTGCTCGGCAGCCTGCTCGCGGGCGTCTACCGCGACCGCCTCGACGTCACCGGACTGCCCGCCCGGGCCGCCGGCACCGCCGAGGAGTCCGTGGTGGCCGCGCACCTCGTCGCCGAGCGCACCGGCGCGGCCGGCCTGGCCACCTCCGCGAACAGTGCCTACGTCCACGGCATGGGCGTCGTGCTGCTCGTGTGCGGTGTCGCGGCCCTGCTCGCCGCGCTGCTCGCCGGGACGTTCCTGCCCGGCACCCGGACCACCCCGGACGCCGGGCACGGCACCCCGACCATGGCCGGGCCCGAGGTCGATGCCCGACAATGACCTTCATGACGGCCCCACGCACCACCCCCGCCGACCGGCCCCCGCTGGGACTCCGGGAGCGGAAGAAGATCAAGACCCGCCAGGCCATCCGCACCGCGACGTACGCGCTGATCGAGGAGCAGGGCTACGACGCCACGACGATCGAGCAGATCGCGGACCGCGCCGAGGTGTCGCCGTCGACCGTCTTCCGGTACTTCCCGGCCAAGGAGGACATCGTCGTCACCGACGAGTGGGACCCGGTGATCATGGCGGAGTTGCGGGCCCGGCCGCAGGACGAGTCGTGGGCGGACGTCCTGCGGCACGTGATGCGCACGGCGCTCGACCTGAGCCTCGCCGAGGAGCCCGAGGTGATGCGGCTGCGGACCCGGCTCGGGGTCGAGGTCCCGGCCGTGCGCGCCCGCATGATGGAGAGCATGGCGGTGACCGGCCGGCTGCTCCGCGAGGCCCTCGCCGAACGCTCCGGGCTCGATCCCGACAGCCTGGAGCTACGGGTCTTCGCCATGTCGGTGATGGGCGGGCTGATGGAGGTCTCCCGGTACTGGGCGGAAACCGGCCACCGGGACGACATCCGGGACCTCGTCGACCGCGCCCTGGACGTCCTGGAGCACGGCCTGCCGAGCGCGAAACCCTGAGGCCGGTGCTCGTCGCCGTGGCATCCTGACCTGGTGAACGGTCCCGAGATCCACGTCGAGTTCGCCCCCGAGCTGCATGTGTTCGTCCCCAGGGCCCGCCGGGACGGCACCGTGCGGGCCGCCACCGACGGCGCCGCCGGGCTCGGCCATGTCATCGAGTCGCTGGGCGTGCCGCTGACCGAGGTCGGCGCACTGCTCGTCGACGGCCGCGAGGTGCCCGTCTCGCACGTCCCGGCGGCCGGGGAGTCCGTGATCGTACGGACCGTCGCGCGCCCCCAGCGGGTTCCGGGCGCTCCCCTGCGCTTCCTTCTCGACGTGCATCTCGGCACGCTGGCCCGCCGGCTGCGGCTGCTCGGCGTGGACACGGCCTACGAGTCGACCGACATCGGCGACCCCGCGCTGGCCGCCCGTTCGGCGGCGGAGCGGCGGGTCATGCTGAGCCGCGACCGGGGGCTGCTGCGGCGGCGCGAGCTGTGGGCGGGGGCGTTCGTGTACAGCACCCGCCCGGAGGAGCAGCTGCGGGACGTACTGGACCGGTTCGCGCCCGAGTTGCTTCCCTGGACGCGGTGCACCGCCTGCAACGGGCTGCTCCACCAGGCCTCCAAGGAGGAGGTCGCGGACCAGTTGCAGCAGGGCACGCACCGGTCGTACGACGTGTTCGCGCGGTGCTCGGCGTGCGGCCGGGCGTACTGGAAGGGCGCGCACCACGAGCAGCTGGAAGCCATCGTGGCGCGCGCCCTGGCGGAGTCCCGCAGCCGGGGCTAAGGGAAGCCGCCTTAGGCTTCCTTTCAAGGACCCCTAACCCCGCTTCACGTCACCCTTGCCGCAGGCGATGCCGTCCCTGTCGCGGTCCAGGCCCAGCGGGTCGTCCTTGCCGTTGACCTTCAGGCGGCCGTAGTCGTTCTCCTTGAGCCACTCGCAGCGTGCCGCCGCGGTCTTCTTCACCTCCGACGGGAAGTCCGTCGGAACACAGACGTTGATCGAGCCGTAGTGGCGGTCGCAGCCGGAGACCGTGGGGCCGACCTTCTGCGACACCCGCTGCTTGCCGGGGCCCTCGGCCTTGCCCTTCGGCGCGTCGGCGAAGTCGTGGACGTGCGCCGAGGCGTCCGTCGCCTTCAGGGCCTGCGGGCCCTGGAGGTGCACCCACTTCGCCACCGACGGCACCCCGTTCGCGTCGACCGCGAAGAGCATGTACCAGCCGGGCGGGGCCAGGTTGGGGTTGCTCGTCACGTTCAGGTCGACGTTGTCGCCCTCGACGGACAGCGGCAGGTCCACGAACCGCTGGTTCGGGTCCGAGGAGTGCGTGACGGCGGCCGGGCGGATCAGCTGGGCCTTGGCCACGGGCCGGTCGACGGTGATCCGCTGGGTGTCGCCGTAGTTCCACTCGGTGTCGATGACGGAGGTGATCTGCGGGCGCGGGCCCTTGAACAGGTAGGGCGGGCTGTAGACCGACACGTCGTGGTTCCAAGTGCCGTTGCCCGGGTTGTCGCCGGTGGTCATCACACGGCCGTCGGGCAGCAGGAACGCCGAGGAGTGGTAGCCGCGCGCCTCGGGGTCGACGGCCACCGGGTCGAACGTCTCCGACGCCGGGTCGAAGATCGACGTCTCGTAGACGGGGTTGGCGCGGTTGTGCAGTGCGCCGCCCGTCTCCAGTACCTTGCCGTCGGGCAGGAGCACCGCGGAGACGTACATCTTGCCCTGGTTCCCGGTCTGCGGGACGGGCCCGTTGCCGAGGTCGACCGTGCCCTGCGGGATCGGCGGCCCGGCCACGTAGGACGGGTTGGGCTGCTTGAGGTCGATGATGTCGGTCAGGCGGTTCGCCTCCGGGTTGGAGTCGATGTTGCCGCCGCCGAGGGTGAGGACCTTCTGGTCCTGCGCGGGGGGCAGCAGCACGCTGGCCGACTGGTCGCGCTCGTCCTTGTTGCGCAGGCCCGGCACCTGCGTGGTGGTGTTGGCCCCGTAGTCGTAGATCGCCGAGCCGGTGCCGGGGATGTTGTTGCCGAAGACGTGGCTGCCCGAGTAGAAGAGGCGGCCGTCCTGCATGAGGATCATCGACGGGTACAGGCCCCAGTAGGACCAGGTCTGGTTGACCTTCCACAGCGGCTGCCACTGCTGCTCGGCCTCGGAGAACAGCTCGGCGGTGACCGAGCCGGTGGAGTCCTCGCGCAGGCCGCCGAAGGAGATGACGTCGCCGTTGCCGAGGATCGTCGCCGACGGGTACCAGTGGCCGTCGTTCATGTCGTTGGTCTTGGAGTAGGTCTCGGTCTCCGGGTCGAAGACGTACGAGTCCTTGTAGCCCTGGTAGCCGACGCGGCCGTCCGCCGTCGGGTAGCCCTTGTTGCCGGACATCACCAGCACCCGGCCGTCCTGGAGCTGGACGTGGCCGGCGCAGAACATGTCCTTCGGCGTGGGGATGACCTTGTAGGAGCCGTTCGCCGGGTCGTACACGGCCGAGGTGAAGGTGCCGGCCTCGAACATCGACTCGTCGTTGCCGGAGCCCGCGATCAGCAGCACCTTGCCGTTGTGCAGAACGACGGAGTGCATGGAGCGGACCGGGTTCCGCGTGGGCAGCACGTCCCACTTGCCGTTCGCGCACTGCTCGGCGGTGCCGGTGCACTCCGGGGGCAGGACCGGGTCGGGGACCTGGTCCATCGTGTAGTCGTCGGTGGTGGCGGAGCCGGTGCCGTAGACGGAGACGCCCCAGGAGATGCGGTCGGTGCCGGCGGGGACCTCGGGCGTGCGGACGGTGGCCTCGGTCCAGTCGCCGGCCAGGTCCAGCGTCTTGAGGTCGGTCCAGTACTGCCAGCCGGCCGTGGGGTCGTGCCGGAACAGGGTGATCGCGGCGTCCGGGGTCGTCGTCTTGTACCAGAGGCCGAGGTCGTACTGCTTGCCCGGCGTCACCACCGGCGCGCAGTCGGCGGACTCGGTGATCAGCGCCTTGCGGTCGCCCTCCACGCGCCGGGTCAGCTCGACCTTCATGGCCTTGGAGCCGGTGTGCGCGTCGGCCGTGGTGGTGAAGGAGAAGTCGTTGTCGCCCCAGCCGGACTTCTCCCAGCAGTACGGCATGTCGCCGGTGCCGGCGGTCTCGAACCCGGGGTTCTCGATGAGGTTGGCGGCGGAGGCGGACTGGGGTGCGGTCAGGAGCAGGCTCGAGGTGAGGCCCGCCACGGACAGGAGTGCGGTCGTTCTGCGACGAAGGTTCACGCGGCTCTCCTCGCGGTGCGGCTGTCGCTCCCGGGCTTCTCACCGGTCCGGCGGGGCAGGTAGACCAGCGCTTCGGTGGCCGCGAAGCGCAGGACGAACGTCGTCACCAGCGCGAGCGCGGTGGCCGACAGCACGCCCAGGTCGAGCTGGTGCACGAACAGGGCGATCAGCGGGATGCGCAGCACCAGGTCGGCGTTGGCGAGCAGTGCGAACCGTCCCGCCCGGTCCCACCAGTGCCGGTGCCGGCGCCGCTCGCGGAACAGCAGGTGCTCGATGAGCACGAAGTTCCAGGCGACGCCGAGCTGGTTGGCGAGGATCTCCGCCGGTACGTAGTGCAGGCCGGCGCCGGTCAGCGCCCACAGGCCCAGCAGGTTCGGCACGAAGCCGGTCAGCCCGATCAGGCCGAAGCCGACCATGCGCGCGACCGACGAGGCGGCGCGCAGCCCGGCCAGGTGGCGCAGGAAGCGGAAGCCTTCCTGCGCGGTGGACTTGGACTCCCCGGCGAACCGGTCCTGGAAGACGAAGGGCACCTCGGAGACCGTGCGGGGACGGCTGCGGACGGCGAGTTCGAGGAGGATCTTGTAGCCGAGCGGCTGGAGGACCTCGGCCGTGACCGCGCTGCGGCGGATCGCGAAGAAGCCGCTCATCGGGTCGCTGATGCCGTGCAGCCGGCGTGGGAACAACGCCTTGGCCAGCCAGGTGGCCCCGCGCGAGACGGCCACGCGGTAG
Organism: Streptomyces cahuitamycinicus; assembly: GCF_002891435.1. GTDB lineage: Bacteria > Actinomycetota > Actinomycetes > Streptomycetales > Streptomycetaceae > Streptomyces > Streptomyces cahuitamycinicus. Next base: position 23,501 of record NZ_POUC01000030.1, read on the forward strand.
CTGCCCGCGAGTCCGGCCCGGCTGCCGCCCTTGATGTACCGGGAGGCGACGACCAGTCCGGCGTTGGCCCGCTCGCCGGTGGCGACCAGGTCGGGCACGAGGGCCGGCGGGTGCTGGCAGTCGCCGTCCATGACGACGATCCAGTCGGACGTGGCCGCCTTCAGCCCCTCGACGACCGCGCCGCCGAGCCCGCCCACCGGCTCCTGGCGGTGCAGCACGGTCACCGGGAACGGGCAGTCCCGCGCCGCCTTCTCGATGACCTCGGGCGTGTCGTCGGTGGAGTCGTCCACGAAGACGACCTCACAGGGCAGCCGGGCCGGGACGGTCTCGGTGATCTGGCGCAGCAACTGCCGTACGTTCGCCGACTCGTTGAACGTCGGGACGACGATGGTGACGGCGCCCGGTTCGGGGACTTCGGCGGTCTCGACGACCTCTCCGGGGGCGGTGGACTCCTGGCTCATCGCGCGCCTCCGGCGGTGGTCTGTATCTGGCGGATCTCGATGCGGTCATCGCCGGTGCCGAAAGTGGCGACCGGGTCCGAGTGCTCCATGGCGGCCTTGACGTTGGGCAGGTCGGCCGCATCCCGTCGCACGGTCGGCGAGGCGACGACGTAGTCGAGGTCCTTCCAGCCGCGCGGCATCGTCTTCGTCACCGCCGGGTCGAGGTCGGCCTTGTAGAACCAGATGACGCCGAGCCCGGGCCGGTAGCCCTGGTGCACCAGGTCCAGGAAGAGGGCGTCGTCCACCAGCACCCGGGTGCGTTCCGGGTCCTCGACCTCCGTGGCCAGCCACTTGGAGGCGGCCCTGTAGGGGGCGTTGGCGTCGGTGGTGACGGCCGTGTGCGCGCCGTCGTACCAGCGGGGCACGACGTAGGCGCCGGCGGCCAGGGCGAGCACGGCGGCGAGCGCGTACCGGCCCACACTGACGTAGCGTTTCTCCGCCTCGGAGCGCCAGCGGCTCAGCACCGCGTGGGCGACGGAGGCGGTACCTCCGGCGAGGACCAGTCCGAGGAACGGCAGGGCCTGGATGACGTACATCGCGGGCAGGTAGCCGTTCGGGCGCAGGGCCAGCGCGGCGAAGATCGCCACGGCCAGGGCCGGTCCGGCCAGGGCCCGGGCGGTGACCGACCAGCGCCAGGTGAGGAGCAGGAGCAGGGCGCCCGCGAGACCGCCGAGGGGCAGGACCTTGTCGTAGTAGAGCCACGACTGGAGCACGCCCCAGGAGCCGGAGCCCTGGTCCAGGATGAAGCCCGAACCGGGTCTGGTCATCTGGTACTTGACGCCGTCCCAGAGGGAGACGTGCCCGGCGCCGGGCAGTAACTCGCCCTTGAGCAGGGCGAACAGCGGGTACGAGAAGCCGATCAGGGCGCAGGCCGTGACGGCTCCGGTGATGGCGAACTTGCGGGTGTCCCGGTGGCTGTGGCGCCACATGGTGAGGAACAGGGCGGGCAGGACGACGAGCATCGTCTCCTTGGTGAGGACGGCCGTCGCGGCCGCGATGCCCGCGCCGAAGTGGTGCCACAGGTGGCGGTTCGGGGAGGCGGCCAGGGTGAAGGCCAGCAGCGTCCACATCACCGCGAGGTTGTCGAGGAAGATCTCCCGCTGGAGGACGACCGACAGCGGTGAGAGGCCGAAGAACACCATGCCGAGTGCGGCGGCCCAGCGGGGCAGGGCGAGGCGGCGGCCCAGTACGTAGACGAGGACCGCGCTGATGCCGCTGATCAGCAGCATCGCGGCGCGCATGGTGCCCACCGTCATCGACTCGGGACTGATCAGCGCCGGGATCCAGGTCAGCACGGCGATCTGGATCCAGCCGAGCGGCGGATGGTCGTACCAGTAGGTGTAGTGGGCCAGGCCGTTGCCCTGCTGGACCGACCAGGCCTGGGCGAGATAGGTGCCCTCGTCGTCGCTGAGGGCCGGGTAGTCGCCGATGTTCCAGCCCTGCACGACGAGGATCGCCACGAGGAGGACACCGCACAGGAGCAGGTCCGACCGGGAGGAGCGCAGCCGGCTCGGCGGCTCGGGTCTGCGGTGCGTGCCGGTCCGGGGCGCAGGCCGGCGCTGCGCGGGGACCTTCGAAGCGGTCACCGCGGGAAGGGTGGAGGTCACGCGGGAACGTCCTCTCGGGTCACGGGAGCGTCCTGACGGGGCGTGGCCGGCTCGTCGAGATGCGCGCCGACATGGGTCGTCAGCTCCCAGTCGTTGCGGCCGCGCTGCTCACGCCAGACGGCCCGCACGGCCGCACCGGCGAGCAGGACCTGGTAGAAGGGGCCGCCCACGATCAGCTTCAGGTAGTGCCCGAAGCGGACGCGCAGCCCGTACTGCCTGCCGAAGTCGTGCAGTCCGACGATCTCGAAGACGAAGGTGACCAGCGCGGTGACAGCCGGCAGGAAGGTGATGAAGGCGATGCCGACGGGCACGTCGAGGAACAGCGCGATCGCGACGTTCAGCGGGATGATGACGCCGGTGAAGGCCTGCATGAACGGCGTCATCAGGGTGTAGCGGGCGAGCAACCGCTGCCCGAGGGTGGGCAGTTGCTTCCAGTCCTTCTTCCGGTACACCTGCAAGAACCCCTGGTTCCAGCGGGTGCGCTGCTTAAGCAGGGACATCAGCGAGCCGGGGGTCTCCTCCCGGGTCACCATGTCGGAGTCGTAGGCGACGACGACCTTCTTGCCGACGCTGGACAGGCGCACTCCGAGGTCGCAGTCCTCGGCGAGGCAGTCCGGGTCCCAGCCGTCGGCTTCCCTGAGGACGTCCGTGCGGACGAAGACGGTGTTGCCGCCAAGCGGAATGAAACCTTTCTGCGCGTGCAGGTGGAGCCGCGAGCGGAACCAGAAGAAGTACTCCAGACAGTTGCGCAGGCTGTACCAGCTGGAGTGGAAGTTGATCAGCTGCACTCCGCCCTGCACGACGTCCGCGCCGGTGGTGCGGAAGGCGTGGTCGACGTGCGCGAGGAGCTCGGGGTGGACCTGGTCCTCCGCGTCGAACACGCCGACGACGTCGCCGCGGCAGTGCGGCAGCGCCGTGTTCATGGCCTTCGGCTTGTTCTTCTTCTCGTGGCGGTCGACGACGACCCGGACCCGTGGGTCACGCGCGGCGGCCCGCTCGGCCACCGCGGTGGTCTCCGGGTCGTCGTGCCCGACGATCACGATGATCTCGAAGTCGGTGTGGCTCGACTCCAGCAGCCGCTGGACCGTGTGGTCCAGCACCGCCTGTTCGTGCCGCGCGGGCAGCAGCAGCGAGAAGGAGACGTGCTCGTCCCCGTCCGGACTGCTGAACCGGGTGGAGGCGAGCACTTCCGGCGTGCGCCAGGCGTGCATCTGCCACCACAGTGTGAACGCCGCCATCCAGAACAGGGCCAGTGAAACGACAGCGATGAAGACAGACGTCAGCAAACAGATCCCCCCAGATCCCAGAGCCCCCGGTCGTGACGGTGTGCCGGTGCGGCCCCTCCCGTCACGTCACTGTGCAGAGATTAGGGGGGAACTGTGAAGCCTGGGGGCTGTTCAGATAAAGAGCGTGTTTCCGTTGATACCCAACTTCAGTCGCTCAGCACCGCACGCAACCGTTCAACTTCCGTTGTAGGCGCGTCACATGTGAAGTTACGGCAGACATAGGCCGCCGGTTCACCGCCAACCAGCGGACGGTCGCTGAGCAGCGGGAACTCGTCGCTCTGCGGGGTGCCGACGGCGACGACGGCGCCCGGCGCGGTACCCAGAAGTGCCGTGCGGTGCAAGGACCTTGTGCCCTCGTCGTCGAGCGACGGCCCCACGACCGCCACTTCCCGCGGCCCGTCCAGCACGGCCTCCGCCACGGCCAGCCCCCAGCCGATGAAGCGGGGCACGCGCGGCCCGAGCGCCTTGACCACACCGAGCGCCTTCTCCGCGGCCGTGCGGTGCGGCTCCGAACCGGTGTGCGCGGCGTACCCCAGCAGGGCACCGGCCGCCGCGCTCCAGCCGGACGGCGCGGCGTTGTCGGTCGGGTCCTGCGGACGGCGGATCAACCGCTCGGCGTCGGCCGCGGTGTCGTACAGCGAACCCGACTCCGGGTCGGTGAAACGCGCTAGGACGTGGTCGACGAGGAAGCCGGCGAACTCCAGCCAGACGCCCTCCCCGGTGACGGACGCGAGCGCGAGGAAACCCTCCGCCACATCGGCGTAGTCCTCCAGGACACCCGCGTTGGCACCGGCATGGCCGTCCTTGCTGGTGCGGGTGAGCCGGGCCTGCTCGTCCAGGTGCAGCCGGACGAGCAGGTCGGCCGCGGCGACGGCGGCCTCGACCAGATCGGGCCGGTCGAAGTAGGCGCCCGTCTCGGCGAGCGCGGCGATAGCGAGGCCGTTCCAGGCGGCGACGACCTTGTCGTCCCGGCCGGGCGCCGGCCGCTCCGACCGCGCCGCCAGCAGCCGCTCCCGGACCGAGGCGACCTTCTCCGCGTCGGCCAGCCCGTCCCGCACGGGCAGTTGGAGGACCGACGCGCCCTCCTCGAACGTGCCCTCCTCGGTCACCCCGAAGTGCCGCACGGCGAAGTCCGCGTCCTGCTCGCCGAGGACCTCCCGCAACTGCTCCGGCGTCCACACGTAGTACGCGCCCTCGACGTGCCTGCCGGTGCCGTCGTCGCTGTCGGCGTCCAGCGCGGAGGCGAACCCGCCCTCGTTCGTGCGCAGTTCACGCACCATGAAGTCGGCGGTCTCCAGGGCGACGCGCCGCGCGAGCTCCGAGCCGGTGGCACGCCAGAGATGGGCGTACACCCGGCACAGCAGGGCGTTGTCGTACAGCATCTTCTCGAAGTGCGGCACGACCCAGTCACGGTCGACCGAGTAGCGGGCGAAGCCGCCCCCGAGCTGGTCGTAGATCCCGCCCCGGGCCATGCGCTCGCAGGTGTCCTGCGCCATCTGCAGGGCTCCCTCGGCGCCCGTGCGGGCATGGTGGCGCAGCAGGAACTCCAGCACCATCGACGGCGGGAACTTCGGTGCCCCGCCGAATCCGCCGCGCTGCGGGTCGTACTCCCGGGTCAGCCCGAGCAGCGCCTGTGCGAGCTCCTCCTCACCAGGGGTCTGCGCGTCGCCGTAGGAGATCTCCCGCCCGGCCAGATCCCGGACGATCTTCCCGGCGACCTCGGTCACCTCGTCCCGTCGCTCGTCCCACGCCTGGTGCACACCCTGGAGCACCTGCCGGAAGGACGGCATGCCCTGGCGGGGAGCGGGCGGGAAGTACGTGCCGAAGTAGAAGGGCTCGGCCTCCGGGGTGAGGAAGACGGTCATGGGCCAGCCGCCCTGCCCGGTCGCCGCCTGCACGGCCTCCATGTAGACGGCGTCCACGTCGGGGCGTTCTTCGCGGTCGACCTTCACATTGACGTAGTGCGCGTTGAGGTACTCGGCGGTCTCCTGGTCCTCGAAGGACTCATGAGCCATGACGTGGCACCAGTGACAGCTGCTGTATCCGATGCTGAGCAGGACGGGCACGTTCCGCTTCCGCGCCTCCTCGAAAGCCTCTTCCGTCCAGGGCCACCAGTCGACGGGGTTGTCGGCGTGCTGGAGCAGGTACGGGGACGTCTCATGAGCCAGTCGGTTCGGCATGCCTCCATCCTGCCTCAGGATGGCCGCCGGGCCGCGGAACGCAGCCCCTCGCGCGAGCGAGCAGCCCGTGGGTCACCGGACCGCATCCGTTGATCGTCGCCCCCTCGCGCTCACGCCTCCCACCAAGGACACTCGTAGGCAAAGGAGTTGCCGCCGGAGGGGGACGTGACATGCGGGACGCTCATCGGGCGGAGGCCGAGCGGCTGTTGGCGCGGGCCGTGGAGGAGGAGGTGCGCCGCTCCGGCGGGCGCAGCGACGGGAAGGTGCTGCTCGCGCGGGCGCGCGGGGCGCTCGACACGATGGCGCGGAGCGCGGGTGAGGAGTACGAGGCCTATACGCGCGCCCTGGACGAGGCGGCGGCCGGTCAGCTGACGTTCGGGCAGCGTTACGCCCGGGAGGGGGCCGGGACTCCGCTGCTGGTGGCCGGGGTGGCGGCGGTCGCGGCCGTCGTCGCCGACATGGCACTGGGCACGGGGACCGGGACGGCTCTCGGGGCTGGTGTGACGGTGGGTGTCGTGGGTGCCGCCGCGACGGTGGTGAAGGTGGTCGGGTCGCATGTGCCCGCCGCGCACCGCCGCGCCGGCGCCGTGAGCCAGCCGGGCGGCCCGGAGCAGCTGCGGTTGCAGTGGCTGACGGCGCTGGAGGTGCGGGGCATCCGGCCGTTCCTCGATCAGCAGCGGGTGCTCGCGGCCTCGACCGGGCCGAAGAAGTCCGGGCCCCGGCTGCGGGGTGCGGACAAGAGCGCGGCGGCGCGCGGTCGCAACGTGCTGGAGCAGTCCTTCGGGCAGCTCCCGGAACCGGCGGAGCCGTTCGCGGGGCGGCGGCACGAGCTGGCGCAGATCCGGCAGTGGGTGCAGTCGGCCCGGGCGAGCACGGAGACGCAGCCGACTGTGGTGGTGCTGCACGGCACGCCCGGCAGCGGCCGTACGACGCTCGCGGTGCACGCGACGCACGATCTGAGGGACTACTTCCGCGGCGCCTGTGTCGTAGACCTGCGCGCGGACGGGCCGGGCGAGTCCCCGCTGCCCACCCGTGACGCGCTGCTGCATCTGCTGAACCGGCTCGGCGCTCCCCGCGAGCAGCTGCTGTTCCGCGAGCGCTCCTCCCCGGACCAGCAGGTCAAACGGCTGAGCGAGCTGTATCACCAGCATCTGACGGGCCTGCCGGTCACGGTCGTCCTCGACGACGCCGCAGGCGCGGAGCAGATCCGCGCCCTGATCCCGGAGCGGTCCGACAGCCTGGTTCTGGTGACCGCGCGGGGCCCGCTGGAGCTGGAGGGCCTGCCCGCGCGGGTGCACCAGCTGGCGGTGGCGCCACTGGACGCGGCGGGTGCGGAGGAGCTGCTGGGCGCGGCGGCGCAGGACCGTTCCGGGCCGTACGACGCGGAGTCCTCGGACCGGGTCCGGGAGCTGTGCGGCGGGCTGCCGCTGGCGCTGCGGATCGCGGGCTCGTGCCTCGGTCCGCGCTCGCCGCGCGCGCTGGCGACGGACCTGGACGCGTACGGCCCGGTCGAGCCGGTCGAACGCGCCCTGTGGCTGCGCTACACCGACCAGCCGGAGACCGTACGGCGGTTGCTGCGCCGGCTGGCCCTGGCCGGGCGGGCCTCGCTGGGTGCCGCCGCGGCCGCCGCGCTGCTGGCGACGGACGAGGCGGAGGCGAAGCGTCATCTGCAGGTCCTGACCCGGGCCGGGCTGATCGACCACGTCCGGGGCGACCGCTACCGGCTGCACGACCTGGTGCGTTCCTTCGCCCAGGCCCGTCTGCTCGACGAGGAGGAGCCGGCCGAGCGCACGGCGGCACAGGAACGGCTGATCGTGAACTACGCCGAGCTGGCCGACTCGGTGCTGCGGATGGTCGACGGCAACATGTCGACCCGGACGAACCGTTTCAGCCCCTACGGCTTTCCCTCCCTCGACGAGGCGCTGCGCTGGCTGGACGACGAGTCGAGCTTCATCACGGCGGCGCTGCGGCATGCCGAGGGTGTGGACCAGGCGGCGGTGCTGAACCTGCTGGGCGCCCTGTGCGACTACTGCCTACTGCGGGGCGACCTGTACCGGCTGGGCGAGATCAGCGAACTGGCGCAGGCGGTGGACGAGGGGCTGCTGGTCCGCTCGGTGCAGTGGCGTACGGGCATCGCGGCGCGGCAGCTCGGCGAACTCGACAAGGCCCGTACGACCCTCGCGTCGGTCGTGGACCTCTACCGGGAGGCCCACCACGACGCGGGTGCCGCGCGTGCGCTGTGCTCCCTCGGCATCACGCTGCACCACCAGGGCAATCTGACGGAGGCGTCGGCGAAGCTCCGCGAGGCCCTGGCGCTGCAGGCCTCCCCCGCGCTGGCCACGGACCGGGCGTGGACGATGCACGCCCTGGCGGCGGTGGAGCGGGACCGGGCCCGGGTGGCGGAGGCGCTGGATCTGCTGACCGAGTCCCTGGTGCTGCACCGCGCGGGCGAGTCCGTGCACGGCCAGGCGTGGGCACACTTCCAGCTCGGTCAGCTGGGGCTGCGCATGGGCGACGTCCCCCGGGCCGAGGCGGAGCTGCGGGCGGCCCTGGAGCTGTACGGGCGGACCCGTGACGCCCGTGGCGAGGCGTGGGCCCTGACGCAGCTGGCCCGTGCACTCCTGGTCGCCGGGGACGCGTCCCCGGCGGTGGAGGAGCTGCGCGGGGCGGCGGCCCGGCACCGCGACAACGAGGACGCGCGCGGCGAGGCCTGGACCCTGTACTACCTGGGCCAGGCCCTGGAGGAGACGGGCGATCTCGATCAGGCGGTCCGCGAGCTGGAACGCGCCCGCACGATGTTCTCCCGCATGCGGGACGTCTACGGTCTGGCCTGCGCCCGCCACCACTCGGCCCGCGTCACCCGCGACCAGCGCGCTGCCCAGACGGGCTCGCTGCGCAACTCGGGCTTCGCCCGCCAGCTCCTGGTCGACGCCCGCGCCGACTTCCAGCGCATCGGTGTCGCCCACGGCGAGGCCTGGACGTGCCTGGAACTGGTGGTCGTGGACGCGGGCAACGCGCGCACCCAGCAGGCTCTGGCCCTGTGCGACGAGGCGGTGGAGCTCTTCGCGTCCTACGGCGACCGCCGGGGCGAGGACTGGGCCCGCTTCCTGCGCTGCACGCTCCTGCCCTACGCGGCCCCGGGCGGCATGGAGGTGGGTACGGCGGTGGCCCAGGAGGAGCTGGCGCGGTTGTCCCGCGCGAGCCATGGCCTGCGGGACCGGAAGCTGGACGACTACCTCGACGCGTACCAGTTGCTGCTGGAGCGGGGCGTGACCCTGGAGGCGGGCTGGCAGGCCTGGCGCCTCGGCATGGTCCCGAACCGGCATGCGCGTGAGGTGATGGGGGTGGCGGTCGAGAAGAAGGCGTAGGCGCCGGGGCCCGGGAGGTGGCCCCTCCGGGCTCGCCACGCACCCGTCGGCGGCGAGTGGTGCCGGCCACCGACGGGTGGTGTCCCCCTGGGGACGTCAGCCTTGCTTCTTGGCGCCCTGGCTCGAGGGCTCCGCGTCCGCGGCGTCCGCGTTCCCGTCCGCCGGGGACTGCTCCGGCTGGTCGGCCTTCGGGTCCGGGACCTGTGCGAAGTCGACCCGGTTCATGTGCCGACTCATCGACTTCATCAGGGCCCACACTGCCAGGGCCATCGCCGCGAAGACGATGAAACCGAGGACGCCGGGGGTGACCTTGTCCTCGTCGACCTCCTTGGCGAAGGTGACGAGGTGCGTCATTGCCAGGCTTGCGCTTGCGCTCATATCAGGCATTGTCGCGGATGCCCGCGAAGAGGTCGTCCTCGGGGAGGGACGTATCGACGAGGGCCTTCGCCAGCTCGTACTCCTCCGTCGGCCAGACCTCCTTCTGGATCTCCATCGGAACCTTGAACCAGCCGCCGTCCGGGTCGATCTGCGTGGCGTGGGCGATCAGCGCCTTGTCGCGGATCTCGTAGAACTCGGCGCACGGGATGTGCGTGGTGAGCGTGCGCTGCTTCATCCCGAACTCCTCCCAGCGCTTGAGCCAGTCCCCGTAGGGGGACTCCATGCCCCGGTCGAGCATCGCCTGGTGCAGGGCCTCGGTGCGCGGGCGGTTGAAGCCCTGGTTGTAGTAGAGCTTCTGCGGCTGGTAGGCGGGGCCGTACTCCGCCTCCGGGTACTTCTCGGTGTCCGCTGCCGACTCGAACGCCACCATGGAGATCTTGTGGGTCATGATGTGGTCGGGGTGCGGGTAGCCGCCGTTCTCGTCGTAGGTGGTGATCACCTGGGGGCGGAAGGCGCGGATCTTGCGCACCAGCTCCCCGGCCGCGTGGTCCACGTCCTCCAGGGCGAAGCAGCCCTCCGGCAGGGGCGGCAGCGGGTCGCCCTCGGGCAGGCCCGAGTCGACGAAGCCGAGCCATTCCTGCTTGACGCCCAGGATCTCCCGGGCCTCGTCCATCTCCTTCTTGCGTACCTCGTGGATGTGCTCCTCGATGTACGCGTCACCCTGGAGCTTGGGATTGAGGATGGAGCCGCGTTCCCCGCCCGTGCAGGTCACGACCAGCACGTCCACCCCCTCGGACACGTACTTCGCCATGGTCGCAGCGCCCTTGCTCGACTCGTCGTCGGGGTGGGCGTGAACGGCCATCAGTCGCAACTGGTCAGTCAAGACTCAATCCTCAGTAAGTCGGCGCCCTGTGTGCGTCGGCGCAATCAGCGGCTTCTATAGTGACCGAACCGGGGGGCGAATAATTCCGGGGCCCGGCCCTGGAGCCCCTTCCGGGACCTTCGTCCCGGCGCTGCCAGGAGGACGATCATGAGTACGGCGAGCACGCGACTGCCCGAGGGCCGCTACGGCCGTTCCTCGGACGAGCGCGCCGACCGCAAGCTCAAGGTCGTGGGCACCGTCCTCGCGGTGGCGCTGCTGGGGCTCGTCGGCTGGTTCGGTTACCACTACGTCGCCAAGAGCGAGATCAGCGCCGAGGTGATCAGCTTCGAGCCGGGCAAGAGATCCGTGCAGGTGCACCTGGAGGTCCGCAAGGACGCCGGTGCGAAGGGCTACTGCACCGTGCGCTCGCAGGCCGAGGACGGATCCGAGGTGGGCCGGGCCGACTTCCGCTTCGCCGGGGACGGGACCCGCATCGACAAGGTCGTCACGCTCCGTACGACCTCCCCGGGGACCACGGCCGAGTTGCTGGGCTGCCACACCGGCTGACGCCAACCGGGCATCACCTGGAATACGTAGCGCCTGACCTGCCTTGACGTGAATCTGGTGGCTTATGTCCTCCCCCTTGGGCCCCTGAATTGTTAGGCTCGTGGTTTCGCCCTTCCGTGAAGGAACATTCTTCTGGGTAGGGCGATGCTTTGTATCCCAGTACCTACGAGGAGCACCTGTGACCCAGACCAGCGAGAACGTCACCTGGCTGACCCAGGAGGCGTACAACAAGCTCAAGGCCGAGCTTGAGCACCTTACTGGTCCCGCGCGGGCGGAGATCTCCGCGAAGATCGCCGCTGCGCGTGAAGAGGGCGACCTGCGTGAGAACGGCGGGTACCACGCGGCCAAGGAGGAGCAGGGCAAGCAGGAGCTCCGTGTGCGCCAGCTCACCCAGCTTCTCGAGAACGCCAAGGTGGGCGAGGCGCCCGCGGCGGACGGTGCGGTGGCACCCGGCATGGTCGTCACGATCGCGTTCGACGGTGACGAGGACGACACCCTGACGTTCCTGCTCGCCTCCCGCGAGTACGCGAGCTCCGACATCGAAACGTACTCTCCGCAGTCCCCGCTGGGCACCGGCGTGATCGGCCACAAGGTCGGCGAGGACGCGGAGTACGAGCTGCCGAACGGCAAGAAGGCCCTGGTGAAGATCCTGAAGGCCCAGCCGTACGAGAGCTGATCCGCCGCGATCGGAGCCCTGAACTGCCCCCGGCGCCCTGGGGCGAATTCCAGGGGTCGTAGCAACACAGTGATCAACTGGCTGTCGCCAGGAGCTTAGCGAGACGCTCGGCTGGGGTTTCCCAGCCGAGCGTTTTGCGCGGGCGGCTGTTCAGCTCGGCAGCCACGG
>NZ_POUC01000310.1 GCF_002891435.1 Streptomyces cahuitamycinicus
GGGCGGGCGCGTCCGGGCTGCTGTTCGGCCTGACCTGCTACCTGTCGTACGGCCTCACGCTCGTCGCGCTGATCGCCGCGGCGGTCCTGGTGCTCGGCCGCCGCGGAGTCCGGCGGCGTCCGGCCCTGTTGGGGGCGTGGCTCGCCGGAGCGGCCGTGGTTCCCGCGGTGTTCACGCTCGTGGGTTTCAGCTGGTGGGAGGCCTACCAGCTGCTGGTCACGCGCTACGGTCAGGGCGCGGGCGGCATCCGCCCCTACGGCTACTGGGTGTGGGCCAACCTGGCCTGCACGGTGCTCGTCACGGGACTGGCGACGGCGGCGGGACTGCGGCGGACAGCGGCCGCAGTGGTCCGGCATCGTACCGGGCCACGAGCCGGTGTCCGCCTGGCGTTCCTGGTCTGCGCCGCGCTCCTCGCCCTGCTGATCGCCGACCTGTCCGGCATGAGCAAGGCGGAGACGGAACGCATCTGGCTCCCCTTCGCGCTGTGGCTGCTCCCGGCCTGCGCGTTCCTCACCCGCCCCCGCGCGTGGCTCACCGCCCAGGCGCTGCTCGCGCTGCTCCTCAACCATCTGCTGCGCACCGGGTGGTGACCGCTTCCCAACGTCAGGCGGCCGGCTCGCCGCCGATCATCGCAACGGCGCCGACGTCGGGGGCGACGTCCGGCGCCGTGCTCAGGTAGGCGGTGATCTGCTTGCCGACGCCGAGGGACGCGACGGCGACTCGTGTGCTGACCGTGTGCACCACGTGCATGCCGTGGCCGCCGAAGCGCTGCCCGTCGCGCTTGCGGACCACCGGCTGCTCGGCGGAGGTGTCCCACACGGTGATGGCCAATCCGTCGTCCGAGAGCCGCAGGAACATCCCGCAGGGACCGGGAGCGTGCCGGATCGCATTGGTGACGAGTTCGCTGACGACCAGTTCGGCGTCGATCGCCAGCAGGGCCGGCACGGGCGTGCGGCCGGTACACGGTGCGTGCGCCAGGAGCGCCCGCAGCGCCCGGCGCGCCTCGACAGCGCAAGCCGCGCCGCCGGCCCAGTCCGCGCCGTAGCGCAGGGGGGCCTGCTCGTCCGTGCCCGGCTCATCTGCCGCCTGCTTCATAAGCGGGATGACCATATGGGGTTCTTTCATTGTTGTTCGTGTTGCTCAATGGCCTTTCGGCGTTCGTTTACCCCGGTGCGGACCGCGCATTACTGCCGGTGGCCCGCTGTTGCGGTGTGCGCCGCGCCGTACCCGCACGGCCGCGTGCCCCCAGTCGGAGTCCGACGGTCGAGGTCCCCGTGTGGACCTCTCCCCCGTCCCCGCCGGACAGGGCCACCGCTGGCCGCCGGGCCTGCTGTTGTAGTACCTGACCAGCCGTGATTCAAGAGCGGCAGGCGGAGATCAGGACCACATTCTCGGCGAGGGAAACGTCACAGCCGTGCCCACTGCTGCTCCTTCGTGTCCGTGACCTAGCATCCGAGCATGACGGTCCTGCCTGACGACGGGCTTGAGCTGGCCGGCGAATTCCCTGACGTGCCCCACGAGCAGTGGCAGCGCCTTGTGGCGGGTGTCCTGCGCAAGTCGGGCAAGGACGTGGAGGGCGCCGAGGCCGAGGAAGCCCTGTCCACCACCCTGGAGGACGGGTTGCGCACCCGCCCTCTCTACACCGCCCGTGACTCCGCGCCGGAGCCGGGCCTGCCCGGGTTCGCGCCCTTCGTGCGCGGCGGCCGGGCCGAGGGGAACACCCTCGGCGGCTGGGACGTACGGCAGCGGCACACGGTGGCCGACGGCGGCCCGGTGCTGACGGATCTGGAGAACGGCGTCACCTCACTCTGGCTGGGCGTGGGCGGCTCCGCCATCCCGGTGCCGGAGCTCGGCCGGGTGCTCGGCGGAGTCCATCTCGACCTCGCCCCGGTCGTCCTCGACGCCGGGTCCGACGTCGAGCCCGCCGCGCGGGAGTTGCTGCGGCTGTACGAGGAGCGCGGTGTCGCCCCGGAGCAGGCGCGCGGCAACCTGGGCGCGGACCCGCTGGGCCAGGAGGCCCGCAGCGGGCAGCGGGGCGATGTCACGGCGGCGGCCGGACTCGCGCGGCTGTGCGCCGAGGGGTATCCGGGGCTGCGGGCGCTGACCGTGGACGCGCTGCCCTACCACGAGGCCGGGGGTTCGGCCGCCCAGGAGCTGGGCTGCTCGCTGGCCACCGCGGTGGCGTACCTGCGTGAGCTGACGGGGGCCGGGCTGGGCGTCGAACAGGCCTGTGCGCAGCTGGAGTTCCGGTACGCGGCGACCGCCGACCAGTTCCTGACGATCGCCAAGCTGCGGGCCGCGCGCCGGCTGTGGGCCCGGGTGGCCGAGGTGTGCGGGGCACCGCGCGCGGGGGCGCAGCTCCAGCACGTGGTGACGTCGCCGGTGATGATGACGCGCCGCGACCCGTGGGTGAACATGCTGCGCTCGACGATCGCCACGCTGGCCGCCGGCGCGGGCGGGGCGGACGCGGTCACCGTGCTGCCCTTCGACCACGCCCTCGGCCTGCCGGACGCGTTCGCGCGCCGGATCGCCCGCAACACCTCCTCGATCCTCATCGAGGAGTCGCACCTGGCCCGGGTGATCGACCCGGCGGGCGGCTCCTGGTACGTGGAGCGGCTCACGGACGAACTCGCCCACGCGGGCTGGGAGTTCTTCCAGCGCATCGAGCGGCTCGGCGGCCAGGCGGCGGCCCTGCGTTCGGGGGGCCTCGCGCGGGACCTGGCCGAGACCTGGCAGGCACGCACCGGCCGGCTGGCCAAGCGGCGCGAACCCATCACCGGTGTCAGCGAGTTCCCGTTCCTCGCGGAGAAGCCGGTCGTCCGCGAGAGCGCACCCGAGCAGCCGTCCGGCGGGCTGCCGCGGGTGCGCCGGGACGAGGCGTACGAGGCGCTGCGCGCCCGCTCCGACGCCCATCTCGCCGCGACCGGCTCCCGACCCCGGATCTTCCTGGCCGCGCTCGGCCCGGCCGCCGCCCACACCGCCCGGCTCACCTTCGCCTCGAACCTGTTCCAGGCGGGCGGCATCGAGCCGGTCGCGGAGGGCTCCTTCGAGGAGAGCGGTGCGAGCGAGGCCGTGCTGTGCTCCAGCGACGCGCTGTACGAGGAGCAGGCGGAGGCGGTGGCCGGGCAGCTGAAGGCCGCCGGTGCCGCGCACGTCTTCCTCGCCGGGCGGCCCGGGGAGCACCCCGGTGTCGACGGTTACGTCTTCGCGGGCTGTGACGCCGTCGCCGTGCTGTCCGCCACCCTCGACCGCATGGGAGTGTCCTGATGGGAATCCCCGACTTCTCCGGGATCGAACTGGGGATGCCGGCCCCCGGCGGCGGCCCCGACGAGTGGCGTACGGCGGTCAAGAACGCCGCCGGCGGGGACGACCTGCTCTGGGAGACCCCGGAGGGCATCGCGGTCAAGCCGCTGTACACCGGGCGTGACCTGGAGGGCCTGGACTTCCTGGACACGCGCCCGGGCGCGGCGCCGTATCTGCGCGGCCCGTACCCGACGATGTACGTCAACCAGCCCTGGACGATCCGCCAGTACGCCGGCTTCTCGACGGCGGAGGAGTCCAACGCCTTCTACCGGCGCAACCTCGCGGCCGGGCAGAAGGGCCTGTCGGTCGCCTTCGACCTGCCCACGCACCGGGGTTACGACAGCGACCACCCGCGGGTGACCGGTGACGTCGGCATGGCGGGCGTGGCCATCGACTCGATCTACGACATGCGGCAGCTGTTCGACGGCATTCCGCTGGACAAGATGACCGTGTCGATGACGATGAACGGTGCCGTGCTTCCGGTGCTGGCGCTGTACATCGTCGCCGCCGAGGAACAGGGCGTACCGCCCGAGAAGCTGGCCGGGACCATCCAGAACGACATCCTCAAGGAGTTCATGGTCCGCAACACCTACATCTATCCGCCGAAGCCGTCGATGCGGATCATCTCCGACATCTTCGCCTTCACCTCGCAGCGGATGCCGCGCTACAACTCGATCTCCATCTCCGGGTACCACATCCAGGAGGCGGGAGCGACGGCCGATCTGGAGCTGGCGTACACCCTCGCGGACGGCGTGGAGTACATCCGGGCGGGCCGTGAGGCGGGCCTGGACGTGGACGCGTTCGCGCCCCGGCTGTCGTTCTTCTGGGCGATCGGCATGAACTTCTTCATGGAGGTCGCCAAGCTGCGGGCGGCGCGCCTGCTGTGGGCGAAGCTGGTGCGGCAGTTCGACCCGCAGAACGCCAAGTCGCTGTCCCTGCGCACCCATTCGCAGACCTCGGGCTGGTCGCTGACCGCGCAGGACGTGTTCAACAACGTGACCCGCACCTGTGTCGAGGCCATGGCGGCGACCCAGGGACACACGCAGTCGCTGCACACCAACGCCCTCGACGAGGCGCTCGCCCTGCCCACCGACTTCTCGGCGCGCATCGCCCGCAACACGCAGCTGCTCCTCCAGCAGGAGTCCGGCACGACCCGCGTGATCGACCCGTGGGGCGGCAGCGCGTACGTGGAGAAGCTGACGTACGACCTGGCCCGGCGGGCCTGGCAGCACATCGAGGAGGTCGAGGCCGCGGGCGGCATGGCCAAGGCCATCGACGCGGGCATCCCGAAGCTGCGCATCGAGGAGGCCGCGGCCCGCACCCAGGCCCGGATCGACTCGGGCCGCCAGCCGGTCATCGGCGTCAACAAGTACCGCGTCGAGACCGACGAGCAGATCGACGTCCTCAAGGTCGACAACTCCTCCGTGCGGGCGCAGCAGATCGAGAAGCTGCGGCGGCTGCGCGCGGAGCGGGACGAGCGGGCCTGCCAGGACGCGCTGGACGCGCTGACCCGGGCCGCCGGCGGCGAGGGCAACCTGCTGGAGCTGGCGGTGCACGCGGCCCGTGCGAAGGCCACCGTCGGGGAGATCTCGGACGCGCTGGAGAAGGTGTACGGGCGGCACGCGAGCCAGATCCGTACCATCACCGGCGTGTACCGCAACGAAGCCGGGGAGTCGCCGTCCGTGGACCGCACCCGCACCCTCGTGTCCGACTTCGAGGAGGCCGAGGGCCGCCGCCCGCGCATCCTGGTGGCCAAGATGGGCCAGGACGGGCACGACCGCGGCCAGAAGGTGATCGCCACCGCCTTCGCCGACCTCGGCTTCGACGTGGACGTCGGCCCGCTGTTCCAGACGCCCGCCGAGGTGGCACGGCAGGCCGTCGAGGCGGACGTGCACATCGTCGGCGTCTCGTCGCTGGCGGCCGGTCACCTCACCCTCGTCCCGGCGCTGCGCGAGGCGCTGGCCGAGGAGGGGCGTGAGGACATCATGGTCGTGGTCGGCGGCGTGATTCCGCCGCAGGACGTGCCGACGCTGCTCGAGATGGGTGCGGCGGCCGTCTTCCCGCCCGGGACGGTGATCCCGGACGCGGCGTACGACCTGGTGAAGCGGCTGTCGGACGGCCTCGGGCACGACCTGTGATCGATGTCGACGCGTATGTGAAGGGCGTGCTCGACGGGAAGCGGGCGATCATCGCCCGAGCCATCACACTCGTCGAGTCGACCCGGCCGCAACACCGCGCGCTGGCCCAGGAGTTGCTGACCGCGCTGTTGCCGCACAGCGGCCGGGCCCGGCGGATCGGCGTCAGCGGGGTGCCCGGCGTCGGCAAGTCGACGTTCATCGACGCCTTCGGCACGCTGCTGACCTCGCTCGGGCACCGGGTCGCGGTCCTGGCCGTCGATCCGTCCTCCAGCCGCACGGGCGGTTCCATCCTGGGCGACAAGACCCGGATGGAGCGCCTGGCCGTGGACCCGGCGGCGTTCGTGCGTCCCTCCCCCACGGCGGGCACGCTGGGCGGGGTCGCGAAGGCCACCCGCGAGTCGATCGTGGTGATGGAGGCGGCCGGCTACGACGTGATCCTGGTGGAGACGGTCGGCGTGGGCCAGTCCGAGACCGCGGTCGCGAACATGGTCGACTCGTTCCTGCTGCTCACCCTCGCCCGCACGGGCGACCAGCTCCAGGGCATCAAGAAGGGCGTCCTGGAACTGGCCGACGTGATCGCGGTCAACAAGGCGGACGGGCCGCACGAGCGCGACGCCCGGGCGGCCGCGCGGGAACTGGCGGGCGCGCTGCGGCTGATGCACGGCAAGGACGCGTTCTGGACGCCGCCGGTGCTGCACTGCAGCGCCCGCGAGTCGACCGGCCTGGACACGGTCTGGGAGCGCCTGGAACAGCACCGCACCCTGCTGGACTCCACGGGCCGCCTAGCCGCCAAGCGCCGCGACCAGCAGGTCGACTGGACCTGGAGCATGGTCCGCGACGAACTCCTCGGCCGGCTGCGGGCCGACCCGGCGGTACGGGCTCTGGCGCCCGTGCTGGAGCAGCGGGTCCGGGAGGGTGAGCTGACACCGACGCTGGCCGCCGAGCGGATCCTGGGCGCGCTGGGCGGCGGCTCAGAGGCGGCGGGTTCCTGAACCGGAAGCAACCGGAGTGACGAATTCGCCTATCCGGCTTGCATGACTATGCAAAGTGATACATACTCTTTCTATGTCCAAGGTCCTCACCTCCCTGCCCGCCGGCGAACGCGTCGGCATCGCCTTCTCGGGCGGTCTCGACACCTCCGTCGCGGTCGCGTGGATGCGCGACAAGGGCGCCGTCCCGTGCACCTACACCGCCGACATCGGCCAGTACGACGAGCCCGACATCGCCTCGGTGCCCGGCCGCGCCAAGACCTACGGGGCCGAGATCGCGCGCCTGGTCGACTGCCGTGCCGCGCTGGTCGAGGAGGGCCTGGCCGCGCTGACCTGCGGAGCGTTCCACATCCGCTCGGGCGGGCGGGCGTACTTCAACACCACCCCGCTGGGCCGGGCCGTCACCGGCACGCTCCTGGTGCGGGCGATGCTGGAGGACGACGTCCAGATCTGGGGCGACGGGTCGACCTTCAAGGGCAACGACATCGAGCGGTTCTACCGCTACGGCCTGCTCGCCAACCCGCACCTCAGGATCTACAAGCCCTGGCTGGACGCCGCCTTCGTGACCGAGCTCGGCGGCCGCAAGGAAATGTCGGAGTGGCTGGTCGCGCACGGCCTGCCCTACCGGGACAGCACGGAGAAGGCGTACTCCACGGACGCCAACATCTGGGGCGCCACCCACGAGGCCAAGACCCTGGAGCACCTGGACACCGGCGTCGAGACCGTCGAACCGATCATGGGCGTGAAGTTCTGGGACCCGTCGGTCGAGATCGCCGCCGAGGACGTGACGATCGGCTTCGCCGAGGGCCGCCCGGTGTCGATCAACGGCAAGGAGTTCCCCTCCGCCGTCGACCTGGTCATGGAGGCCAACGCCATCGGCGGCCGGCACGGCCTGGGCATGTCCGACCAGATCGAGAACCGGATCATCGAGGCCAAGAGCCGCGGCATCTACGAGGCGCCGGGCATGGCCCTGCTGCACGCCGCCTACGAGCGGCTGGTCAACGCGATCCACAACGAGGACACCCTCGCCCAGTACCACGCCGAGGGCCGGCGCCTCGGCCGGCTGATGTACGAGGGCCGCTGGCTGGACCCGCAGGCGCTGATGATCCGCGAGTCGCTCCAGCGCTGGGTCGGCGCCGCCGTCACCGGCGAGGTGACGCTGCGGCTGCGGCGCGGCGAGGACTACTCGCTCCTCGACACCACGGGCCCGGCGTTCAGCTACCACCCGGACAAGCTGTCCATGGAGCGCACCGAGGACTCCGCGTTCGGTCCGGTGGACCGCATCGGCCAGCTCACCATGCGCAACCTCGACATCGCCGACTCGCGCGCCAAGCTGGAGCAGTACGCGGGCATGGGCCTGATCGGCACCGGCAGCCCCACCATCGGCGCCTCCCAGGCCGCCGCGACCGGGCTGATCGGCACCATGCCGGAGCTGCCGCAGGGCGGCGCCCAGGTCATCGCCTCCCGGGGCGAGGTCTCGGAGGAGGACGCGTGGCTGGACCGCGCGGCGATGGAGTCCGGCACGGACTGACCGCACGGCGGGACACCGAAGGCCGGCTCGACGGTGTCGAGCCGGCCTTCACGTTCGGGTGCCCGGTGGTTCAGGGTGACGTGCCGGCCATCTCCCGGACCGGTGCGTCCAGGGCGTCGAGGCCGCGCAGGATGTCCTCGACGCGCTGCTTGGCGTCGCCGAAGAGCATCTGGGTGTTGTCGCGGAAGAACAGCGGGTTCTGCACGCCCGCGTATCCGGCGGCCATGGAGCGCTTGAAGACGATCACGTGGGCCGCCTCCCACACGTGCAGGACCGGCATTCCGGCGATGGGGCTGGACGGGTTGTCGGTGGCGGCCGGGTTGACGGTGTCGTTGGCGCCGATGACCAGGACGACCGAGGTGGCGGCGAAGTCGTCGTTGATCTCGTCCATCTCCAGGACGATGTCGTAGGGCACGTTCGCCTCGGCGAGCAGCACGTTCATGTGCCCGGGCAGCCGGCCGGCGACCGGGTGGATGCCGAAGCGCACCTCGACGCCCCGCTCGCGCAGCTTGCGCGCCAGCTCGGCGACCGGGTACTGGGCCTGGGCGACGGCCATGCCGTAGCCCGGGGTGATGATGACCGAGGTGGCGTTGCCGAGGAGTTCGGCGGTCTCCTCGGCGTTGATCTCCCGGTGCTCGCCCTGCTCGCCGTCGTCGGCGGCCGCCGCCGGGGTGCCGAAGCCGCCCGCGATCACCGAGATGAAGGAGCGGTTCATCGCCTTGCACATGATGTAGGACAGGTAGGCGCCGGAGGAGCCGACCAGCGCGCCGGTGACGATGAGCAGGTTGTTGGAGAGCAGGAAGCCCGAGGCCGCGGCGGCCCAGCCGGAGTAGCTGTTGAGCATGGAGACGACCACCGGCATGTCACCGCCGCCGATGGAGGCGACCAGGTGCGCGCCGAGGGCCAGCGCGATCACGGTGACCGCGATGAGCAGGCCCATGTTCGGCCGTACGACGAACGCCGCCGTGAGTCCCACGAAGGCGACGAGCGCGCCGATGTTGAGGATGTGCTTGCCGGGCAGCGTGAGCGGGCGGGAGTTGATGCGTGCCGAGAGCTTCAGGTACGCCACCACGGAACCCGTGAAGGTGACGGCGCCGATGAACACCCCGATGAACACCTCGGCGTGATGGATGGCCAGCAGCGAACCGGAGAGTTCGGTGTCGACGTCCAGGTAGCCGTTCCAGCCGACGAACGCGGCGGCGAGGCCGACGAGGCTGTGCATGATGGCGATCAGCTCGGGCATGCCGGTCATCTCGACCACCCGGGCCCGCCACAGGCCGATACCCGCGCCGACAGCCATGGCGACGGCGATCAGGACGAGACCGGTCGCGGTGATGCTGCGGGAGGCGAGCCCGACCGTGGCGGCCAGGGCCACGGCCATGCCCGCGATGCCCCAGACGACTCCCGAACGGGACGTCTTGTGCTGGGACAGGCCGGCGAGGCTGAGGATGAACAGCAGCGCGGCGACGACGTAGGCGGCCTGAGCGGCCGTGTCTGTGGTCATCACTGATCAGCCCTTCGAGAACATGCCGAGCATGCGGCGGGTGACGGCGAATCCGCCGAAGATGTTGATGCTCGCCAGCAGGATCGCGGCGAACGACAGGACGGTGACGGCGGTGTCGCCCTGCCCGATCTGCAGCAGCGCACCGACCACGACGATGCCGGAGATGGCGTTGGTCACCGACATCAGCGGGGTGTGCAGCGCGTGGTGCACGTTGCCGATGACGTAGAAGCCGATGACGATCGCCAGGACGAACACCGTGAAGTGGCCCAGGAGCTCCCCCGGCGAGAAGGCCGTCACCAGGAACAGCGCGAGCGCTCCGGCGGCGACCAGGGCGTAGGAGGACCGGGCCGGGCGGGCGGTCTTCGCCGGGGTCCCGGACGGGGCCACGGCTTCCGGGACCGCGGCTTCCGGGACCGCGGCGGGGGCGGGTGCGGCGGACACCTGGAC
>NZ_POUC01000311.1 GCF_002891435.1 Streptomyces cahuitamycinicus
CGCCCCCGGGTGGTCCATCGCCGCGGACGTGGTCGTCGTCGGCTCCGGCGTCGCCGGCCTGACCGCCCGGCCAACCGGGAGGTCGTCGCGTCGCGCCCCTCACCGGCCTCCGCGTCCTCGACCTCGCCACCCTCTTCGCCGGCCCCATGGCCGCCACGCTGCTCGGCGACTTCGGCGCCGAGGTCGTCAAGATCGAGCACCCGACGAAGCCCGACCCCTCCCGCGGCCACGGCCCCTCGAAGGACGGCGTGGGCCTGTGGTGGAAGATGCTCGGCCGCAACAAGCGCACCATGACCCTCGACCTGTCGAAGCCCGGGGGCCGCGCCACCCTGCTGCGCCTGGCCGCCGGCACCGACGTGATCATCGAGAACTTCCGCCCCGGCACCCTGGAGAAGTGGGACCTGGGCTGGCCTGAGCTGTCGGCCGTCAACCCCCGCCTGGTCCTGGCCCGGGTCACCGGCTTCGGCCAGTTCGGCCCCTACGCCCACCGTCCAGGCTTCGGCACCCTCGCCGAGGCGATGAGCGGCTTCGCCGCGATCACCGGCGAACCGGACGCGCCCCCGACCCTCCCGCCGTTCGGCCTGGCCGACTCCATCGCGGGAATGACGACGGCGTACGCGGTGATGACGGCGCTCGCCGCACGCGAGCACACCGGCGAGGGCCAGGTCGTCGACATGGCCCTGATCGAACCGATCCTGGCCGCCCTCGGCCCCCAGCCCCTCTGGTTCGACCAGCTCGGGCACGTCCAGCCCCGCACCGGCAACCGCTCCCCCAACAACGCCCCGCGCGGCGTCTACCGCACCGCGGACGGCACCTGGGTCGCGGTCTCCACCTCGGCCCAGTCGGTCGCGGAACGCGTGATGCGCCTGGTCGGCCGCCCGGAACTGATCGACGAGCCCTGGTTCGCCTCGGGTGCCGACCGCGCCCGGCACGCCGACGTCCTGGACGAGGCGGTCGGCGGCTGGATCGCCGCGCGCACCCGCACCGACGTCCTGGCCGCCTTCGAGAAGGCCGAGGCGGCGGTCGCCCCGGTGCAGGACGTCCGGGACGTGATGGCGGACCCGCAGTACCAGGCCCTGGACACCATCACCACCGTCGACGATCCCGAACTCGGCCCGCTGCGCATGCAGAACGTCCTCTTCCGGCTCTCCGCCACGCCCGGCGCGATCCGCTGGGCCGGCCGCCCGCACGGCGCCGACACCGACGAGGTCCTGACCGAACTGGGTCTCACCCCGGACGACGTCACGGCGCTGCGCGCGGAGGGCGCCCTGTGACGGCGCTCCCGGCGGCGTTCCCGCTCACCTGGCTCTACGCCCCGGGCGACCGCCCCCACGTGGTGGCGAAGGCCCTCACCTCCGGCGCCGACGTCGTCGTGATCGACCTGGAGGACGCGGTCGCCCCCGACCGCAAGGCCTACGCGCGCGCGGCCACCGCCGACCTGCTCGCCGGCCCGCCGGCCGTTCCGGTCCACGTACGCGTCAACGCCCTGGACGGCCCCTGGGGCGGGCAGGACATCGCGGTCCTGGCGCCGGCCCCCGGGCTCGGCGGCCTCCGCATCCCCAAGATCACCTCACCTTCCGAGGTCGCCCGTGTCGCACGCCGGGCCGCCTCGACCGACCTGTACGTCCTCCTGGAGACGGCCCTCGCCGTGGAGCGGGCACACGCCATCGCATCCGCCCATCCGAACCTGTGCGGTATCGCCCTCGGCGAGGCCGACCTGCGGGCCGACCTCGGCGTACGCGACGACACGGGCCTCGACTGGCCCCGCTCCCGGGTGGTGGTGGCCGCCCGGGCCGCCGGTCTGCCCCCGCCGCCCCAGTCCGTCCACCCGGACACCCGCGACCTGGACGAGCTGGCCGCCTCCTGCGCCCATGGCCGTGCCCTCGGCTTCCTCGGCCGCGCCGCGATCCACCCCCGTCAGCTCCCGGTGATCGAACGCGCCTACCTGCCCACCGAGGCCGACATCGAGCGGGCCGAGACGGTCCTCAAGGCGGCCGCCGCGGAGCAGGGCGCCCAGGCCCTCCCGGACGGCCGCTTCATCGACGCGGCAGTGGTGACGGCCGCCCGGCGCACCCTGTCCCTGGCGCGCCGCCGCTGACATGCCGAGAGCGCCCGGGACGATCCCCGGGCGCTCTCGGCATGTCACATGGGTCAGACCGTCAGGTCTTCTTCCCGGACCCGGCCTCGTTCCTGGCCGCGTCGGAATCGGACTCGGCCGCGGCCTCGTCGTCCTTGCCGGCATCTTCGGACTTCTCGGACTTCTCGTCGCCGTCGGCGTCGTCACCGGTGGCCTCGGCGGCCGGTTCCACGACGTCCTCCCGACCGGGCCGCTTCTTCGACGACACCACCAGGTACGTCACCGCGAGCAGGAACACGAAGATCGCGGTCCACACGTTCAGGCGGAGGCCCAGGATGTGGTGGGCGTCGTCGACCCGCATGTACTCGATCCATGCCCGGCCCGTGCAGTACGCGGCGACGTACAGCGCGAACGCCCGGCCGTGCCCGAGCCGGAAGCGTCGGTCCGCCCAGATGACCAGGAACGCCACGCCGATGCACCACAGCGACTCGTACAGGAACGTCGGGTGGTAGGTGCCCGGCACCCGCCCGTCCGACGAGGAGGTGATCTCCAGGGCCCAGGGCAGATCGGTGGGCTTGCCGTACAGCTCCTGGTTGAACCAGTTGCCCCAGCGGCCGATCGCCTGGGCGAAGGCGATGCCCGGTGCGATGGCGTCGGCGTACGCGGGCAGCGGGATGCCACGGCGGCGGCAGCCGATCCACGCGCCCACCGCGCCGAGCGCGATGGCGCCCCAGATGCCGAGGCCGCCCTCCCAGATCTTGAAGGCGTCCACCCAGTCGCGGCCCTCGCTGAAGTACAGCTCGTAGTCCGTGATGACGTGGTAGAGGCGGCCGCCGACGAGGCCGAAGGGCACGGCCCAGACAGCGATGTCGGCCACCGTGCCGGCCCGCCCGCCCCGGGCGATCCAGCGTTTGTTGCCGAGCCAGACCGCGACGAAGACGCCGATGATGATGCAGAACGCGTAGCCGCGCAGCGGAATGGGGCCGAGGTACAGCACACCGCGCGACGGGCTGGGAATGAAGGCAAGTTCCATGGCAAGGTCGACGCTACCGTGCCGCACGTGGCCGAGGGCGGGCGGCCCGGCTACGGGTCCATAACGGGGGCGTGAGAGCGCCCCTCACCCCTGGTTCGCCTCCTGCACCATCTGCTTCAGCTTGGCCGGGGTCATCGTCCGGTCCTGGTAGATGTTCTTGCCGTCGAACAGCACAGTGGGCGTGCCCGAGAAGTCGCCCTTGTCGAAGGCCTGGTGGGATTTGGCGACCCAGGCGTTGTGCTTGCCGTCCTCGACGCACGCGCGGAAGGCCGGGGTGTCCAGGCCGTCGACCTTGCCGGCCAGCTCGATCAGCTTGCCGTTGTCCGCGTAGGCGTCGTCGACCTCCGGGGGCTGGTTGTCGAAGAGCACGTCGTGGTACGCGGGGAACTTGCCGGCGTCCTGGGCGCAGGCCGCGGCGTTGGCGGCGTTGCGGGAGCCGGTGCCGCGCATGTTGCCGTCGATGAGGGTGACCAGGTGGTACTCGACCTTGAGCTGCCCGGCGTTCGTCAATTCGTGGATCACCGGCCGGTACGCCGTCTCGAAGGACTTGCACGCGGGGCAGCGGAAGTCCTCCCAGACCGTGAGCGTGGACTTGGCGCTGTCCTTGCCGACCGGGATCGCCAGGCCGTCCTTGCCCTGCGCTCCCGAGGGGGCCACGACCGGGCCCGAGGCCTCGCTGTCGTCGTCCTTGCCGGCGTTGGCCGCGACGACGCCGATCACCGCCGCGAGTGCCAGGACGGCGACGACGGCGCCGCCCATGATCAGCGCGCGTCGGCGCTTGTCCGCGGACTTCTGCTTCTCGCGCTCGACCGCCAGCTTCTCCCGGGCGGTGCGCTTTCCCTCACGGTTCTTCTCGCTCACACCCCGGAAACGAACCGGGGAGGCGCACCGCGCCTCCCCGGCCCCAGGTCCACCCGTACGAGGGACCTGTATGACTTCCCGGCTTCCTACGCCTGTCCGCGCACGCCCTTGGCCAGGTCGCCGGCGAGGACGCGCACAGCCTCCACACCGGCCGCGTCGTCCGGGGCGTCCAGCATCGCCTTGACGAAGGCCGAGCCGACGATCACGCCGTCGGCGAAGCCCGCCACCTCGGCGGCCTGGGCGGGGTTGGAGACGCCGAGCCCGACGCAGACCGGCAGGTCGGTGCCGGCGGCCCGGGTGCGTTCCACCAGGTCCTGGGCCTGGTTGCTGACGCTGGCGCGGGTGCCGGTGACGCCCATGAGGGACGCGGCGTAGACGAAGCCGCTGCCCGCCGCGGTGATCTGCGCGAGCCGCTCGTGCTTGCTGCTGGGCGCGACGACGAACACGGTGGCGAGACCGTGCTTGTGCGCGTGCTCCCTCCACAGTGCCGACTCCTGCACGGGCAGGTCGGGCAGGATGCACCCGGCACCGCCCGCCTCGGCGAGCTCGGCGGTGAACCGCTCGACGCCGTAGCGGTCGATCGGGTTCCAATACGTCATGACGAGGATGGGTTTGCCGGTGGCGGCGTGGGCCTCGCGGACCGTGCGCATCACGTCGGCGATCTTCACGCCGCCGCGCAGGGCGATGTCGTCGGCGGTCTGGATGACGGGGCCGTCGAGGACGGGGTCGCTGTGCGGCAGGCCCACCTCGACGACGTCGGCGCCGCCGTCGATGACGGCCTTGATCGCCTCGATGCCGCCGTCCACGGTCGGGAACCCGGCCGGGAGGTAGGCGATGAGGGCGGACCGGCCCTCGGACTTCGCGGCGGCGAGGGTGTCGCTCAACAGCCGGATGTTCCCGCTCACTTGGCATCCCCCTCGATCTCGGCGGTGCCGGAGGCGTCCTCGGCGACCTGGGCGTCGGTGTCGTACAGGCCGAAGTAGCGGGCGGCGGTGTCCATGTCCTTGTCGCCGCGGCCGGAGAGGTTGACCACGATCAGCCCGTCCTTGCCCAGCTCCTTGCCGACCTCCAGGGCGCCGGCCAGCGCGTGGGCGCTCTCGATGGCCGGGATGATGCCCTCGGTGCGCGACAGCAGGCGCAGGGCCTGCATCGCCGCGTCGTCGGTGACCGCGCGGTACTCGCCGCGGCCGGAGTCCTTCAGGTACGAGTGCTCCGGGCCGATGCCCGGGTAGTCGAGACCGGCCGAGATCGAGTACGGCTCGGTGATCTGGCCCTCCTCGTCCTGGAGGACGTAGGAGCGTGAGCCGTGCAGGATGCCGGGCTCGCCGGCGGTGAGGGTCGCGGCGTGCTCACCGGTCTCGACGCCGTGCCCGGCCGGCTCGCAGCCGATGAGGCGGACGCCGGTGTCCGGGATGAAGGCGTGGAAGAGGCCGATGGCGTTGGAGCCGCCGCCGACGCAGGCCACGGCCGCGTCGGGGAGGCGTCCGGCGCGCTCCAGGAGCTGGCGGCGGGTCTCGACGCCGATGACCCGGTGGAAGTCGCGGACCATCGCCGGGAAGGGGTGCGGTCCGGCGACGGTGCCGAAGAGGTAGTGGGTGTGGTCGACGTTGGCGACCCAGTCGCGGAAGGCCTCGTTGATGGCGTCCTTCAGCGTGCGGCTGCCGGACTTCACGGCGATGACCTCGGCGCCGAGCATGCGCATCCTGGCCACGTTGAGGGCCTGACGCCGGGTGTCGATCTCGCCCATGTAGATCGTGCACTCGAGGCCGAAGAGGGCACAGGCGGTGGCCGTGGCGACGCCGTGCTGTCCGGCGCCGGTCTCGGCGATGACCCGGGCCTTGCCCATGCGCTTGGTGAGCAGGGCCTGGCCGAGGACGTTGTTGATCTTGTGGGAGCCGGTGTGGTTGAGGTCTTCCCGCTTCAGGAAGATCCGTGCGCCACCCGCTTCCGCGGCGAAGCGGGGGACTTCGGTGAGGGCCGACGGGCGGCCGGTGTAGTTGACCAGGAGGTCGTCGAGTTCCTTGGCGAACTCGGGGTCGTGCTTGGCCTTGTCGTACTCGACGGCCACCTCGTCGACTGCGGCGACGAGGGCCTCCGGGATGAACTTGCCGCCGAACGTCCCGAAGTAGCCTTCGGGGTTGGGGGTTCGACCCTCGGGGTCGGGGATGAAGAACTGGCTGGGCATGCGGAAACCTTCACGGTGAGTGTGTGTGAATGCACTGATCGCCGTGGGGGCAGGGTCTGGCTGTTGGCTGCGGGCCGTATTCGGCTGGTCGCGCCCGCGCGGCGGTAGCCGCACATCGACAAGAGCCCCGCGCCCCTAGAGGGCGCGCTGCCATCGCATGCCGTTGACCTGGCCCGGCTCGTCACCGATGACGTACCGGACGCGGCGGCCGTGCACGCGGCGCGCGGGCGCACGGCAGCCGCGGGGGCGGCAGCCGCGCGCGAGGCGGGCGTACCGGTCCACGGTCGTCAGGGTGGGAGTCATCGGGGCAAGCCTAGCCGGTGATCAGCTCCGGCCGTGCCGGAGTGCGGGGTGCTCGCCGGCCGCCACCAGGTCCGAGACCGCCGTCCTCGGGTCCTTGCCTGTGACGAGGGACTCGCCGACCAGGACCGCGTCGGCTCCGGCGTTGGCGTAGGCGATCAGGTCGTGCGGGCCGCGGACGCCGGACTCGGCGATCTTGATGATGTGACCGGGGATCTCCGGTGCCACGCGCTCGAAGGTCCCGCGGTCGACCTCCAGGGTCCTGAGGTTGCGCGCGTTGACGCCGATCACGCGGGCGCCGGCGTCGACCGCGCGCTCGACCTCGTCCTCGTCGTGCACCTCGACGAGCGGCGTGAGCCCGATGGACTCGGCGCGCTCGATGAGGGACTCCAGGGCGGGCTGGTCGAGGGCGGCGACGATCAGCAGCACGACGTCGGCGCCGTAGGCGCGGGCCTCCCACAGCTGGTACGACGTGACGATGAAGTCCTTGCGCAGGACCGGGATGTCCACGCGGGCGCGTACCGCCTCCAGGTCGGCGAGCGAGCCGCCGAAACGGCGCTCCTCGGTGAGGACGGAGATGACGGCCGCGCCACCCGCCTCGTAGTCAGCGGCGAGTCCGGCCGGGTCGGCGATCGCGGCCAGCGCGCCCTTGGACGGGCTGGAGCGCTTGACCTCGCAGATGACCTTGACGCCGTCGCCGCGCAGTGCGGCCGCGCCGTCCTTGGCCGCGGGCGCCTTCGCCGCGCGCTCCTTGAGCTCGTCGAGGCTGACGCGCGCCTGCCGCTCCGCGAGGTCGGCACGGACTCCGTCGATGATCTCGTCGAGCACACTCACGCGAGCGGCCCCCTTCCAGACTCTTGACAGTTCCAGCGACCGATCGGAAACCGATGGTCACTGCGATGGTATCCGCAGCGGGGCGTAGGCCTCACATCCGGTTGACGCCGGTCCCACCCCACCCTCGAACCAGCTTCGCATGGCTCGGGCGGGAGGCGCCCCATACTGGACTCCGGCCCGCGGATCAAGGATGGAGCCAGCCACCGAAGGGCAGGTTCCGGACAACCGTGAAGACCAGCAGCAACGCTCCGAGGCCCCACACCAGCCCCGGGCGGGGGTCGATCCGCAGGGGCCGCCCGCGGACCGCCCGCACCACCCATACGGTCCACAGCACGGCGAAGGCCAGATAGCCGAGGGTCGCGAGCGCGTTGGCGTGCAGCGCCGCCGGGACGTCCCCGTGGACGAAGGCGTGGGCGCTGCGCAGGCCGCCGCAGCCGGGGCAGTAGAGGCCGGTGTAGCGCAGCAGCGGGCAGGCGGGGTAGTGGCCGGGTTCGTTGGGGTCCACGGTGCCCACGTAGGCGAAGGCGGCGGCGACGGCCGCCAGCACCCCGGTGGGGACGGCCAGGCGGCTCGGGACGCTCGGCGTCACCCTTCGGCTCTCGGCGTTCACGGTATGCATTGTGCCCCGCACACACGTGAAGGGCGGTTCCGGCACCACTGTGCCGGCCCGCCCCTCACGTGAGGACGTGCTGTGTCGCGGGGTCAGCTCCCGGCGCCGGCCGGCTCGCGGTCGCCGGTCATCCGGTGCGGCTGGTGCGCTTCCTTGGGCTGGCCGAGGCCCATCATCCGCATGATGGCGCCGACGACACCGCCGAGGAGCACGACGACCATGCCCGCCCAGAAGCCCAGGGGCTGGTCCAGCACCATGAACGCGCCCGAGACGCAGAAACCGATGAAGGCGATCGTGACACCGGTCCAGGCGGCCGGGGTGTGACCGTGGCTGCTGCCCGCCATTGCTTGCTCCTCGTTGCTGTGTGCGTGTCTGAGCAGGACGCTCGGGCCCATTGTCCCGCACGCGCGCCCGCGGGGTGAGCGGGGGTGCTCCCCGCGCTCATGGGCCGGTTCAGGCCCCGGTCGGGTCCTCGCCGCGGTCGAGTGCCTTCCACAGGTCTTCGGGCCGGTCCGGGTCGACGGCGGGGGCCTTGCGGCGCGGCTGGGGCGTGCCGCCCCGCTCGTAGCGGCCGGACATGGCGGGCCACAGCCGACCGTAGCGCAGGGCGAGCAGCCCTGCCAGGAGGATCAGGGCACCGCCGACGACCGCGACGTACGGCCAGGCGGTGTGGCTGAGGGTGTCGACGGAGGCCGAGGTGTCGCCGGAGGCCTGGGCGGCCTGCTCGTCGAGCGCGGAGCTGTCGGAGGCGCCGAGCAGGGCCGCGGTGATGATGCCGGCGCCGGAGAGAGCGAGCAGCCCGGCGACGGCGAAGCGGCCGGCGCGGCGGACGGCGAAGACGGCGACGAGCGCGGCGAGGCCCACTATGGCGAGCGCCGCGGGCACACCCGTGACATCGCTGCCCTTGGCGGTCAGGGGGAAGGCGCCACCGGCCACCGTCGCGGTGCCCTCCGACCATTGCTGCCGGGTGGCGAGCAGCGCCACGGCCGCGCCGAGCGCGCCGCTCAGCAGGGCGACGGCGAGGCTCAGGCGGCCGGCCCGGGCGGATCCGGGGGCTTCGGAACGGGGGTGAGGTACAGCAGTCACGTACCCCACTATCGCCTGAACCCCGGGCGAACCGTCACCCGGGGGTTCATCTCAGGCCTTTCCCAGCCTGTTCGCCGTGTGGACCGCCCGCAGCACCGCCGCCGCCTTGTTGCGGCACTCGGTGTCCTCGGCGACCGGGTCGGAGTCGGCGACGACGCCCGCGCCGGCCTGGACGTAGGCGGTGCCGTCGCGCAGGAGGGCCGTGCGGATGGCGATGGCGGTGTCGGAGTCGCCCGCGAAGTCGAGGTAGCCGACGCAGCCGCCGTACAGCCCGCGCCGGGACGGTTCCAGTTCGTCGATGATCTGCATGGCGCGGGGCTTCGGAGCGCCGGAGAGGGTGCCGGCCGGGAAGCAGGCGGTGAGGACGTCGAAGGCGGTGCGGCCCGGGGCGACGCGACCGGTCACCGTGGAGACGATGTGCATGACGTGCGAGTACCGCTCGACGGACATGAAGTCGACGACCTCGACCGAGCCGGGCTCGCAGACCCGCCCCAGGTCGTTGCGGCCCAGGTCGACGAGCATGAGATGCTCGGCGCGCTCCTTGGGGTCGGCGAGCAGTTCGTCGGCGAGGGCCTGGTCCTCCTGCGGGGTGGCGCCGCGCCGGCGGGTGCCGGCGATGGGGTGGACCATGGCCCGGCCGTCCTCGACCTTGACCAGGGCTTCGGGGGACGAGCCGACGACGTCGAACCCGTCGAAGCGGAACAGGTACATGTACGGGGACGGGTTGGTGGCCCGCAGGACCCGGTAGACGTCCAGCGCGCTCGCCGTGCACGGCGTCTCGAAGCGCTGGGAGGGGACCACCTGGAAGGCCTCGCCGGCCCGGATGCGCTCCTTGACGTCCTCGACGGCCGCCTGGAAGTCGGGGCCGCCCCACAGCGCCGTGTACTCGGGGAGCTCGGAGGGCGGCAGGACGGCCGGGGGC
>NZ_POUC01000312.1 GCF_002891435.1 Streptomyces cahuitamycinicus
CCGTGGCTGCCGAGCTGAACAGCCGCCCGCGCAAAACGCTCGGCTGGGAAACCCCAGCCGAGCGTCTCGCTAAGCTCCTGGCGACAGCCAGTTGATCACTGTGTTGCTACGACCCCTGGAATTCGCCCTTCCCTGCCGGGGCTCAGGAAGGCCTGATGCCTCGGCCGCCGGCACGGCGTACCCGACCGGCGCTCAGGCCACGGACCCTATCCCCCAACGGCACGGCGTACCCGACCGGCGCTCAGGCCACGGACCCGATGCGGCCCATGGTCGCCGCGTCCGGCTCGTGGTGGATCGGCGTGTGCGCCCCGGTCAGGGAGACTCCGCTGCCGCCACGCCGCGCGGCGACGATCTCCGCCGCGATCGACAGGGCCGTCTCCTCGGGCGTACGGGCACCTAGGTCCAGCCCGATGGGCGAGCGCAGACGGCTCAACTCCAGGTCGGTGACGCCGACTTCCCGCAGTCGGGCGTTGCGGTCCAGGTGGGTGCGCCGGGAGCCCATGGCACCGACGTACGCCACGGGCAGCCGCAGCGCCAGCTTCAGCAGGGGGACGTCGAACTTGGCGTCGTGGGTCAGCACGCACA
The DNA here is from genome assembly GCF_002891435.1 of Streptomyces cahuitamycinicus. Lineage (GTDB taxonomy): Bacteria > Actinomycetota > Actinomycetes > Streptomycetales > Streptomycetaceae > Streptomyces > Streptomyces cahuitamycinicus. The sequence continues at coordinate 586 of NZ_POUC01000312.1, forward strand.
GGACCGTGCGGGCGTCGACGTCGGTGCGCTCCAGGTAGCGGTGGGGCCACTCGACGACGATCTCGTCGGCCTCCGGGAAGCGGGCCCGGGTCGCGAAGACGGGGCGCGCGTCGCACACCGTGACGTGATGGCCGAGGAACTTGCCGACGTGGACCAGGGCGGCGGCGAAATCGATCGCGCCGAACACGATCATGCGGGGTGCGGGGACCGAGGACTCGACCAGGACCGTGAGGGGTGCTCCGCAGCGCGAGCCCCGCTCGCCGATCTCCAGGGTGCCGGTGCGGCCGGCGTCCAGGAAGGCGCCGGCCTCGGCGGCGACCGTGCGGTCCAGTTCCGGATGGGCGCCGAAGCCGCCGTCGTGGGAACCGTCGGGGCGGACCAGCAGGGCCCGGCCCGTCAGTTCGCGCGGGCCCGACACGATCCGCGCCACCGCCGCCGCCTCCCCTCGGGCGGCGGCGGCGAGCGCGGACGCGACCACCGGGCGGGCCGGATCGGCGGCCCGTACCGGGGTGACCAGGATGTCGATGACGCCGCCGCAGGTCAGGCCCACGGCGAAGGCGTCGTCATCGCTGTACCCGAAGCGCTCCAGGACGGTTTCGCCGTCCCGCAGCGCCTGCTCGCACAGTTCGTAGACAGTGCCCTCCACGCAGCCGCCGGAGACCGAGCCGATCGCCGTGCCGTCGGCGTCCACCGCGAGTGCGGCGCCGGGCTGCCGGGGCGCGCTGCCGCCGACGGCCACCACGGTGGCCACGGCGAAGTCACGGCCCTGCTCGACCCACCGGTTGAGCTCCTCGGCGATGTCCAGCATCTGTCTCGGTCTCCTTGAGGTCGCGGGAGGGTGGGCGTCAGTGGACGCCCAGCCAGCTCTCGATCGGGTTGAGGGCGAAGTAGACGAGGAACACCGTCGTGAGGATCCACATGAAGGCGCCGATCTCGCGCCACTTGCCCTGGGCGGTCTTGATGGCCACGTAGGAGATGACACCCGCGGCGACACCGGTGGTGATGGCGTACGTGAACGGCATCAGCACGACGGTGAGGAACACCGGGACGGCGGTGGCCCGGTCGGCCCAGTCCACGTGCCGGGCGTTCATCAGCATCATCGCGCCGATGACGACGAGGGCGGCGGCGGCGACCTCCGACGGCACGATCGCGGTGAGCGGGGTGAAGAACAGGCAGGCCGCGAAGAACAGGCCCGTGACCACGGAGGCCAGACCGGTGCGGGCGCCCTCGCCGACACCCGTGGCCGACTCGATGAACACGGTCTGGCCGGAGCCCCCGGACACGCCTCCGACCGCGCCGCCGGCCCCGTCGATGAACAGCGCCTTGGACAGGCCCGGCATGCGGCCCTTGTCGTCGGCGAGTTTCGCCTCGGTGCCGACGCCGATGATGGTGGCCATCGCGTCGAAGAACCCGGCGAGCACCAGGGTGAAGACGATCATGCCGACCGTCATCGCGCCGACCTCGCCCCAGCCGCCGAACTCCACGTCCCCGAAGAGCGAGAAGTCGGGCATGGAGACGGCACTGCCGTGCAGTTCGGGCGCGCCGCCCGCCCACTGCTTGGGGTCGATGACGCCGGCGGCGTTCAGGATCGCCGCGACGACCGTGCCGCCGACGATGCCGATGAGGATGGCGCCCGGGGTGTTCCGGGCCTGGAGCATGAAGATCAGCAGCAGGGTGCCGGCGAAGAGCAGGACGGGCCAGCCGGCCAGTTCGCCCGCCGGACCGAGCGCGAGGGGGGTCGCCTCGCCCTGGTGCACGAAGCCCGACTTGTAGAAGCCGATGAGGGCGATGAACAGGCCGATGCCCATGGTGATGCCGTGCTTCAGCGCGAGCGGAATCGCGTTCATGATCATCTCGCGCAGGCCGGTGACGACCAGCAGCATGATGACCACGCCGTACATCACGCACATGCCCATCGCCTGCGGCCAGGTCATCTCGGGTGCGACCTGGGAGGCGAGGACCCCGGAGACGGAGAGACCGGCGGCGAGGGCCAGGGGCACCTTGCCGACGAAGCCCATGAGCAGGGTGGTGAAGGCCGCCGCGAACGCGGTCGCGGTGATCAGGGCCGGCTGGGCGAGCGTGTCCCCGGCGGCGTCCTTGCCGGACAGGATCAGGGGGTTGAGCAGCAGGATGTAGGCCATCGCCATGAAGGTCGTGACGCCGCCGCGCACTTCACGGGCGACCGTGGACCCTCTGTGGGATATGTGGAAGTACCGGTCGAGCCAGGACCGTCCGGCCGGGACGCGGGTGCCTTCACCCGCGTCCTCGGCTGTGGCCCTCGGCTCCAGTGATTGCTGGGTCATGGGTGCCGTCTCCCAAGTTTCAAAGGGGGTTGGGATGTTCACGACCCGGGGGACGGCCCGAGACGAACAAGGGACCTGGGGGACGAAGCCCCCCAGGGGATCGTGACTGCTCAGCCCTCGGAGAGCTGGGTACCCGTCAGGTGCTCGGGCCTCACCGGAGTCCGGTTCAGTTCGAGGCCGGTCGCGTTCCGGATCGCCGCGAGGACGGCCGGGGTCGACGACAGGGTGGGTGCCTCACCGACACCGCGCAGGCCGTACGGGGCGTGGTCGTCGGCGAGTTCGAGGACGTCGACCGGGATGGTCGGCGTGTCGAGGATGGTCGGGATCAGGTAGTCGGTGAAGGACGGGTTCTTGACCTTCGCCGTCTTCGGGTCGACGACGATCTCCTCCATGACCGCCACGCCCAGGCCCTGCGTGGTGCCGCCCTGGATCTGGCCGAGCACGGACAGCGGGTTGAGCGCCTTGCCGACGTCCTGGGCGCAGGCCAGTTCGATGACCTTGACCAGGCCGAGCTCGGTGTCGACCTCGACGACGGCCCGGTGCGCGGCGAAGGAGTACTGCACGTGCCCGTTGCCCTGGCCGGTGCGCAGGTCGAAGGGCTCGGTCGGCCGGTGCCGCCACTCCGCCTCGACCTCCACGGTCTCGCCCTCCAGGACGTCGGCCAGGTCGCTGAGGACCTCGCCGCCGTCGGTGACGACCTTGCCGCCCTCGAGGAGCAGTTCGGCCGTCGCCCAGGCCGGGTGGTAGGAGCCGAACTTGCGGCGCCCGATCTCCAGGACCTTCTCGCGGACCAGCTCGCAGGAGTTCTTCACCGCGCCACCGGTGACGTACGTCTGCCGCGAGGCCGACGTCGAACCGGCGCTGCCCACCTGGGTGTCGGCCGGGTGGATGGTCACCTGCGTGACGCCCAGCTCGGTACGGGCGATCTGGGCGTGGACGGTGACGCCGCCCTGGCCGACCTCCGCCATCGCGGTGTGCACGGTGGCGACGGGCTCACCGGCGACGACCTCCAGGCGCACCTTGGCGGTGGAGTAGTCGTCGAAGCCCTCGGAGAAGCCGACGTTCTTGATGCCGACCGCGTAGCCGACCCCGCGTACGACGCCCTCGCCGTGCGTGGTGTTGGACAGGCCGCCCGGCAGCTCCCGCAGGTCGGCGCCCTCGCTGGACTCCCACTGGCGCTCCGGCGGCATCGGCATCGCCTTGACGCGGCGCAGCAGTTCGGCGACGGGGGCCGGGGAGTCGACGGGCTGCCCGGTCGGCAGGAGCGTGCCCTGCTCCATGGCGTTGAGCCGGCGGAACTCCACCGGGTCCATGCCGAGCTTCGCGGCGAGCTTGTCCATCTGCGCCTCGTAGGCGAAGCACGCCTGGACCGCGCCGAAGCCGCGCATCGCGCCGCAGGGCGGGTTGTTGGTGTAGAGGGCGACGGCCTCGATGTCCACGTCGTCGACCACGTACGGGCCGACGGACAGGGAGGAGGCGTTGCCGACGACGGCCGGGGAGGCGGAGGCGTAGGCGCCGCCGTCCAGGACGATCCGGCACTTCATGTGGGTCAACCTGCCGTCGCGCGCGGCCCCGTGCTCGTAGTACAGCTTCGCGGGGTGGCGGTGGACGTGCCCGAAGAACGACTCGAAGCGGTTGTAGACGATCTTGACGGGCTTGCCGGTGCGCAGCGCCAGCAGGCAGGCGTGGATCTGCATCGACAGGTCCTCGCGGCCGCCGAACGCGCCGCCGACGCCGGACAGCGTCATCCGCACCTTGTCCTCGGGCAGGCCGAGCACGGGGGCGATCTGGCGCAGGTCGCTGTGCAGCCACTGGGTGGCGATGTAGAGGTGGACGCCGCCGTCCTCCTCGGGCACGGCGAGTCCGGACTCGGGGCCGAGGAAGGCCTGATCCTGCATGCCGAAGGTGTACTCGCCCGTGACGATCACGTCGGCCCGCTCGCGGGCGGCGGTCACGTCGCCGCGGACGATCGGCTGGCGGTGCACGATGTTGGGGTGCGGGACGTGACGGGAGTGGTGGTCGTCGCGGTTCTCGTGGATGAGGATCGCGTCCGGGGCGGTGGCGGAGGCCTCGTCGGTGATGACCGGGAGTTCCCGGTACTCCACGTGGATCTTCGCGGCGGCGCGGCGCGCGGTCTCCGGGTGGTCGGCGGCGACGATGGCGACCGGCTCGCCGTGGTGGCGGACCTTGCCGTGGGCGAGGACCGGGGTGTCCTGGATCTCCAGGCCGTAGTTCTTCACCGCCGTGGGCAGGTCGTCGTACGTCAGTACGGCGTAGACGCCCGGCATGGCCAGGGCCTGGCTCGTGTCGATGGACGCGATCTCCGCGTGTGCGACGGTCGAGCGGAGGATCTGACCCCACAGCATGTCCTCGTGCCACATGTCGGACGAGTACGCGAACTCGCCGGTGACCTTGAGGGTGCCGTCGGGGCGGAGCGTGGACTCGCCGATACCGCCCCTGGTCCGGGAGCCCTGGGTGATCTTCGTGGGGGTTCCGCTGGGGGAAGCCATGGTCAGACCGCCTCAGACTGCCGGGCGGCCGCGAGGCGCACCGCGTCCATGATCTTCTCGTAGCCGGTGCAGCGGCACAGGTTGCCCGACAGCGCCTCGCGGATGTCCGCGTCGCTCGGGTTCGGGTTGCGCTCCAGCATCTCGTCGGCGGCGACCAGCAGACCGGGCGTGCAGAAACCGCACTGCACGGCGCCGGCGTCGATGAACGCCTGCTGGATCGCCGACAGCTCGGTGCCCTCGCCGGTCTGCGAGTCGGTTCCCTTGGCCTGCCAGTCCTGGGCGTCCTGCAGCGAGGTACCGCAGGCGCCGGACGCGCAGCCGCTCTCGGAGCGCTGCCTGGCGAAGTCGGCCAGCCCCTCGACGGTGACGATGTCGCGGCCCTCCACCTGCCCGGCGGCGACCAGGCACGAGCACACCGGCACACCGTCCAGACGGACCGTGCACGAGCCGCACTCGCCCTGCTCGCAGGCGTTCTTCGAACCCGGCAGCCCGAGCCGCTCCCGCAGCACGTACAGCAGGGACTCGCCCTCCCACACGTCGTCGGCTTCCTGCTGACGGCCGTTGACCTTGAAGTTGACGCGCATCACGCAGCTCCCTCGATGGTGCGGCGGTCGCCGCGATAGGACTCCCAGGTCCAGGTCAGCGTGCGGCGGGCCATGACGCCGACCGCGTGGCGGCGGTAGCTCGCGGTGCCCCGGACGTCGTCGATCGGGTTGCAGGCGGCGGAGCACAGGTCCGCGAACTGCTTGGCGACGGACGGGGTGATGATCTGCCCGTTGTCCCAGAAGCCGCCCTCCTCCAGAGCGGCGTTCAGGAACTCCTCGGCGGTCTTGGCCCGGACGGGTGTCGGAGCGGCCGAACCGATCCCGGTCCGCACGGTCCGCGTCTCGGGATGCAGCGCGAGCCCGAAGGCGCACACGGCGATGACCATGGCGTTCCTGGTCCCCACCTTGGAGAACTGCTGCGGCCCGTCGGCCTTCTTCACGTGCACGGCGCGGATCAGCTCGTCGGCCGCCAGCGCGTTGCGCTTCACGCCCGTGTAGAACGCGTCGATCGGGATGCGGCGCGTGCCGCGCACCGACTCGACCTCCACCTCGGCGCCCGCCGCGAGCAGGGCGGGGTGGGCGTCACCGGCCGGGGAGGCGGTGCCGAGGTTGCCGCCGACGCCGCCGCGGTTGCGGATCTGCGGGGAGGCGACCGTGTGCGAGGCGAGGGCCAGACCCGGCAGCTCGGCCCGCAGGTTCTCCATGATCTTCGTGTACGGCACGGAGGCACCCAGCCGCACGCTCGCCTCGCCGACCTCCCATTCCGAGAGGTCGCCGATGCGGTTCAGGTCCAGGAGGTACTCGGGCCGGCGGTGGTCGAAGTTGATCTCGACCATCACGTCGGTGCCACCCGCAATCGGCACAGCTGTGGGGTGCTCGGCTTTCGCGGCGAGCGCCTCCTCCCAGCTGGCGGGGCGAAGGAAGTCCATGACCGGCTCTCTTCTTCGTCTTCTCGTGGGGCGTTCGGTTTGAGCCAATCCGTGTGCGGCGGTCCCGGCTCGTCCATGTGCTGTTGACGCGTAGTGGCCTCAGTACACAGGGGGGTGCTCCGACTGAGTCAGTCACGGAAACCATGAAGGAGTTGGCTGGCCAGGGCAGGCATCTTGTAGATTCGTATGAACAGAGGCCCTCAGAAACCTCCTCGTTCTCCTGTGGAAACGCGCGACACAACCGCGTGACCTGGAACACAGCCGGGGCAGGGTTTGATTTCGAGACAAAGAACGGCGGCGACGAGAATGCGGCTGCGCGCACTGCTGGACACCGACGCGCTGGGCCTCAAGCTGCTCGGCGGCGAGGACGAGCTGGAGCGCACCGTGCGGGGTGTGATGACCACCGACCTCCGCGACCCCAGCCGCTACCTCGCGGGCGGCGAACTGGTGCTCACGGGCCTGGCCTGGCGCCGGGACGAAGACGACTCGGAGCCGTTCGTCCGGATCCTGGTGCAGGCGGGCGTGACGGCCCTCGCCGCGGGCGAGGCCGAGCTGGGGGACGTCCCCGAGGACCTGGTCGTGGCCTGCGCCCGCCACCGCCTCCCGCTCTTCGCGGTGCACGAGTCGGTGGCGTTCGCGACGATCACCGAGCACGTCGTACGGCAGGTGTCCGGCGAGCGCGCCGGCGACCTCGCGGCGGTCGTCGACCGACACCGCCGGATGATGACCTCGGGCCCGGCCGGCGGCGGTCCCGACGTGGTCCTGGACCTGCTGGGCACGGACCTGGACCTGCGGGCCTGGGTCCTGTCCCCCACCGGCCGCCTGATCGCCGGCTCCAAGACCGCGGGCCCCGCCCTGCCGGCCGAGACGTGTGCCCGGCTCGCCGGAGAGCACCTGGCCTCCCTCCGCACGGGCCGCCGCGGCCCCCACCGCGTCGTCCTGGGCGCCACGACGTACTCCCTGTTCCCGATCCGCTCCACGGGCCGCTCCCCGCAGCCCGCCGGGGACGTCCGCGAGTCGGTCCTGTCGGACTGGCTGCTGGCCGTGGAGGCGGACGCCGGGGACTGGCCCGAGGAGCGCCTGGACCTGCTCTACGGCGTCACCCAGCTGATCGCGGTCGAGCGGGACCGCCGCGACGCGGCCCGCTCGGTCCGCCGCCGCCTGGCCCAGGAGGTCCTGGAACTGGTCCAGACGGGCGCGGCACCCGCCGAGATCGCCGCCCGGCTGCGCGTGGCCGCGCCGGTGCTGCTGCCCGGCCTGGGCGCCGCGCCGCACTGGCAGGTGGTCGTGGCCCGTGTCGACTGGGAGGGCGGGGAGATCGAGGGCGGCCCGGTGGCGCAGGCCCTGCTGGAGGAGGTCCTCGTCGACCCCGCGGTCGCCGGGCCGGAGCACTCCGACCGCATCGCCGTGGCCCACACGGGCGACGAGGCCATCGCCCTGGTGCCCCTCCCGGCCGTCTCGGCGGAGCACGACGGCTCGGAGACGGGCGTCCTCGCGGACGCGCTTCTCGGATCGGTACGGGACCCCCTGACGGCGGGCCTCGACGACGACGGCCGTCTCACCCTCGGCGTCAGCGCGGCCGTCCACTCGGCGGAGGGCCTGCGCGGCGCCCTGGAGGAGGCCCGCCACGCCCGGCGCGTCGCCGCGGCCCGCCCGGGGCGGGTCTGCGCGGCCGGCCACCAGGAACTGGCCTCCCACGTCCTGCTGCTGCCCTTCGTCCCGGACGACGTCCGCCGGGCCTTCACGGCCCGCCTCCTGGACCCGCTGCGCGACTACGACCGCCGCCACCGCGCCGAGCTGATCCCCACCCTGGAGGCCTTCCTCGACTGCGACGGCTCCTGGACCCGCTGCGCAGCCCGTCTGCACCTGCACGTCAACACGCTGCGCTACCGGATCGGCCGGATCGAGCAGTTGACGAGCCGTGATCTGTCGCGACTGGAGGACAAGCTGGATTTCTTCCTGGCCCTGCGCATGAGCTGAAACACGGGGTGTCCCGACCCAAACCCGGAACACCCCCGAGTCCCACGACTTTGTGAAATCCTTCACCCACCCTCTTGGCCCGGCCCGCCGATTCGTGCTGAGATGCCGCCACCACTCAACAGCTCGATGGCGTGCTCGGGGAGGGCAACGTGGCGCATACCGCCATGTCTGGTAACGGAACGACCGCCGGCGACGATCCCCTCCAGACCGCGGTATGGCGGCTGCGCTCCCGCGGATGCTGGGCAGACGCGGCCGCCCTGCTGCCGCCGACCACACCGGCGGCGGCGCTGCAACGCGCGTCGTTGCTGGTCGAACGGTGTCTGTACACCGAGCAGGGCTGGGAGGAGGCCGAGGACGCGCTGCGCACGGCCGAGGCGATGGCCCACAGCGACGACGAACGCGGCGCGGCCGCTTGTGAACGCGGGTACTTGGCCTACGCGGCGACGCTGCTCGCGGTGCGGGACCGGGCCGACGAGGCGCGGGCCGCGCTCGGGCGGGCGGCGGCGCTGATCCCTCCGGGGGCTCCGGCACGGGCTCTGCTCGACTTCCGGCGCGGGCTCCTGGCGGAGAACCTGACGAGCGCGCCCCAGGCCGCCCGGGCGGCGTACCGCCGTGCCCACGCGGGTGCGACGGCGCACTCCGACCCGCTGCTGCTGTCCTTCACCTGGCGCCACCTGGCGGGACTCGCCCTGCGGGAAGGGGAGTTGGCGGAGGCGCGGCACGGCTTCACGGAGTCACTGCGGATCCGGGAGGAGCTGGGCTATCTCGTCGGCACGGCTCCGGCGCTGGTGTCCCTCGCCGACGCCGAGACGGAGCCGGAGGCGTCCCGGCTGCGGGAGGAGGCCCGGCGGTTGTTCCGGCTGCTCGGGGGCGTACCGACGTGGCTGTCCCGCCAGTTGGCTCCGCCGGTGCCGCCGGCTGCGACGGCTTGAGGGGAGGCGGGGGGTACTCGGCGTCGGTCTGTCTGTTATACACATCTCCGAGCCCACGAGACTAGCGCTC
>NZ_POUC01000313.1 GCF_002891435.1 Streptomyces cahuitamycinicus
AGATGGGTATAAGAGACAGGAGGTGTACGAGGACCCGCTGCGGCTCGCCGCCGAACTCGACGCCGTACCCCTGCCGTTGCCCCCCGCCGGGGCGAGGCCTCTCGCGGAGCCGCACGCCGCGGCCGTGCAGAGCTGGGCGGCGGGCCGGGGACTGCCGGCCGCCGACGCCGAGCTGTTCGCCGCCGCCGTGGCAGAGACCGCGGCGGCCCTCGCCCCCCTCGGCGGTGCCGCCCTGCTGTGGGGCGAGGCCCCGGCCTGCGTCTGCGAACTGCGCTCGGCCCGGCGCCTCGACGACCCGCTCGCCGGCTTCGTCCCGCCGGCCGCAGGCCCGGAACCGGGCCCGGGGCTGTGGTACGCGCGTCAGGTCTGCGCATACGTCGACATCCGCGACGACGCCCAAGGAGCGACGGTCCGCCTCCAGTACGCATAGCCCCCTACCTGCACAAGCAGGTAGGGGATCGAGTAGTCCTCCCCCTGCGCCGGACCGCCCCCGGGGATCATCCTGGACCCATGCTGCGACTCTCCGGGCGGCACCTCCCCGACCCCGATGCCCGCTACGGCCCGTTCCCGCAACCACCCCTGGGAGCAGGACATGCGCGTGCCGAGTACGCTCCCCGGCCCTCCGCCGTCCGTGAGGCACGCGCGGAGGTCCGCAGGCAGTTGGAGGGATGGGGGCTCGCCGAGCGCGGTGAGGTCGCGGACGTGGCCGAACTGCTCGTCGGTGAACTGGCCACCAACGCCCTGGTGCACGCCGGGAGCCGCTTCCGGCTCACGCTCTTCGCCGCGCACGGCGTACTGCGCTGCGAGGTCGCCGACGGCGAGCGCCGCGTGCCGCGGGTACTGGACGCGGGCGCCGGGGAGAGCGGTCGTGGAATGTTCCTGGTGGACGCGCTCGCCCAGCGCTGGGGCTGCCACCGGGACGGGCCGGGCAAGACCGTGTGGTTCGAGCTCGGCACGTGCGGGGCGGACGGCTGTGGTCGGCGACAGCCGTGACGCTCCGCCGGGCCTGACCGGGCAGGGTGTCCTACGGGCATCGCGTGAAGATCCGGTCAGGCCCTCTTGTCCCGCGGGCGCCTTTGGGCTTTCTTGACCTGCATGGCGGACACCACAGGCAACACCACCGAGAACGAGGCACCACACCCCCCACAGCCCCGGAAAGCGAGCTGGAAGTACATCGGCCCGGGCATCGTCGTCGCGGCGACCGGTGTCGGTGCCGGTGACCTGGTCGCCACACTGATCGCGGGCAGCAACTTCGGCTACACCCTCCTGTGGGCCGCGGTCATCGGCTGCCTGGTGAAGATCTCCCTGGCCGAGGCGGCGGGCCGCTGGCATCTGTCCACGGGCCGCACCCTGTTCGACGGCTGGGCCAGCCTCGGCCGCTGGACGACGTGGTTCTTCGCGGTCTACGTCGTCGTCTGGGGCTTCGTCTACGGCGCGGCGGCGATGTCGTCGAGCGCGCTGCCGCTGCAAGCGCTGTTCCCCGACGTGATGGACCTCAAGTGGTGGGGCATCGCCTGCGGTCTGGTCGGTCTGGTCTTCGTCTGGTTCAACAAGTACGCGGTGTTCGAGAAGGTCATGACGGTCCTGGTGGGCGTCATGTTCGTGGTGACGGTGTACCTGGCCATCCGGGTCACGCCGAACATCCCCGACGCCTTCGCCGGGCTGCTGCCGGTCCTCCCGGACGAGAAGGACTCGATCCTCAACACGCTGGGCCTGATCGGCGGCGTCGGCGGCACGATCACGCTCGCGGCGTACGGCTACTGGGTCAACGCCAAGGGCTGGACCGACACCGGCTGGATGAAGGTCATGCGGCTGGACAACCGCGTCGCCTACATCACGACCGGCATCTTCGTCATCGCCATGCTGTTCGTCGGCGCGGAGCTGCTGCACTCGGCGAACGTCGCCATCGCGAGCGGCGACAAGGGCCTGATCCAGCTGGGCGACATCCTGGAGGAGGAGTACGGCTCGGCCACGGCGACGTTCTTCCTGATCGGGTTCTTCGCCACGTCCTTCACCTCGCTGATCGGCGTCTGGCACGGCGTGAGCCTGATGTTCGCCGACTTCGTGACCCGCCTGACGGGCAAGGGCCAGTCCAAGGGCGAGGAGGTCGCCTCGGGGGCCCGCGAGCGCTCCTGGCCGTTCCGCGCCTACCTGCTCTGGCTGACCTTCCCGCCGATGATCCTGCTCTTCGAGGGCCAGCCCTTCCGCCTGATCATCATCTACGGAGTGCTCGGCGCGGCCTTCCTGCCCTTCCTCGCCGGCACGCTGCTCTGGCTGCTGAACTCCTCCCGCACGCCCCGCGAGTGGCGCAGCGGCCCGGTGAGCAACGTGATGCTCGCCGTCGCGGGGCTGCTGTTCCTGATCCTGTGCGTGAAGCAGATCTGGGACCAGCCGTGGGGGGAGTTCTTCTAGGAGCGCCGGGACGACGCCGGGTGCCCGGGTCGCCGGGCCCACCGGGTCCATCGCCCCGGACCTCCGGGGGCCGCCCCCGCGACCGGCAAGATGCTCAACCTGCCCCGTTTTGACGCATCTTGTGCAACGGCAGTTGCTCCCCAGCTACACAAACGCTGTTCTCCGGTCACAGAGCCGTGGTTACAGTGCTGAGGTAGTCACGCAGTGAAGTCGACACGGTGCGCCGGAGTGACACCCGGCGTTCCGACGGGCATGGGGAAACGGGGAGCTGCGCGTGCCAACTGCCATTGCCGTGACCAGCGCCGACATGGCGCTGCCACCACAGGACGAACGCACCCTGCCCGCCGTCGTGCTGCGGGACGTCGAACGGCGCCCCCTGGAGCAGGCCCTGGCCGAGATGCAGGCCCTGGTCGAGCACCACGGCCATGTGATCGTGGTGTGCTCACAGGCCGCGCCCACCGCCGTGCAGCGACGGCTGCACACCCTGCGTTCCCTCATGGAGAGCGACCGGATCGCACTGTTCCGGCCGGATCTGCCGCCCCTCGGACTGGCCGTCCTGGCCCGCCAGTTACGGCAGCTCGCCTCCTGCGACATCAGCCCCGGCGTGCTCGCCTCGGCCGGCCGGCTGCTCGTCCACTACATCCACGCCGGCGCGCTGCTCGGCTCCGTCGCCCGCCTCGACCGCGTCCCCGTCGGCCTGAAGTCGCACGCCAAGTCCTGGGTGCCCGGCAGCCAGTTCGGCGTCCTGGCCCACCCCGAACCGCACCTCGTCCGGATCACGCCCGAAGCCGGGCTCCCCGGCCCCGAGTTCGGCACCTGGATGCTCCTGGCCAAGGGCCAGCTCCAGTCCGACTGGGTCACGGCCACCCTCGCCCCCTCCTGGAAGGTGCAGGGGCTGCGCGAAACCCGGCTGCCCGCCGAGTCGCCCGGCTGGTGGGGCACCGGCAAGCTCATCGAGTTCTGCAGCTACCTGCCCGACCTGTCCGTCCTCTACCAGCTGGTCACCTCCGTCCGGCGCAGCCAGTGCCACTGGTGCGGCATCGACGTCATCGGCGACCGCTGCGTGTTCTGCTCGGCCACACCACCCGTACCCGACAGCCCGCCCCGCAAGCAGCTGGAGAACCGAACGGCCGCCGGGTGAGGCCTGACACCCTCACCAGCCCTGACACCGCTCATCCGCCCTGTTCCGATCCCGCCCGACCGATATCCCCAACGAGGTTGTCCGGTTCATGAACTCCCGTCAGCGCCGCGGCGTGATTCTCCTGCTCCTGTCGGTCCTCTGCGCCCTCGGCGCCTTCGCCGGCGTGCTCTCCGTCATCAGTGACGTGAAGTCGAAGGTCGGCCCGGAGGTCACCGCCTACCGGCTCACCTCCGACGTGCCGCCCTACACCACCCTCCGCACGGGCCAGTTCGAGAAGATCAAGATGCCCGAACGGTGGCTGTCCGACAACGCGGTCACCGATCTGCGGGAGATCCAGGGCAAGATCGCCGTGACCACGCTGCGCGCGGGCTCCCTGCTCCAGTCCGACATGATCGTCCGCCGGCCGGCCCTCCAGCCCGGCCAGCAGGAGGTCGCCATCATGGTCGACTCGGCGACCGGCGTGGCCGGCAAGATCACGCCCGGTGCCTCGGTCAACGTCTACGCCACCTTCGAGGGCGCGCGCGAGGGCGACCCCGACCAGTCGAAGATCATCGTCACCGACGTCAAGGTCCTCGACGTCGGCGAACTCACCGCGCTCAAGCCCGACGAGGGCAACCGCACCCAGCAGCCCACCGACGCCGTCCCCATCACGTTCGCGCTGTCCGCCCTCGACGCCCAGCGCATCACCTACGCCGAGTCGTTCGCCAAGCGGGTCCGGCTCGCCCTCGTCGCGCCCGGCAGCGACACCACCGTCCCCGAGCGGGACCGGACGTACGAACTCGCGAAGGACAAGTGAGAGGCTGCCATGCCCACGAGGATCCTCCCGGCAGTCGGAGACACGGACGCGGTCCGGTCCGTCACGACGCTGCTCAGCCAGCTCCCGGACGCCGAGCCCGTCGCCCCCGTGGTCGACTCCACCCAGCTCGTCGACACCCTCGCGCGGCTGGCCGCCGAGTCGGTCGACGAGCTGCCGGAGGTCGTGATCGTCCACGAGCGGATCGGCCCCGTCCCCGCGCTGGAACTGATCCGCGAAGTGGCCCTGCGCTTCCCCGCCGTCGGCGTCATCCTCGTCACCTCCGACGCGAGCCCCGGCCTCTTCCAGGCCGCCATGGACTACGGCGCCCGCGGCGTGGTCGCCCTGCCGCTCAGCTACGAGGAACTCGCCAGCCGCGTCCAGGCCGTCGCCCAGTGGTCCGTCGGCGTACGACGGCACCTGGGCGCGGGCGGTGACGTGTTCACCGGCGTCGGCGGCACCGTCGTCACGGTCAGCGGCGCGAAGGGCGGCGCGGGCACCACCCTGACCGCCATCCAGCTGGCCCTGGCCGCCCAGGCCTCCGGCCGCAGCACCGCCCTGGTCGACATGGACCTCCAGACCGGCGACATCGCCTCCTACCTGGACGTCCAGTTCCGCCGCTCCGTCGTCGACCTGGCCGCCATCGCCGACATCTCCCCGCGCGTCCTGGCCGACGCGATCTTCCGGCACGACACCGGACTCGCCCTGCTGCTCGCCCCCGCCGAGGGGGAACGCGGCGAGGACGTCACCGACCGCGCCGCCCGGCAGATCGTCAGTGCCCTGCGCTCGCGCTACGAGGTCGTCGTCATCGACTGCGGCGCCCAGCTCGGCGGTGCCGGGGCGGCGGCCGTGGAGATGGCCGACCGGGCCCTGCTGGTCACCACGCCGGACGTGGTCGCCGTACGGGGCGCAAAACGGGCCGTGCGGATGTGGGACCGGCTGCAGATCCGCAAGGCCGAGGAGACGACCGTCGTCGTCAACCGGCACTCGCGCGCCACCGAGATCCAGCCGCCCCTGATCCAGAGGATCACCGGCACGGCGGTCGCGGCCACCGTGGTCCCCGCCAACTTCAAGGAACTGCAGAGCGTCGTGGACGCGGGCCGTATCCACGAACTGGAGAGCAAGAGCTCGGTGAAGCAGGCTCTGTGGGGACTGGCGGGCGAACTGGGCCTGGTCAAGACCCCCGATGGGGGCCAGAAGGCGGGCCGGGGACCGGTGGGTTTCCGGCGAAGGAGAGAGGGATGAGCATGCGCTCGGTTCTCACGCCCGCGGCCTTACGGGACCGGGGCCAGGTCACCATCGAGTTCCTCGGCATGACACCGACGATCATCGTGACGCTGATCGCGCTGTGGCAGGTCGTTCTCGTCGGCTACACCTTCATCCTCGCGGGGAACGCCGCGGACGAGGCGGTACGGCAGGCCACGGCGGCCGAGCCGGGAGCGCGGCAGGCCGCGTGCGAGGCGGCGGGGCTCAAGCACCTGTCGGAGGCGTGGCGCTCGGGTGCCGACGTGACCTGCGGCGGCTCCGGCTACGTCACGGCCGACGTGAACCTCCAGGTCCCGATTCTCTTCCCGGGCACGCTGTCCTTCCCGTTCACGGTCCACGGTCACGCCGGCGCGGTCGAGGAGGCGGACTGAGATGCGGACTGAGACGCGGACTGCGATGCGGACTGCGACGCGGACTGCGGTGCGGACTGCGACGCGGACTGCGGTGCGGACAGAGATGCGGACCGAGACGCGGACTGCGACGCGGACCGAGACGCCGAGCGCAGGCAAGGCCCGCGACCGCGGCCAGGTCGCCATCGAGTTCATCGGGTTCCTGCCGATCCTGCTGCTCGTCGGCCTGGCGGCCGTGCAGCTCGGCCTGATCGCCTACACGGCCCAGCAGGCCGGAACGGCGGCCAGGACCGGGGCGCGCAGCGCGTCGCTGGAGGGGCCGCACGAGGCGGACTGCCGGGCCGCGATCAGCAGTTGGCTGGCCGACGAGACGACCTGCCCGGCGTCGATCGGCGCTGACGAGGTCACCGTCACGGCCACCGTGCAGATCCCGTCCCTGGTGCCGGGCTGGGACTTCGACCCGGCCGTCAAGACCGCGACGATGCCGCTCGACCACTGAGCACCGAGCACCGAGCTAGGAGCACCGACTCATGAGCCTGCGAGCACGTATCAACACCCCCGAGGAGAACGGCAACCGGGGCGAGGACGGCCACATGGTCGCCTCCTACCGGGCCAAGCTCCTGGAGGAGATCGACCTCGCGGAGATGAGTTCGCTGGCCGCCGCCGAGCGCAGGGCGCGGCTGGAGCGCGTGCTCGGACACATCATCAGCCGCGAGGGCCCGGTCCTGTCGACGGTGGAGCGCTCGCAGCTGATCCGCAGGGTGGTCGACGAGGCGCTCGGCCTGGGCATCCTGGAGCCGCTGCTGGAGGACGCGTCCATCACCGAGATCATGGTGAACGGCCCGGACGCGATCTTCGTGGAGCGCGGCGGCCGGGTCGAGCAGCTGCCGTTGCGCTTCGCCTCCAACGACCAGCTGATGCAGACCATCGAGCGGATCGTCTCGACGGTCAACCGCCGCGTGGACGAGTCGAACCCGATGGTCGACGCCCGCCTCCCCTCCGGCGAGCGCGTCAACGTCATCATCCCGCCCCTGTCCCTGACGGGCGCCACCCTCACCATCCGCCGCTTCCCGCGCTCCTTCACGCTCCAGGAGCTGATCGGCCTCGGCTCACTCGACGAGCACATGCTGTACCTGCTGGCGGGCCTGGTGCAGGCGAAGTTCAACATCATCGTCTCGGGTGCGACGGGCACGGGGAAGACGACCCTGCTGAACGCCCTGTCGGGCCTCATCCCGCAGGGCGAACGCATCATCACCATCGAGGACTCCGCCGAACTCCAGCTCCAGCAGCCCCACGTGATCCGGCTGGAGTCGCGGCCCCCGAACGTCGAGGGCAAGGGCCAGGTCACGATCCGCGACCTCGTCCGCAACTCCCTGCGCATGCGCCCCGACCGCATCGTCGTCGGTGAGGTCCGCGGCGGTGAGTCCCTCGACATGCTCCAGGCCATGTCGACCGGCCACGACGGCTCACTCGCCACCGTCCACGCCAACAGCGCGGAGGACGCGCTGATGCGGCTGCAGACCCTCGCGTCCATGTCCGACGTCGAGATCCCCTTCGTGGCGCTGCACGACCAGATCAACAGCGCCATCGACGTCATCGTGCAGCTGACGAGGTTCGCCGACGGCGCCCGCCGCATCACCGAGATCGCACTGATGGACAGCCACGGCAGCGACCCGTACCGCCTGGTCACGGTCGCCCGCTTCGACGCGCAGCCCATGACCTCCGACGGCCGTATCCACGGCGCCTTCGAGTACCACCCCCTCCCACGCCGCACCGCCGACCGCCTCTACATGGCGAGCCAGCCCCTCCCGCAGGCCTTCGGCATCGCCCGGTCCGCGGACCAGCTAGCCACCCGAGAAGCCAGGTAGGACCGACCGATGGAACTGCACCAGCTCATCACGCTCACCACCGGCATCACCCTGCTGACCTGCGTCCTCGCGGTCGTCGGCCTGCACTCCTACGCCATGGGCAGGGCACAGCGGCAGGCACTGGTCGACCGCCTGTCCGCCACCGGCCGGATTCCGGCGGGTGGCCGGCGCCGCAACTTCCGCGAGATCGACCGCCGTCTGCGGCGTACCAGGCTCGGCAAGCAGCTGGAACTGCGCCTCGCGGCCACCGGCCTGGACATCACCCCCGGTGAGTTCTTCGTCTACATGCTCGCCACGGTCGCCGGCCTGTGGCTGATCGGCCAGGCGGCCCTCGCCCCGTTCTTCGGCCCCCTGGCGGGCCTCCTGGGCATCGGGGTGGCCATCCAGTTCCTCAACTGGCAGCGCCAGAAACGCATCGAGAAGTTCATCAACCAGCTCCCAGAGATGGCCCGGATCCTCGCCAACGCCACCCAGGCCGGTCTCGCCCTGCGCACGGCGATCGGCATGGCCGCCGAGGAGATGGAGGCCCCGGCTGGCGAGGAACTGGGCAAGGTCTCCAACCAGCTGGCGGTCGGAGCCTCGATGGACGACGCGCTGGGCGAACTGGCCGACCGCCTCCCGTCCCGTGAACTGGTCGTCCTCGTCACCACGCTGGTCCTGTCGAACCGGGCCGGCGGTCAGGTGGTGAGCGCCCTGCGCAACCTCACCGAGACCCTGGAGGAACGCAAGGAGACCCGGCGCGAGGTCCGCACCCAGCTCTCCCAGGTCAGCATGACGTCGTACGCGGTCCCGGTGCTGGGCGTCGGCTCCCTGTTCCTGATGAACGGAGTGAAGGACGGCGCCCTGGACCGCATGACCGGCTCGCCCTTCGGCCAGGGGGCGGTCATCATCGCCTTCTCGCTCTACGCCGTCGGCTTCGTCCTCATCCGCCGCCTGTCCCGCATCGACGTCTGAGAGCCCGGAGGCAAACCATGGGACTGCTCCTCGCCCTGCTGATGGGCCTCAGCGTCTGGGGCGTCTTCGCCGGTATCCGCATGTACCGGGCGGAGGCCAAACTGCCCGGCGACCTCGCCCTGGCCCTGGAGATCGGCTCCACCCGCACCGGGGCGGTCGACTCGCTCATCGACCGCCTGGGCATGCGCTACGCACCCGCGGTGCTGCGGCTGATGGGCCCGAAGCAGGTGGCCAAGTACCGCCGCAAGATCGACCTCGCGGGCAACCCCGGCGGCCTGACGATCGACCGGTACGCGGCGCGCCGGGCGGTCTACGGCTTCCTGGGCGCCGTGGGGTTCCTGGTCTTCCTCATGCGGGGCCAACTGCTGGTCGCCCTGCTCCTGCTGGCCTTCGGCGCGTTCTGGACCGAGGTCGGCATCTGGTCCGCGATCCGCATCCGCAAGGACGTCATCGAACGGACCCTGCCGGACTTCCTCGACGTCCTCGCCGTCGTCGTCAGCGCGGGCCTGGGGTTCCGCCAGGCGCTGGACCGGGTCGCGTCCCGGTACGAGGGCCCCTGGGCCGACGAACTGCGCATCACCCTGCGCCAGATGGACCTCGGCATGAGCCGCCGCCAGGCCTTCGCGGAACTGCGCCGCCGCAACGACTCCGAGCAGGTGGCGATGTTCGTGACGGCCCTGCAGCAGGGCGAGGAACTGGGCGCGCCGATCGTCGACACGCTGGTGTCCCTCGCCAAGGACATGCGCCGTACGGACGCACAGAACGCCCGCCGCAAGGCGGCCCGGGCCGTCCCGAAGGCCACGATGATGATCACGACGTTCATGGTCCCGGCCACGATGCTGCTGCTCGGCGCGGGCCTGATCCTCGGCTCGGGCACGGACTTCGGCTCGGTGACGGGCGAGTAGGGGAGAGGCGAGGTCATGGCGATGACAGGGGAGCGGGCAGGGCTGGAACGGGCGGGAGAGCGGGCAGG
>NZ_POUC01000314.1 GCF_002891435.1 Streptomyces cahuitamycinicus
GGCCACCCCTGCCCGCATCGACTCCCATGTGCTCCTGGCCATCTCGGCGACCAGAGCGCCGGCCCCCACACCCGCGATCTGCATGATCTCCAACGTGTCCCCCATGGTCATGGCCGTTTCCCCTGCTCGACGACGCGTGCAGGGGGCAGCGGCATATTCGACCCATCAGGGTGGATGCCGTCGACAGGGGCGGCAATCGAACATATTTGCCAGATACCGGAATCGGTAATCATCACGCGGACAGATCCGGCCGTTTCGGATGAGAGTCGCGAATTGCCGCACTGAGCAGACCTCCGTAAACCGCAGGCTGGGCGGCAGTTCATGTTTCAGCTACGGAGCAACTTGGCCAAAGCATCACTTTGGGCGATTGTCCGGAAGTGGGTAGAGCGTGCCGGTGTGGGCATCGTGAGCCTGGTAAATGGCCGGTGCCGGAGTGAGGCACCTAGACAGCAGGTCATCCAGTGAGGCAGGGGCGCGGCTGACCGTGACCCTCCGGAGATCGGCGTGGGAGCCGGCCAGAGTCCCACAATCGCCAGGGACAGCCGACGGATCCACCGTGGGCACGGTCCTCGACCAGGCCGTTGACCACCGGCGTGGGTCGACGAGACGGCGACCGGGCTGATCTGCTGACGGTGCGGATTCGTGCACCTCTTCGTGAACAGAGACCTCAAGCTCTATCGCGCGGACGAGTAGCCCCCGAAACGGGGCTTCAGCTGGGCGCGGCGAACGACTCCACCGCGCGGGTCTTGCCGGTGACGACGATGACGTCGCCGACCGCTCTCGCCCTCCCCGCGACCTCGCGCGCGGTCGTCGGCCAGCGTCGGCGGGCCTGGTGCTGGCTCGGTACCGGGATCTCGGCTGTCGTCGCCAAGTCGGCCACGGGCAAGAGCCGTCTCACTCCTGAAGCGCCACATCGGTTGCTTCACTGCGACGTCCTGGTGGGCCTCACTCGAGCGACACCTCCCCATCGGGCAACCACCCGTCCCAATAGCCCTCCAAGAGCAGGGGCAGCGTTTCCGGCTCCACGGCAACGCCCTTGCCGTGCAGTTCGTCCAAGGTCCACCAGCGTGCGCCGGCCTCCAGCCGTGCGCACACATCGTCGGTCCAAGCCGCAGCGACCGGTCGCACCAGGACGACGTACTGGGTGCGGCGCCGGGCACCGTCGGCTGGAAGGACGCCGACGACCGGCGCGATCCGCAGGTCGGGCAGCCCCGTCCGACGGCACAGCCACTGGACGACGGCCCGGGAATAGGACTGCCCCGCAGGCACCGGTACCAACGGCACCGTCCAGCAACCGGCGGTCTGTTGCCCGGGGGCCAGCAGCACAAAGCGGCGAGCAGTGGACTCGATGACGACCGGGCGAACCCAGCAAACGGCCGCCGTCGGGCAGGAAAGGGCCAAAAAGGTCACAAGGACACCCTCCCCTCCTGTGATTGGAATAGCATCATAGGTGTGGCATCCGGGTGCCGCCGGGCAGGATGGAACCGTTATGGCGTCCAGCGGACCAGATGCGCAGGGCCGGTGCAGGGCCTTGTCGCATCTGGTCCGCTGGACGGCGAAACCAGGTCGGCGCGAGCAGTGCCGAGGTGTTCCCGGCACGGTGTGAGCGTGCGGGGCGCACCTCGGTGCCGCTCGGCCGGTCTTGTCTACGGACCGGGGAACGGATGGACGCAGCGTGGCCCGACCGGATCGGCACAGGTGACCGGGTCCGGTTGGACGGACGGGTCTACACCGTGGGCGAGTTGCAGGGCCGACGGCTGACCCTGGTGGACTCCTCCGGTGTCACCCGTCAGATGGATCTGGTGGCGCTGCTGCGTGGCTGCCATGGGGAGGTACTTCAAGACGGGGACGCGCCGGCTGGGAGCGACGAGCTGCCGTCGGGTGATGCGCTGGGGCGGGCGCGGTGGTGGCAGAGGCATGTCGTCGAGGTGCTGACCGGGCTCACCCCGGACGCACCGCCTGGTACGCAGCCCCGTCCCGCGTTCGACCCTGCTCACCGCTCGCTGGCGGAGCGGGAGGAGGCCAAGGCCCGAGAGCTGACGGAATCAGGCATGCGCGGCACGTCGGCGCGGACGGTGCGACGCAAGCGGCAGCGCTACCAGACGTTGGGGCTGGCCGGGCTGGTGGACGGGCGGGCCGGACGGCGTGAGGCGCCAGGGGTCCGACTCGATCCCCGGGTGGTCGACGCCGTGCGCGAGATCATCCATTCGCAACCCCGCCCTGGCCGACTGAGCGCTGAACGGGTGCGGGCGCGACTGCTGGATCGGCTCGCCGCTCCGCTCGCCGACGGCGAGGTCTCCGTGCCGTCTCGGTCCGCCCTGCGCAGACTGTGCGCGGAGCTCGACGGCCGTCCGCCACAGAGCGCCACGACAACGCTCACCCAGGTGGGTGAGCGCGTCCACCTGTACGTCGTGCCGGTCCCGGCTCTCGGCGATCAGCCCCACGGAGAGCCGCGGCTGCGCGTGCTGTTCGCGCTGGACGAGGCCAGCGGTGTGCTGCTGACGGCCGTCGTCGGCGACGCCCATGACCGCACGGTGTACGGACCGGCGCTGCTGGCCAGGATGTGCGTCCCCGCCGACCAACGGACCAACTGGATCACACCGCCGTCGACCGCGCCCGGCCCTGCACCTCCGTACCCTCCGGTGAGCAGTCCGCCGGTGATCCGTCCTCGCACGCTCGTCGTCGATCACGCTTCTGCCCCGGGTATGGGTGCCCTGCGCGCCGCATGCGCGCGCAGCGGCGTCCGCGTGCAGTACGCGCGTCAGGCACCCACGCATGAGCGCGGCCGCGTCGAGCACGTCACAGCGACCGCGGCGGGGCGGTTCGCCGCCTACCTCTTCTCTCCCGCCGGCCAGCCTGCACGTGCGGCGGGTTGGCCCATCGAGCGGGTGCAGGAACTACTGGACACCTGGGTGGAGGACTGCTGGCTGCACACCCCCCTCCCGACCCGTGCCGGATTCCCGCAGACACCGCTGGAACGGTACGAGGAACTGACAGCCCATACCGGACGGGTCCCAACTCCCATACCGCCAGAGGAATTCCGGCATCTCCTCAATTCCTGCTGGAGGGTGGTCGGTCCCGGCGGAGTGCGTTTGGGCGGGCACTTCTACGATGCGCCGGCGCTGCATCTGATGCGTCGCCTGGTGTCGCCGCACGGCGGTCGCCAGCCGTTGCAGGTGCGCTGGGATCCATACGACCTACGGCAGGTGTGGCTTCGGGCCGACGAGGACGAGTGGCTCGTGGTCCCTGCCGCACCATCCCGTATCCGACCCCCTGCCCGCCCTTCCATTCCCTCTACCCGCACCGAGAAGCAGCCCAGCACCTGCGGCAATGCGGCTCCCGCGATGGCCAGCAGCCCCGTGGGCGCTGCCACCTTCGTCCAGGCATCTGGACCGGCCGCGGCAAGAGGAGTCGTCGAGCGGACCGGCGTGCCGCGTCTGCCCGTGGTTCAGCAGATCCATGCGCATGAGGCGCCTGACGTGCGCCTGGCCTATCACGCTCGACTCCCGCTCAGCGTGCCTGAAGTCAGCTTTGCCGTGGACCGGATCGAAGACGTGCGGCTCCTCAACCAGCATGCGGACGGAGCCCGTTACGGCCTGCTGCTGCACGGCCCGTCCGGCACCGGCAAGACCACCGCCATGCTGGAGTCCTGGCGGAGTTGCACCGCACCACACGACCGGCAGGGCGACGAGCCGACGGCTGGGACGGCTACGGCGGGGCTCTACGTGCGGCTGCCGCCGGCGACATCGCCCCGCCTGCTGCTGGTCGAGCTGGCCCGGTCCCTCGGCGTGACCCTGCGGGGATCGCCCACCACCGCCGCGCTGACAGACCGCGTGGCCACGGCCATGGCGGACGCCGGCACTGCGCTCGTCCTCATCGACGAGGCCCACCACCTGCACAGCCCGGGCTGGTCCGCGTCGACCGTGGCCGATGTCGTGGACTATCTATGTGACCGGCTCCCGGCGACGTTCGTCTTCGCCGGCATCGGCGACCCCGACTACCTTGCTGCCAGGGCAACCAACGCCCCGCACCGCCGACTGGTGCCTGTGCACCTGTCCGACATGCCACTCGGCGAAGACTGGCAGCAGGTCCTCTCCGCAGCCGAAGCAGCGCTGCGCCTGCGCGCGCATGCCGACGGCACACTGCCCGGCCTGGCCGATCTTCTTCACGAGCGCACGGGAGGCAATGCGGGCCGACTGGCGTTCCTGCTGCGCAGCGCGGCTGTCCGGGTCATCAAGGACGGCTCCGAAAAACTGACCGCGCCGCTCCTGGCCGGGCTGCAGCTTCCACGCTGTGACAAAGCCTCCACCGCAGCTGGCTGAGGAAATCAGCCTCACCGGAATATCTGTGGTCGCCGGGCCAACTTCGTGAGGGCAACGAGGCTTCATCTGCCGATCCGGGCCAGATACATGGAACCCGACAGCCTCACATCAGCCAGACAAGAAAGCGAACAGCGAACGTGTTGCCGAGGAAAAGCCTCGCCGCAAGGCTTACTTTCGTCAACTTGGCTATCTCGCCAGCCGAAGCGCAGACAACCAACTCGCATTCGCCCTACCTTGGTCCACATGACGTACCAGGAGACGTTTGCCAGTCACCCGAGTGACTCCGCGGACGAAGCGGAGCACGTGGTCCGTCAGTACGACACCCTCATCGCTGAGTGCGACACGACCATCGACCAGCTGAGCACGGCACTGCGCGAGGTGAATGAAAAGCGTGACGCGATGGTCGCTCTGCGCGAGGAGGCGCGGAGCCTGCAGGGGGTCGGTCCGCGGCTGCGGGCGATGCGTGCACACGCCCAGAAACACGGCATCGTCCCCGGTCAGCCGGGCCCGCAAGTCACACTGCGTGTGGTACCCAGCCCGCCGGCCCCCGACCAGGAGCCGCAGACGGCAGCCGAGGACAGCATGCGGGTCACGGCAGAGCCGGAGTCCCCTCGGCCGGCCGAGGTGATCATCCGCAGCAAGAAGCAGCAGGAGGTCCTGACCGTCATCGCCTCCCGCCCTGACCTTCCCTGGGGCAGCGGCGATCTGGCCCAGGTGCTGGGTATTCCCGCGGATCCCCGGGAGAGGAAGAGCCTCCGTAACTGCCTGCGGGCCCTCGTCGTGTGCGGCGCTCTGGAGCGCATCAGCCGAGAGGACGACCGGCACGTCTACTACCGCCCGCGCATGAACTGGAGATTCGCCTGACTCATCTCCCTGCCCTGCAGACATCACAGCCGTAAAAAGACCGCCGCCGCTTGAAGGACCCAGTTGCACCTGGGTCCGCGGCGACGGTCATGACCCTGTACAGGCCGTCTCCGACATTACCCGGATCCGCCCGGGCGTGTCCGGCATTCGGCCAATTTCCCCTGCCCTCTTTCGGAAAGCCGAATGCCCATGCGAATTCATTGCGGAGGATTTCCCGGCTCACGGCCGGGCCACAGGTCCGCTTCCAGCGCCTTCTCCAGGTTCGCGATCGTCAGCAGGTCGCACCACACCGCCCCGTCCAGCACCTGCGCGATCGTCATCCGTGACACCCCGCTGCGCCGGGACGCCTCGGCGACCGACCATCCCCTGGCGTCCATCAGCCGACGCAGCCGCGCGGCCACTTCCTGCGCCACTCGGGCCCCGTGGTGGTCATCGAGCACGGCGTGCGGCCAGATGCCCTCGACAACGTACTCGAACGGCTTGAGGCGTCGCTTGTCTCCCTGGGGCACGTCGAAGAGTGTCGCCCATACGGACCTCCAGGCATGACAGCATCCGCCACCTCCACTGCATGCTATTGGAACAGCACCCCTCCCGGGGTCCTTTCCTGGTGGAGAGTCACGGTGGACGCGATCGAGCAGTACCGGCCCGCCCTTCCGAGCCCTGTCTGGGAGCGCATCGGGGCCGACTGCCGCCGCGCCGTGGCCCAGGCCAAGCCGGCCACTCCCAAGCAGGCCCGCGACTGGCTCGGCGCGCTCGCCCACGCCGCCGCGTATGCCGACGCCTGCGGGCGCCCGACCAAGGCCGAGCACCTGCTGACCCAAGAGGCGATCGAGTGGTACCTGGCCACCGGCTGCCTGCACCTGGGTGACGCCTCGCGCTCCAACCGCCGCTGCCGCCTGAACAACCTCCGCCGCGCCCTGCTCGGCCCGGACCTGGTCACCGGCGAGCCGGCCGCCTACTCCGGCTCGGACTCCTCGCGCCCCTACAGCCGTTCCGAGCAGGCCCAGCTGTACGCATCCGCGCGCGCTCAGCCGACCGAAGAGCTGCGCTACGGCCTGCTGACCCTGCTCTCCCTCGGCTTCGGCTGCGCTCTGGACTCACCCGAGGTCATCCCGCTGCGCACCCATGACGTCCGGGAAGCCTCCAACGGAGCCGTGGCCGTGGCCGTCCGCGGTGCCCGCGGCCGCGTGGTGCTGTGCCGTACCGCCTGGGCCGACGTCCTGACAGAGGCCGCGGAGTGGGCCGACAGGCCCGGTCAGGCCCGCTACCTCTTCCGGCCGAGCAGCCACGCACGCGGCACCAACACCGTCACCAACTTCCTCGCCCGCGCCAAGGAACCGCCCGGCACACCGCGCCTGGTCATGGGCCGGACCCGCGCCACCTGGCTCGTCGACGCCGTCGAGGCCCGCATGCACCTGCCCACCCTGATGGCCGCCGCCGGCCTGACCACCCTGCGCTCCATCGACCGGATCCTCCCCCACGTCCGAAACGTCACGCCCCAACAGGCCGCCGCCGCGCTGAAGGAGTTCTGACAGGTGAACCGCCGCCTCGCCCGCCACGCCCTCATCACCCGTCTGCGTGCCCAGCGCCCCGTCATCCCCGATCAGGAAGTCCGCCGTGTCTACGACGAGGTGGCCGCCTCCGGTCTCGTCGAGGAGATCGAACCGCTCATCGCCCGCACCAAGGGCCGCCGCTGCACGCTCTCAGTGGAAGCCCTGCTGGTCGGCATGGCCCTGGCCGCCCAGCGCAACAGCGGAGTCGTCACATTCACCACTGTCACCAACCTGCTGTATTTCTCCCTCTCCGGCGCGATGCGCGAACAGCTCGGCCTGCACCGCTACCCCGACCACGACCGCGGATTCGAAGCGGCCTACGCCGTGGTCCGCCGCCGCCTGCACAGCATCCTCGAGGCCATCGACCCGTCCCCGCTGCCGAAGAACCACCGCCTGGCCCGCCGCCACGCCGAAAAAGTCCTGACCAGGGCCGACCCGGAAGCACTCACCCACAAGCGTGCCCGCCTGCTGCGCGTGTCCAACATGATCCTCGGCATGTCCCTGCGCGAGGCCCTGCCCCTGCTGGAAGAGCGCTGGGACGGCTCGGTCAGCCTCGACGCCACCGCCATCGGCACCTACGCCAAAGGTCTGCCTTCCCACAGCCCCGTCACCTCCACCGATCCCGACGCCAGCTGGTACGTCCGCACCACCCGCCACCAAGACCCCCTCGCCCTGGACGGTCTGACCCCGATCGAGGCTGCCGGCGGCAGGCAGAGGACCAACGGCGAGAAGAAGACCGAGAGGATCAAGAAGCGACTCTTCGGCTACGACGCCTCCCTCGTCGTCGCCCGCGACCCCGAGCGCCACGGCGCCCCGTTGCCCGACGGTTCCGCCAATCCCGACGTGGTGCCCGCCCTGATCGTGGCCTTCTCCGTGGACAAGCCAAGCCACCGCCCCGGCCAGGTCGCCGTCGAGGCCCTCCAGCACGTCGACAACCGCTTCCCCCGTGGCTACCTGGCCGGTGACCGCGCCTACAACGGCCAGAAACCGGAGAACTTCCAGCTCCCCATCCGGGCCATGGGCTACGAGCCCGTCTACGACTACGCCTCCGACCAACTCGGCGTCCAGACCGGCTTCGCGGGAGCCGAACTCGTCGAGGGCAACTGGTACTGCCCGTCCATGCCCCAGCCCCTCAAGGACGCCACCAAGGACCTCCTGGCCAAGAAAATCGACAAGCAGACCTGGATCGACCGCATCCGCGCCCGCACGAACTACGTGTTCATGCCCAAACAACGCCCCGACGCCGAAGGTCACCGCCGCGTGATGTGCCCGGCAGAGGCCAACCGCGCGCAGTGCCCCCTCAAGCCCCGCACGCTCGGCCGCGGCATCCACCTGCCACTCGTCGACCCCGCCCCGAAGCCGGCCGGCTCACCGCCCTGCTGCGTCCAGCGCACCGTCACCGTCCCCCCGGAAGCCGGCGCCAACCTCTGGCAGCCGCTCCAGTACGGCTCCGAAGCCTGGCAACGGGTCTACTTCCGGCTCCGCAACAGCGTCGAAGGCATCAACGGCTTCGCCAAGGACCGCCTCCAGGAACGCCTCGAAGACGCCGGCACCCGCCGCATCCGCGGCATCGCGGCCCAGACCCTCCTCCTGGCCTTCCAGCTCGCCCACGCCAACCGCCGCAAACTCGCTTCCTGGGCCGACGCCATCGCCCTGGGCGGCGAACGGCCCCGCCGACGGCCCACTCGCCGCCGCAGGACCAAGCCCCTGGGCACGTGGACCCCCAAGGGCCACATCACGCAGCGCTGAGACCTTCCTCACAGAGCGCGCCCCGAGAGCCACTCAAGCAAGATCCACATACAGACGCGGACCGCCGCCGGCCCATAGGCCACCGACGGTCCGCTTCACCGTGCCCAGAGACAGACATCACACCGCAGAAACAGGAATGGGCGGCATCGTCATCACGATGCCGCCCATTCCGTCGGTGCAGCTAGAGCACTTTCGTCGGTGCTCCGTGGTGCGCGAGGGGGGAGTTGAACCCCCACGCCCTTGCGGGCACTGGAACCTGAATCCAGCGCGTCTGCCTATTCCGCCACCCGCGCATTGGGTGTGTCCTGGGCGTCTTCCCCTTGGGGTCGGCGCCGTCCGACACCCAGAACATTAGCACGCTGGAAGGGGTGGGTTCACATCCCTTATCCCCGCAGGCAGAGACCTCGCCGAGCCATCGATGTCCCTGCCACGTTTCAAGGCGTACCGGTTCACGTATCAACCTCGTACCGGTACCGGCCGTCTCGGCAGGAGGGGTCCCGGGTCCACAGTCTGGTGCGGGACACTGGTCTTCCACCGCCTCTACGATCCTTGTCAGGCATACACGAGGCGGTTACGCGCAGCAGTAGCACCGGAGGAGAGTTCGAAGGAGAGCTCCACAGGGAACTTCGTCCTTCGTCGACACCCGTCGGCGGTGCTGACAGGGGGAACCAGCCGATCGAGCGGCGCGTGGATACGATCAGTAAGCAGTACCAGGCAAGCGGCCCGCAGGGCAGTACACAGGACGGCAGCGACGGAGGAGGTGCCCCATGGGAGTCCTGAAGAAATTCGAGCAGCGTCTCGAAGGTCTGGTCAACGGCACCTTCGCCAAGGTGTTCAAGTCCGAGGTCCAGCCCGTGGAGATCGCCGGAGCGCTCCAGCGTGAGTGCGACAACAACGCCACCATCTGGAACCGCGACCGCACGGTCGTGCCCAACGACTTCATCGTCGAACTGAGCACACCGGACTTCGAGCGCCTCAGCCCCTACTCCGGCCAGCTCGGCGACGAGCTCGCCGGCATGGTGCGCGACTACGCCAAGCAGCAGCGCTACACCTTCATGGGCCCCATCAAGGTGCACCTGGAGAAGGCGGACGACCTCGACACCGGCCTGTACCGGGTGCGCAGCCGTACGCTCGCCTCCTCCAGCAGCCAGCAGGGCGGCCCGGGAGGCGGCGCCGCCGCCGCGCCCGCCGCCCCCCAGGGCGGACGCCCCGGCGGCTAC
>NZ_POUC01000315.1 GCF_002891435.1 Streptomyces cahuitamycinicus
AGATGGGTATAAGAGACAGCTCGTCCCGGAAGGTCACGAGCTGTGGGCGGAGGCGTTCGAAGGCGTCGCGCAGCCGGGTCATTCCGGCCCAGGCCTGCATGTCCCGCACGGAGGCCGGGCCGAAGGCGGCGAGGTAGCGCAGGACGGTCGCGTCGGGCGTGGCGGCCGGTCGCGTGGGCCGGCCGAGCCAGTGCTCGGCGGTCGTGAGCCTGACCTGCCCGCTCTGCCCCCACAGTCCGCGCGGCGTCACCTGCACGAGCGGGAGGCGGCAGCGGGCCGCGACGGCCAGGGCCTGCGGATCGGCGTCGGGCCATTCCCGGAGCAGTGCCTCGCGCAGCTGCCCCATGGTGCGGGGCTCGGCCTCCACGAGGTCACGGGCCAGCCCGGTGAGCCGGTCCAGGTCGACTCCGGCGAGTCCCTTGCGGAAGGTGACGAGCTCCCGGTCCCGGGCGGGCTGCACCAGCGGCCGCAGGGTGAGGCAGTCGTCCGCGGTGTGGGTGTGGATGGTGGAGCGCATCGTGACGATCCGGACGGCCTCGCGGTCCGCCATCAGCCGGGACAGCGCCTCGGGGGTGAACCCGTCGAGACGCGCGGCGAGCGCGTAGTACGTCGGCTTGACGTTCTGCGCCTGGAGCCCGAGCAGATGCTCGACGGCCGCCGCGACGGACAGCCGGGCGGGGCGCAGGAGCAGCTGGCGGTCGAGGGTCGCGCGGTTCAGGGCACGCGTGCCGAGCAGGGGTGCCGTGCCGGTGACGCTCCGCTTGGTGTTCGTCATGTGAGGCACGGTAGCGGGGCTTGCGGACAGGTTCTGGCCGCGACCACGGGCGGCATCGACCGAAGAAGCCCGCTGGTGCTCCGCTGTACGGGAACAGGCCGGGCCGCACGGGCACAGAAGAAAGGTGACCCGCCGGATCGCGTACCGGACGGATCCGAGCCGTCCGCCGATCTCGCGGGTTCCGGTCCTGACAAGGCGGGCGAGTGCCTCGGACACCGGTGAACCGCCGCGGGCACCGACTCCTGCGCGGGTGAGCCCCCGCAGGTCCTGCGGGGAGTCGGAGAAGACCGCGATCAGGGTCTCGTAGCGCGCGGATTCGACGGGCACACCCGCCGGCCACAGGAAGGGCATACCCGGACCGTGGCCCCCGGGCTCCTCGCCCAGAGCGCGCCGTTCTGCCGGGTCGAGCGTGATCCCGGCAGGCTCCGCCTGGTTCAGGACGGTGATGCGGCCCGCGACTCCCACATCGAGGACGTTGGCATAGACGGTCGCCCCGCCGGTACCGGCATGCGCGACGCTCACCCACAACCGGTCGGTCAGGTGCAGCACCGCGCCGTCCGTGACACTGCCCGACTCGGCGGACACCGCGAAGTCGACCGGTGCCGGCAGTTCGTCCGGGGACGTCACGAGCCGGTGGTAGTCGGTGCAGAGGCGCGCCGTGGCCCGGACGTCGTAGGCCGCGACGTTGCCGGCCCCGTCGCGAGTGATGCCGTAGATCTGGCCGATCGGCGCGTACACGAGGACGATGTCGTCCGGTAGGAGGCGCTCGGCCAGCGCGGCCACCGAGGCCGTTCCGAATCGGGGGTAGGGCGGCAGAGCCGTCGTGAGGACGTACTCGTCGTCGTCCGACAGCGCCCTGCGCAGCCGAAGCAGCGCTGTCTCCAGCTGCCGTTGCGACCCGCCCGTCCCCGCGTCGGCAGCGGATCGGGTGAGATAGCGGACCGCCTGCTGTTTGCACGGTGTCGACATCGATGTGGGCGGCGTCTCGGCGTCGGCCCAGAGCCTGTTCAGCGTCAGCAGCCCGAGCAAGCTGCGGCTGGTGTTGCGCTCCAGGGTGTCGAGGGCCTCGACCGGGCGTCCGGCACGTTGGGCGCTCTCCGCGGCCGCGAGATAGATCGCGCCCAGTGTCGAGGACCGGCTGCGTTGCGTCGCGGCCGAGCGGATGTGGCGCCGGTCCTCCTCGGCGACGCGGACGGCCCGGTGCAGTCGGGCGGCCACGACATCGTCACCGGCTTGCGCGTCGAGCTCGCGCAGTGCGGCGAGGAACTGGTCGTTGGCGCTCGTGGGCGACGCGTCGGCGACCGGTGCGCTCGGGTCGACGGCAGCCAGCTTCCGGGCACACTCGCTGCGCCAGTGCGCCTGTGTCCCGGCATCGTCACCGAGCAGGTGCACGGAATCCATGCACCAGCGCAGTGCCTCGGCCGCCTCTGCGGAGGCGGACCACAGGAGCCTGGCGCCGCGGACATAGGAACGGAACCAGGCTCCGTAGTCGGCGTCCACCTCGGCCAGCCGGTCCAGATAGAACTCGGACCTCCCCTCGACCCGGGCGACCGGCAAGTCCGCGTCGAGGGCCAGGACGGCGAGTGCCCGGCACAATCCGTCTGCGGAGCCCGCCTTCCGGAACGCGGCCTCCGCCAACTCCGCGTGGCGCAGGGCCGCGCCGAGGTCACCGGTGGCACGGTCGCCCCGCACCAGCTCCCACAACTCGAGTTCGACCTCGCCCTCCATCCCGTACGCATGTCGCTCACGCAGCGCCCGGGCCGCGCGCTGAAGATGAGCGACCGCCTCCTCGGTGCGTCCCAGCGCCTGCAGGACGGCCGCCTCCCGCCAGGCGATCATGGCCGGGTCGGTCCTTAGCTCCGCCGGATCCCGCAGCCCCGCCCGCTCCAGCACGGTCCGCATATCCTGGCTCGCCGGGTCCAGCCCGGCCACCTGAGCGCGCACCTCGGCGACGCCGTGGGCACGGCAGTCCCGCAGAGTTCTGCGTACGCGTTCGAGCTCCAGCCGCACACGGCCGTGCTCCGGATCGCTCCGCTCCCGTGCCACCGCGCCCGCGACGAGCCGGTCGAGCACCGCCTCGGCCTCCTCGGTCAGGAGCTCCGGCCGTCGCTCGACGGCGGCGAGGAACGGAAGGGGGCCGTCGAACGTCTCGGTGAGCAGCGCATGGACGGCCTGGGCGGCGGCCGACGGCGCACGATCGTCCAGGACGCGCTCCTGCTGTCCGGGGTCGGTCGAGTGGCGAGAGGGACGAGGGTACCGACTCGGTTCCTCCCGCCGCATCACCTACACCGAAAGGGAATTGCGGTCAGTCGCTGTCCTGCGAGTCCACGGCGAGGACGACCCGGCTTGCGGACCGGGTGCCCTCCTCCACCTCGACCCGGTACAGCCCCGGCGCCGGAAAGATCACCTCGGCGACGACATCCCCGTCGTCGTACTGCCGTGCCACGACGGCGACCGACTGAAGGGAGCCGTCGACCGGGCTGCACCGGACACGAGCCTGGGACCTGGCACCGCGCACCTGGACGCTGCAGCGACGCCCCGCCTCCACGACGTCGGGCAGAAACAGGGAAAGCTCGTACCGGTCGGACGAGGGCAGCCCGATGCCCCCGTCGTCCGGCAGGGCTCGCGTAAAGCCGCGTCCGGACGGGCCGGGGTCGGCCTCGGTCACGTGCTCTTGCAGCAACATGGCCCTCACCCAGTCCAGAACAGTGCGGTGCGTCGTCAACGCGCCGTACTGGACAGGGACGAAGACGTCCGCTCGCGTCGGCGAGCTCGCGGACAGGCAGGGCACCACACCGTCACCGCCGAAGTCCCACCGGCTGAGGTTGCCGTGCCGATCTCGTAGGGGCTCCCCGTCGTTGTGCATCCGCACCGAGCTCAGCAGTGGGTGGACCGCACCGTCGGCCCTGAGGTGGACGCCCTGCACCGTGGGCTGACCGCTGCCCACCACGGCCCGGACAGGTGAGGCCGGAGAAGCCGCGTCCGAGTCGTGGCGGGTGCGCATCGCATCCCCGGCAAGGGCTGTGTCACCGCCCAGCCATGCGATGTCGTCGAGCTCAAGGCGCCGCACCTCCCCGTCCCGGTGCTCGACGCAACGCTGGTCGGGCAGCAGGTCGTAGAAGCCGGGGAGGGTCCGCATGACCTGCCCCATCCGCAGCGAAGGCACCGCCCCCGGGCCGGAGTTTTGGTAGGGACCCAGCGCCTCCAGGGCTTTGGGGACACCGTGGAAGGGCGTCCCCAGGCACAGGAGCTGCCGAGTGACCTCGGCGAGGCCACGGGCCATCGCCGCGCGGACGACGAGTCCACCCGTGGAGTGGGCGACGAACACCAGCCGGGGTTCCTGTGGCCCGTGCCCTGCTCTGCCGCCGGTCCGGGCGACCTCCGGATGGGCTCGCCAGCGCTCCAGGTGGCGGGTGGCCGCCCGCGTCAGGAGGGCCGCGTTGTGTGCGGCGGACAGGCGCCAGTCGTAGGGAAACTCCAGTACGGCATCGGGGTGGGCGACGGAGTTCCTGACGGTCCGCAGCAGGCGGACGTAGGGCTCCAGGCCGCCGAGCAGGGGCGCCCAGGCGGGCGTACGCAGGAGACCGACGGGACGGACCCGCCGGAGGTCGCCTGCGCGTTCGTCCGCCGTGAACTCAAGGGCCTGGACTCCGTTCCGCCACCATGCTTCGATCAGGCCCGTCCGGGACTCGTGTCCCCACAGACGCCTGCCGGTCTCGGTGTCCTCCAGAACGCTGCCCATGAATCCGGGAACCACGACCACCGCGTCCAAGCCGGCCGCGGGCACCGGGATCGCCGAGCCGGGTCGGCTGCCGGTGCTGCTCCTGGTGTACGAAGTCTGGTCGACCTCGTACTGATAGGTGTTGACGAGGGAGTGGATCCAGGACGGTTGCCGCTCGGCGCGGCTGTCGATGTAGTCGCCGACGACCTCACCACGGACGGTGCTGTTGTGGACGGCCAGCCAGGTCGAGGGGTTCTCCTCCTGCCGGGTTTCCGCCTCGGCGTCGTCCTCCCCCCGGGCAGCCGGTTTCCGCTTCGCCGCCCGTGTCGCCTCGGCGAGGTCTCGTACGTCGTCGTCGCTGAGCGACGTCCGCAGGATCTGTCCGGCAACGCCCTGGACATCGACTCCGAGCAGACGGGCGGCCTGTGACACCAGCTCCGGCACATGGTCGCCCACCTCCGCGGCGAGTTCACGGACGAGCGCTGGGTGCCGGGCCCGCTCACGTGGGCCGAGTCGGGAGACGCGCTCC
Source organism: Streptomyces cahuitamycinicus (assembly GCF_002891435.1). Classification (GTDB taxonomy): domain Bacteria; phylum Actinomycetota; class Actinomycetes; order Streptomycetales; family Streptomycetaceae; genus Streptomyces; species Streptomyces cahuitamycinicus. Next base: position 5,026 of record NZ_POUC01000315.1, read on the forward strand.
ACCACCTCTTCGCGCAGCCGCCGCGCTTCCACGGTGTCCGCGCGGTCCCCCCGGCGGTACAGGCGCAGTTCGGCCACCGCGACGCTCAGTGGGAGCTCCTCCCCGAGCCCGAGGGGCTCGGCCGCCCGGCGTGCCTGGCGCAACAGAGCCCGCGCGGCCTCGAAGTGTCCGAGGTCCTCGTCGATACGGGCGCCACTCACGGCGATCTCCACGAAGCTCCGGGCGTCGGAGAGACGGGAGGCCAGTTCGAGCACCGGCTCGACCAGCTCGCGCGCCTCCACCATCCGGCCCAGCGCGGCCAGCGCACGGATGCGCAGCGCGGCCAGCTCGACGTCCTGAACCACGTGGTCCGGACGTTCGTCCAACAGGAGCAGGGTCTCCTCGGCCCTGCCGTCGGCCAGACATGCGGTGCCGGCGCGTAGCGCCTGCCGTGCCCAGGTCTCGTCGTCCGCCTGGCGCAGCAGGCCGGGGGCGACGGTGATGCCGAGCCGCTCGGAGACGTAGATCCGGCCGCGCACGGGCAGTTCTTCGAGGGCGGAGTCGAGCAGCGGGCCGGCTTCGCTCAGCCACCGGCGATCCAGTGTCTTGGCCGAATGCCCCAGGCACAGCCGGTGGTAGAGCTCCTCCGCCCGGTGCTCGACGGCGTTGACGGGGTCTTGCTCGGCCAGGTCCGCGTAGTAGGCGACCGCCTTGCGGTGAATGCGTCGGACGAGGGCGTGCCCCTCGCCTCTCAGCATCGGCAGCATCACGCGGCGCACATCGGCGCGGTGGACGACGGCCTCCCGCCCCGGTGCCTCCTCGACCAGAGCCGCCTCGTCCCGGAGCCGCCAGAACAGGGTTCGGGCGCGTCGCTCGTCGACCTCCCCCAGACCGCACGGTCCGGCCAGCACGTAGCGGATGACGTCCGGGGTGACACGGCGGACGGTGAGCCCGGGGCTGGCGATGCGTCGCAACCCCGGATCCTCCAGGTGGTCGAGGATGCGCCGGTAGAGGACGCCCTGGCGCTCCTCCGGCTGGAGTCGCAGCTGCACTTGGCGGCGCAGCGACGCGTCACGCAGAGCTTGTGGCCCCTCCCTGCGGAAGAGGTCGGCGGCCAGTTTCAGACTGAGCGGGTCGGATCCGACCGTCCGGATGACGGTCCGCAGAGCGGCCTCGTACTCCCGGCCACCGCCGGGCAGCAGCCGGCGCACGTAGCTCTCCGCGGTGGCGGGATCGAAGCCCTCCAGCGGCACGTGCGCGAACCGTCCGTCATCGACCGGTGCACGGCCCGCGGCGATGATCCGCAACCACGGACACGCGTCCTGCAGGACGTCGAGGAAGTCCAACAGCCGGGCCAGGGCGAACGCCCCCTTCCGCTGGGCCTGTTCGAAGGTGTCCAGAACCAGCAGGACCGGCTGGTTTCCGGGTTGCAGAGCCCCTGCCACCAGCTTGGCGAACCGGGCGACGAGGGCCGTCTCGTCGCTCCGGCGTCCCGTTCTCGGGCCCTTGGTCCCCCGCAGCTCGCTCTCCGCCCTGCTGTCCGCCTGCAGGGTGGTGCGCACGGCTCTCTGAAGCTCGGGCACCGCGGGCCCGTCGAGTGCGGGTGCCAGTATCCGCAGCTGCCGCAGCATCTCGCCCAGCACCGTGAGCGGCTGCTCCGGCACCAGATCGGTGCGATCGAGTGCGAGATACGCGTAGAGCCGCCCGTGCGACGGCCGGGCCCGCGTGACGCTGTCCAGCACGAAACGGGCGACGAGGGTGGACTTGCCCACGCCGCCGGGGCCGTGGATCAGCAGCCAGGGGGGCCGTCCCGGTGGGCCGGCCGCGCCGGTGCGGACATGCCGGGCCAGTTCCTCGAGTTCATGCTCGCGCCCGCAGAAGGTGGCATCGGCCAATGCGTCCAACGGCTGGAAAAGTCTCGCCAGTTCGATGTGCCGGCTGATGTCCTGTGTGCCGGGCAGGGTGAGGGATCGTTCGGCCAGAGCGGCGCGGGCGCGCGGCGCGTCGTCGAGCCAGCCGACGACGGTGAGGGCGGCGTGGAGCTCTTCCAGACGCAGCTCGTCGAGCGGCCGCGCGATGCCCGTCAGGAGCCGTTCCGCGCAGTCCCGCGCGGTGTCCTGCCCAGCCCCGGCCCCGGAGCGCAGAGCCGCCAGCAGGCGGTCAGGGGTGCCCAGTCGCTCCAACGCAGCTGTGCGCACGGCCGGAAGCAGTCGCCAGCGTCGGCCCTGACGGGTGCCTACCCGCTCACAGTCGTGCGAGAGGAACTCCCGCACGGTCGTTCCCGCCGCGGTGTCGTCAGGCTCGTCTTCCTCCAGCTCGGCCGCGTCGAAGGCGCTCACCAGCGCCGTCTTCTCCCGCAGCGCCCACCGCTGCGGTTCCACGTCATCGGCGCCGGACAGGGCACCGGTGGAGGGGGCCGAGCGCAGCAGGTTCAGGACGTCGGCCTCGGTGACCTGCTTCCAGGGTGAGGACTCAGCCACCTGTTCCTCCGTACATCTGGTAGAGCTGCCGGCCGCGGAGCGCGGCCACATGGGAGATCCGTTCGAGAGGCAGGGGCAGGCCGGGGTCGTGATCGCCGCCGGTGGCCTCGCGCAGCACCTCCTTCACGAGGAGATCGGCGACGGTCGGGTCGATCCGCGCTCCGGCGCTCGCCGCGATCGAGCAGAAGAACTCATGGAGGTGTTCCACACCGATCGGGCCCAGGTGCGCGCGCCACACATACGGATCTGCGGACGGCTGGAGCCGTCCGTCGTAGGCGATGAGGACCATGTTCAGACGGTCGCCGGTCTCCCCCTCGACCACCGCTTCCGCGAGGCCCTCCACCATCCGCAGGGCCGCTGGGGTCAGCGCCGTCCCGATCATGCCGTCGAAGACGAGCCAGTGGTCCTCGTTCAGGGCGCGCATGTGCCGCTTCGCCACGTTCACCAGCCGTCTGACGTGGGTGGCTTCGGATGCGAAGGGGTCACCGTGGCCCAGGTCCCAGCCGAGCTGGTCGGTGAGCGCGGCGGCGATGTCACTCACCTCGACGGGCGGCACGTACGCGGACAGATCGATCTTGTACGGGGTGATTTTGCGATTGCCGAGGACGTGGCAGAGCAGGAACCAGGTCCAGGTCTTGCCACACCTGCGGTCACCGTCGACGATCAGTACCCGGCCGCCGGGGGCGTCGAGCATCTCGCGCAGCGTCGCACGCAGTTCGCTCCGGTTGATGAACGCCCTCGTCCGTCCGCCGCCCACCAGCAGCGCCGCGCAGGGGTCGGCCTCCCCCGCGGGCGGTTCCTGGGACAGGAGCACCTTGAAGATGTCGTACTCGGCACTGCTGGGATGCTGCGCGACGACTCGGATCAGTGCCCGCAACTTGCGTGCGGAGGCCGCGTGTTCCAGCACGCGCGGCCAGATGTCGGTCAGGGGTCCTCGCCATTCGACGGCTGCGGGGAGAAGACCGACGGCCGCGACGAACTGCCGGACGGAAGTCTCTCTGTCGTGGACCTTCAGCAGCACGTCCAGGAGTTCGCGGGCTTGCGCGTCGTCGAACGCGAAGACGGTCTGGTCGAGCAGGAGCGCCACTGCGTCACCTCAGCCCCGCGTTCGCCATGCCCGCTGCGACCCGCTCGATCCTGACGCCCTCATTGCGGTACTCCGCCTGTGCGCTGAGCGGGCCGATCCGGGCCCAGCGGCGGTGCAGGGCGACGAGCCGCCACCGCTCGTCGAAGACGGGCGAGCCCGACGATCCCCGGTCCGTGTCGGTCCAGTACTGCACCATCTCGTCGTCCACGTGGCGAACGACGTTGTGCCGCGCGGCGAGTTTCTTCACTCCGCCGTTCGGGTGCTGGACGATGTAGACGCGGTCGCCCACCTCCAGGGTGACCCGCTCGGGCAACTCGATCACGACCGCCTCGTCGGGCAGCGGCCCGACCGCCTTGATGACGGCCCAGTCGTCCGTCTCGTCACCGACCACGGAACCGGGATCGCAGGCGACGCTCACGTGCTCCAGGTCGCGGCCGTCGAGGTCCTGTTCGTAGCCGAACCACGCCTCCACCCGTTCCGGGCGGACGCCGCCGCCGAACAGGACGTGATGGTTGGTCAACAGCAGATCCGGGCTCACCCGGAACGCCGTGCCGTGGTAGCGGCGGCCGCGGTCGTCGGTGACCAGCAGTCGGCACACCGCCGTTGCCTGCTCGGTTCCCCGGCGCAGGAACGCCACGTCCTGGAAGGTGTTGGTGCTGAAGATCCGCCGTTCCAGGGGGTCCGGGTCGGAGAAGTCCTTCCAGGTGCCCGGCGGGGGATCCGGCGCGGGTGCCTCGAGAACCGGCCTGTCGCCGATCAGTTCCTTCAGACGCTCCGCCACCGCGAGATCCGGCCCGCTCTCGATCGCTGAGAGCAGTGTCCTCAGTTTGCCCTGGTTGCGGGCGGCGGGGATGAGGTCGAACCAGACGCCGTACACCGGCTGCCGCCAGTCCACGTCCCAGGTCACGACGCCCGCCTTCTTCGCCATGGCCTTCACGGCCATCGGCTCGTCGTAGACGGAGACGAGCAGTTCCTGGAGTTCCTGGGCTCCCGGGGCGCTCCATTCGAAGGGAAGGCGGTCGAGGAAATGCGTCATCGCTGTCACCTTGC
>NZ_POUC01000316.1 GCF_002891435.1 Streptomyces cahuitamycinicus
GGTTCGGGGTGGCGGGCAGCTCGGGGGCCGCGCTGGCGGAGCCGGCCGCACCGACCCCGGCAGCCGCTCCCGCAGCGACGATCAGCGCGGCACGGGCGATCCGGCGGGTCAGGGGGAGGGACATGGTGCTCCTTCGACGGGAGAGAACAGTGAGCTTCGTGAAGTGTCCGACCAGGTCCGGCAGTTGATCGACTGGCTGTGGATCACCCCGGCTCGGACGCAGTGACTACCGCTCGAAGCCCGCGAAGGTTGCGGCGGCGCAACGTAAAGAGTTGGTAATGCGTCGCATTATCGGCTGCGGATAAAACCGGTCAAACAGGCCTCTGCCGAAACCCCCGCGGAATCCTTCCAGCCCTGTGTTCCCAAGGGTCTCGCGGTGGCCCGGCTGAGGGTGCGAAAACCCGCGCCCACCCTCGCCGCCGGACCATACGGGTAACCCTTCTGAGTGACTCCCCGCACTCCTGCGCGAGCTAGCGCATCGTGACGATACGGACCGCGTCCGCGTCCCGTTCCGCGCCCGCGGTGCCCTTCGCCGAGGGCTCCCGCCACTGGCTCGCGGTGTTCCCGGCCACCCACTCCCGCCCCGCGTACGTGACCCGGGCGATGTGCAGCTCGGAGGCGTTGGCCACGGCCCAGTGCGCCAGCTGCCAGCCGCGCTGGTCCAGGCTCCGCCCTCCCGCGGAGGACGTGTCGTCGCTCACCGGGAGCGTGACGGTGCGCCCGCCGGAGTTGTCCGCCGCGCTCGCGGAGGGCGTCGGCGTGGCCGCCGAGGATCCCCCCACCGCGGCACCGGCCGGCTCCAGCACATCCCGTCCGAAGTCCCGCACGAGCGCGGCACGCACCCCGTCGGGGCCCGAGGCCCTGGTCGCGGCCGGGCGGCCCTCGCAGGTCAGCGTGGCCGCGGACTGTCCGGTGAGGGCCGCGGCCAGCAGCGCGGCGTCCGGCTCGTGCTTGGCGTAGGCCTGCGGGAAGCCGCTGCGCTGCACGCGCTGCGCGGCGACGGTGAGCGGCAGCCGGGTGTAGCCGGGCACCTTGACCAGGTGGTCGTAGAACTCACCGGCCGAGTACGTCGGATCCATGATCTCCTTCGGCGTGCCCCAGCCCTGCGAGGGCCGCTGCTGGAACAGGCCGAGGGAGTCCCGGTCGCCGTGGGTGATGTTGCGCAGGGCGGACTCCTGGAGCGCGGTCGCCAGCGCGATGGTCACGGCCCGCTCGGGCAGACCGCGCGCGGTCCCCACGGCGGTGATCGTGGCGGCGTTCACGGCCTGCTCGGGTGTGAACTCGTACGACGCCCCGTCGCCCTTGCCGGAGACGACCTTGCAGCCCGGCCCGACCGAGCCCCCGGTGACGTACTGCACGACGAGGTACCCGGCGACCGCGAGCAGGGCCACGAGGGCGGCTCCGCATCGAAAGAGGCGGCCACGGCGTTTGGGAGAGGACTGCTCTGGCACGCGGTACAAGGTACTGGAGAGTAGGCAGTGGTATGAGCCAGGTGGGGACAGTGAGGCCGGGGCCTGGCGCGTTAGGGTCGACGGCATGGCCGACACCTCGCTTGACCTCACGCTGGACGCCGCGGAGCTCACCGCCCGGCTCGTCGACTTCCGTTCCGAGAGCGGCACCGAGAAGCCCCTCGCCGACGCGATCGAGACCGCGCTGCGCGCCCTGCCCCACCTGACGGTCGACCGGTACGGCAACAACGTCGTCGCCCGCACGAACCTCGGCCGCCCGGAGCGGGTGATCCTGGCCGGGCACATCGACACCGTCCCGATCGCGGACAACGTCCCCTCCCGGCTCGACGAGGACGGCGTCCTGTGGGGCTGCGGCACCTGCGACATGAAGTCGGGCGTCGCCGTGCAGCTGCGCATCGCGGCCACGGTCCCGGCCCCCAACCGCGACCTGACCTTCGTCTTCTACGACAACGAAGAGGTCGCCGCCGAGCTGAACGGCCTCAAGCACGTCTCCGAGACACACCCCGAGTGGCTTCAGGGCGACTTCGCGGTGCTCCTGGAACCGTCGGACGGCCAGGTCGAGGGCGGCTGCCAGGGCACGCTGCGGGTGCTGCTGAAGACCACGGGCGAGCGGGCCCACTCGGCGCGCGGCTGGATGGGCTCCAACGCGATCCACGCCGCGGCCCCGATCCTGGCCCGTCTGGCCTCCTACGAACCCCGTTGGCCGGTCATCGACGGCCTGGAGTACCGCGAGGGCCTGAACGCGGTCGGCATCGGCGGGGGAGTGGCCGGCAACGTCATCCCCGACGAGTGCGTCGTCACCGTCAACTTCCGCTACGCGCCCGACCGCACGCCCGAGGATGCCGTCGCCCACGTCCGCGAGGTCTTCGCGGACTGCGGGGTGGAGGAGTTCGAGGTCGTCGACCACAGCGGCGCGGCGATGCCCGGCCTTTCCCATCCGGCGGCGAAGGCGTTCATCGAGGCGGTCGGCGGCACCCCGATGCCGAAGTACGGCTGGACGGACGTCTCCCGCTTCTCGGCGCTCGGTGTCCCGGCGGTCAACTATGGCCCCGGCAATCCCCACTTGGCGCACAAGCGGGACGAGCGCGTGGAGATCGCCAAGATCCTCGCGGGCGAGGAGCGCCTGCGGAACTGGCTGACCGCCTGACCCCGTCGGGACGCCATCGGGTTTACGGCGCTTCATCGCGGACATGCTCACGTCCCTCGTTCGTAACCCGCGTAGATCTACGCTGAGGTGGAAAGACAGGCACGACGGAGGGAGCGCACATGGCGACCGGCAACCCCGAGGGGAAGAAGCAGCCGCCGGATGAGAAGCGCCTGGGCCCGGTCCTCCAACGGCGGGACCAGGTGCAGGCCAGCACCACCGACCAACGGCTGCTGGACGAGCGAGCCCCCTCCGACTGGGTCCACACCGACCCCTGGCGCGTGCTGCGCATCCAGTCGGAGTTCATCGAGGGCTTCGGCACGCTCGCCGAGCTCCCGCCCGCGATCAGCGTCTTCGGCTCGGCCCGGACCCCGGTGGACTCACCCGAGTACGAAGCGGGCGTGCGACTGGGGCAGGGCCTGGTCGACGCGGGCTTCGCCGTCATCACGGGCGGCGGCCCGGGCGCGATGGAGGCGGCCAACAAGGGCGCCCTGGAGGCGAAGGGCATCTCCGTCGGCCTCGGCATCGAGCTGCCGTTCGAGCAGGGGTTGAACCCGTACGTCGACGTCGGCCTGAACTTCCGCTACTTCTTCGTCCGGAAGATGATGTTCGTCAAGTACGCCCAGGGCTTCGTCGTCCTGCCCGGCGGCCTCGGCACCCTCGACGAACTCTTCGAGGCCCTCACCCTCGTCCAGACCCAGAAGGTCACGCGCTTCCCGATCGTCCTCTTCGGCAGCGACTACTGGGGCGGTCTGGTCGACTGGCTCCGCGACACGGTGATCGCCCAGGGCAAGGCGGCGGAGAAGGACCTGCTGCTGTTCCACGTGACGGACGACGTGGACGAGGCGGTGGCGTTGGTGTCGAAGGAAGCGGGCAGGTAGAAGGCGGTTCCAGCCGGGCTTATCGGGTGGGCACAGGCCGGGGGTACCAGGGGGCGGCGCCCCCTGGTACCCGGGCGCTAGGCCAACCCCCGCAGCGCCACGGCAGGGGCCCGACGCCCCGCGATCGCCGAGACCATGTCCAGCACCTGCCGCGTCTCCGCGACCTCATGCACCCGGTACACCTGCGCCCCCAGCCACGCGGACACCGCCGTGGTCGCCAACGTCCCGACCACCCGCTCCTTCACCGGCCGGTCCAGCGTCTCCCCGACGAAGTCCTTGTTGGACAACGACACCAGCACCGGCCACCCCGTGGCGACCATCTCCTCCAGCCGCCGCGTCGCCTCCAGGCTGTGCCGGGTGTTCTTGCCGAAGTCGTGGCCGGGGTCGATCATGATCGACTCCCGCGGCACCCCCAGTGCGAGCGCCCGCTCGGCCAGCCCGACCGTCGCGTCCAGGATGTCCGCCATGACATCGTCGTACTCGATCCGGTGCGGCCGGGTCCGCGGTTCCGCCCCGCCCGCGTGCGTGCACACCAGGCCCACCTGATACCGCGCGGCGACCTCCGCCAGCCCCGGATCGACCCCGCCCCACGCGTCGTTCAGCAGATCGGCCCCGGCCTCGCACACGGCCTCGCCGACCTCGGCCCGCCACGTGTCCACGCTGATGACCACGTCCGGGAAGCGTCGCCGCACCTCCGCCACGAACCCGACCGTCCGCCGGGCCTCCTCCTCGGCCGTGACCTCTTCGCCCGGCCCGGCCTTGACCCCGCCGATGTCGATGATCGCGGCGCCCTCGGCCACCGCCTGCTCCACGCGCGCGAGGGCCGGCTCGTCGCGGAAGGTGGCGCCCCGGTCGTAGAAGGAGTCCGGGGTGCGGTTCACGATCGCCATGATCACCGGCTCGTGCGCCCCGAATTCCCGCCTGCCCAGCCTGAGCATCGCCTGTGACCTTTCCTGGTACGTCCCGTCTTCCGCCGCCTGCGACCCTAACCGTCAGACTCGCATGGCACGATCGGAGCCTGACAACATCCGACTCGGAGGACTTCCGAAGAGTCCGATCCGTCCGACCGTGGGGGCCCCGCGATGGTTATGTTCCTGTTCCTGGTCGTCGCGCTCGCCGTCGTGGTCGCCGCGGTGACGCTCGCCGTGGTGGGCGGCGGCGAGAACGGCCCGCTGCCCGAGGCCGCCCCCGAGCGGCTGCGGGACCCGCTGCCCCCGGACCGCCCGGTCGACCGCGCGGATGTGGAGGGCCTGCGCTTCCCGCTCGCCGCCCGCGGCTACCGGATGGCGGACGTGGACGACGCCCTCAGCCGCCTGGGCGCCGAGCTCGCCGAGCGCGACGCCCGCATCGCCGACCTGGAGTCGGCCCTCGCCGGAGCCCGGTCGGGCTCCGCCCACGCACCGGTGCACGCGTCCGGGGAGCAGCACGTGTCCATGGACAAGCCCGCCCCCAGGAAGGAGGACCGGCCGTGAGCGACGGCGCCGCCCTGGCCGGCCCGGACGGCGCGCTGCGCTGCCCCTGGGCCCTGTCCGCCCCGGAGTACGTGGCGTACCACGACGAGGAGTGGGGCCGGCCGGTCCACGGCGACGACGCGCTCTTCGAGCGCCTCAGCCTGGAGGCCTTCCAGTCCGGCCTGTCCTGGATCACGATCCTGCGCCGCCGCCCCGGCTTCCGCGCCGCCTTCGCCGGCTTCGAGATCGCCTCGGTCGCCGCCTTCACCGACGACGACCGCGAGCGCCTCCTGGCCGACGCCGGCATCATCCGCAACCGCGCCAAGATCGACGCGACCCTCGCCAACGCGCGTGCGCTGACTCAGTGGTCCCCGGGCGAACTGGACGCGCTGATCTGGTCCCACGCCCCCGACCCGGCCGGACGCCCGGCCCCGAAGACCCTCTCCGACGTCCCGCCCGTCACCCCCGAGTCGACGGCCCTGTCCAAGGCCCTGAAGAAGCGGGGCCTGCGCTTCGTGGGCCCGACGACGGCGTACGCGCTGATGCAGGCGTGCGGCCTGGTGGACGATCACCTGGAGACCTGCGTCGCCAGAAGCACCCCGTCAAAGGCGCGGGGCGGCGCTACCGCCCCAAGTACTTCGGCCTCTCCTTGTTGACGAAGGCCTGCACCGCGATCGCGTGATCCTCGGAGGAGCCGGCCCGGGTCTGGAGCTCGTCCTCCTTCTCCAGGGCCTCCTCCAGGGAGTGCGTCAGCCCGAACGCCACCGACTCCTTCAGCGCCGCGTACGCCACCGTCGGACCCTCGGCCAGCGCCCGCGCCACCTTCTCGGCCTCCGCCCGCAGGTCACCGGCCGGCACCAGCCGGTTCGCGATGCCCAGTTCGTACGCCTCCTGCGCGCTGATGCTCCGCGGGAAGAGCAGCAGGTCAGCGGCCCGGCCCGGGCCGATCACCCGCGGCAGCGTCCAGGAGATCCCCGAGTCGGCGGTCAGCGCGACCCCGGCGAACGAGGTGTTGAACGCCGCCGTGTCCGCCACGATCCGGTAGTCCGCGGCGAGCGCGAAGCCGAAGCCCGCCCCGGCCGCCACCCCGTTCACCGCCGCGACGACCGGCTTGGCCGCCCCGGCCAGCGCCCGCACGATCGGGTTGTAGTGGTCCCGGACCGTGTTCATGGTCTGCCCCGAACCGGTCTCCCGGTCCCGGACCAGCAGCCCGATGTGCTCCTTGAGGTCCTGTCCGACGCAGAACGCCCGGTCACCGGCGGCGGTCAGCAGTACCGCCCGTACGGCGCCGTCGCCCGCCGCCGACTCGACCGCCTCCCGCAGGGCGACCTTGGTCGCCACGTTCAGCGCGTTCATCGCCTCCGGGCGGTTCAGCGTGATCGTCGCGAGTCCGTCGCTCACCTCGTAGAGCACGGTGTCGGTCATGCGTATCCCCTCCGAGTCGCGGATCGGGGACGTACCGGCCGGTACGTCCCGGGTCTGCAGGACAGCATGACGGAGATCGCGGACGGGGAACCGGACCGTACGTGTGACCTGCGTCAAAGAATTCTCGTGCGAATCGGTTCGGCGGATGCGTGCGCGGCGGCGGAGTATCGCAGTCTCATCGCCGAATTGAGTGGTTTTGCTCGCGTGCGTTGCCCAAGCGATGCCTACTGATGTTGGTCATCGGGTCCTGAGATGCGGGATAATGGCTTGGAAGCAATGTGTTCGATGCCGGTGTCGCGTGTCCTGCCACAAGGAACCACACGTGTGCCCTTCTCAGGGGCCGTCGGCTTTGACGATGAGCTGGGTTTCAGGAAGGGGAACGAGCATGGCGGCCATGAAGCCGCGAACGGGTGATGGCCCGCTCGAGGTGACCAAGGAGGGGCGGGGCATCGTCATGCGCGTTCCGCTCGAAGGCGGCGGTCGGCTCGTCGTCGAGCTGACCCCGGACGAGGCCGACGCGCTGGGCGATGCCCTCAAGAAGGTCGTCGGCTGACGCGCGAGCGACCATACCCTTTCAGTTGCCCCGGCATCACCCGTGATGCCGGGGCGGCTGTTTTCTCACCGATGACACGCGCCTGCCCCGGCTCCGGCCGCGCTAACGTGCCGACCCTCAGCGTTTGACCGCGCACAGCAGCCCGTCGCCCACCGGCAGCAGTGACGGAACCAGCTCCTGGCTCTCGCGCACCGCACGCAGCAGCTCGCGCAGCCGCAGCACCTCCGTGGGCTGCGGGCCGGAGTCCACCGTCCGGCCGTTCGCGAAGGCGCCCTCGAAGATGACCAGCCCGCCGGTGCGCAGCAGACGCAACGATTCAGCGAGGTAGTCCATGACCTCCAGGCGATCACCGTCGCAGAAGACCAGGTCGTAACCGGCGTCCGCGAGGCGGGGCAGCACGTCCAGGGCGCGGCCCGGGATGAAGCGGGCGCGGTTGCTGGCGAAGCCGCAGGCGCGGAAGGCCTGGCGGGCGAACTGCTGGTGCTCCGGCTCGGGGTCCACGGTCGTCAGCACACCGTCGGGCCGCATACCGTGCAGGAGGTGGATCCCGGAGACACCGCAGCCGGTCCCGATCTCCGCGACGGCTTTCGCGTCTACGGACGCGGCCAGCAACCGCAGCGCGGCGCCCGTGCCGGGCGTCACCGAGCGCAGCCCTGCCTCACGGGCCCGGTCCCGGGCCCAGTGCAGCGCTTCGTCCTCGGCGACATAGGCGTCGGCGAACGCCCAGCTCGTCTGCCGGTTGCCGGTAATGACCCTCTCCTGTCCCCGTGAATGCCTGGGCGTGACTGTATCCGTTGGGCACGGGAACCCGCAGATGGGACCGGTCGTTCAAAGGGAGGAGCAAGTGGCGTCGGTCGGGACGGGGGGCGGGCAGTGCAAGAGGTCGCCGAGCAAGTGCCAACGCAGCAGTACGAGGGGTATCAGCCCAGATCAAATTCTCGTAAAACCGCTTATCCGGTCCTAACGGGCGAGGTGGCTATGGTAGGGGCTCCACTGGACACCACCAGAGCTGACAGGGGAGGTGCGGCTGCGCCTGTGGATCGCGGAGGAGTGCTGCGGCGCTTCCTCGGATCGGCGGGCAGGCCGACATCCGTGAACGACACCGCTGCTGACCACAGTCACGCCGCTGACATCGCCCAGACCGCGACCTTCACCACCGACGCGGACGGGCAGGCGTGGACTCCGCCCACGTGGGAGGAGATCGTCAGCACGCACAGCGGCCGGGTCTACCGGCTCGCCTACCGTCTGACCGGCAACCAGCACGACGCGGAGGACCTCACGCAGGAGGTCTTCGTCCGCGTCTTCCGCTCCCTGTCGACCTACACGCCGGGCACCTTCGAGGGCTGGCTGCACCGCATCACCACGAACCTGTTCCTGGACATGGTCCGCCGCAAGCAGCGCATCCGTTTCGACGCGCTCGGCGAGGACGCGGCCGAGCGGCTGCCCAGCAAGGAGCCCACGCCGCAGCAGGTCTTCAACGACGCGCATTTCGACGCGGACGTTCAGCAGGCCCTCGACACCCTGGCCCCGGAGTTCCGCGCCGCGGTCGTCCTGTGCGACATCGAAGGACTGTCGTACGAGGAGATCGCCGCGACCCTCGGCGTCAAGCTCGGTACGGTCCGCTCGCGGATCCACCGTGGCCGCTCCCAGCTGCGCAAGGCCCTTGCGCACCGTTCTCCGGAGGCGCGTGCCGAGCGCCGCTCCTTCGTGCCCCGTGTTCCCGCTCTGGGAGGAGGGGGCGCGAGCGCGTGAGCGGATCTCGGCCGAAAGCTTCCGAGGGTCACCTCGCAGAGCAGCATCTGGGAGACCGACTCTCCGCCCTGGTGGACGGAGAGCTCGGTCATGACGCGCGTGAGCGCGTACTGGCGCACGTGGCCACCTGCCCGAAGTGCAAGGCGGAGGTGGACGCCCAGCGCCGGCTGAAGAACGTCTTCGCGGAGGCGGCCCCGCCGCCCCCCTCCGAGAGCTTCCTGGCCCGCCTGCAGGGACTACCCGCGGGCGGCGGCCCGGACGGTGATCTCACACCGCCGGGCGGAGGAGCGCTGCCCGGAGGGCTGTCCGGACGGTTCGGATCGTCCGGGGCGTTCGGAGTGAAGCGCGGCGAGCGGTTCGAGTTCGGCTACGCCCCCGCCCGGCCGCATCTTCCCGTGCTGCCCGCCTCCCCGGGAGTCCCGAGCCTGCCGTCCGACACCGGTGATCTGCCGTCGGACCACCGGGGCCTGCCTTCGGGGAGGGGTTTCCGTATCCACGATGTCGGCCGGCACGACACGGATCGCTCCTCATCGCGGCTGCGGTTCGCGTTCGTCGCCGCCGGGGCCGTGTCGCTGGCCGCGATCGCGCTGGGCGGTGTCACCACCGTCACCCCGGCCGACACGGAGGCCCGAGGAGGCCAGGGCTCGGGGAGCAATGTGACGCCGATGCGCACCCAGGGCACCGGCCCCGCGGCACCGCCCGAATCCCAGCGGCGCCGGACGGCTCCGCTGCTCGGGCAGGTGCACGGCCAGAACACGCTCGGCCGCGGACCGGTCGCCCCGACCGAGGTGTCAGCGCCTCTGCTGCCCGGGGTGTCCCCTGCCGCCCGGCAGCACGCGCTGCATGCGCTGACCGCCCCGGTGGTGGCCGGCGCGGCCGTCATGTCCCCGCTGATACGTCCGCTCGAAGCGGCCACGCCGGCCGCCCTGACCTCTTGGGCCGAGGTCCCCGAGATCACGGCCCCCCTGTTCGCCGAGCCCCTCCTGGAC
>NZ_POUC01000317.1 GCF_002891435.1 Streptomyces cahuitamycinicus
GTGCGGGGGCGGCGGGGAGGGCGATCGAGCCCGCGAGTGCTGCGCCGAGGGTGGTGAGGGCCGTGCGACGGGTGGTGAGGGCCATGCTCTGCCTCCCTGGAGATGCCGTACGGGAACCCTGCGAGTATGGGCTCTCGGCAGCTCAAGGAGCAGGCCCGGTAACGGAGTTGGCCGGACCGCCGTCACATGTTCGCTTCACCGGTCCGGGCGCGCGGAAAGGCCCGCCCCTGGCGGGACGGGCCTTTCCGGTGATTCCCGGCCGTGCAGCGGTATTGGCCGAATGGGTGTCAGGGGGCCTGGAGGTCGGCCAGTGCGGCCAGTGCCTCCCGGTGGGCGCCCGGCGTGCCGTAGGCGATCGAGTCGGCCTTGGCGCGCTTGAGGTACAGATGCACGGGGTGCTCCCACGTCATGCCGATGCCGCCGTGCAGTTGCAGGGCTTCCTCGGCGGCGTGCACGGCCACGGGCGCCGCGTAGGCCTGGGCGACGGTGACGGCCACGTCCGCGTCGTCGCCGTTCGCCAGGGCGTCGGCGGCGTTGCGGGCGGCCGCGCGGGTGTTGACGACCTCCAGCCACAGCTGGGCCAGCCGGTGCTTGATCGCCTGGAAGCCGCCGACGGGCCGGTTGAACTGCTTGCGTTCCTTCAGGTAGCGGACGGTCTCCGTCAGCGTCCACTCGGCCAGTCCGCACTGCTCGGAGGCGAGCAGCCCGGCGCCGGCGCGCAGGGCTCGGCGCACGGCGGGTTCTGCGTCGCCCAGCAGCCGGCCCCGCACCCCGTCGAGGGTGACAGTGGCGAGCGGCCGGGTCAGGTCCAGGGAGGTCTGCGGCGTGACGGTCGCGGTGGTGGCGTCGACGGCGTACAGCCCGCCGTCGTCGGCCGGCACGAGCAGCACGTCGGCCACGGCCGCGTCCGCGATGCCGGTCAGTTCGCCGTGGAGCAGCCCGTCCTCGTGCCGGACGACCCGGTATGCGGCACCCGGTGCGACGTTGAGGGCGACCGCGAGGGCGCCGATCGCCGTCCCGGTCGCGAGGTCGCGCAGGAGGTCGTCGGTGCCGCAGGCCAGCAGGGCCTCGGTGGCGACGACCGCGCTCGTCAGGTACGGCACGGGCGCGACCGCGCGTCCCAGTTCCTCCAGTACGACGGCGGCTTCGCGGTGCGTGGCGCCCTGGCCGTCCAGTTCCTCGGGCACCAGCAGGCCGGCGAGGCCCATGCCGTCGGTGAGTGCCTTCCACAGGGCCAGGTGGTGCGGGGTGCCCGACTCGGTGCGGGCGATGACGCCGGGGGCGTCACAGTGGTCGGTGAGCAGGGCGCGGACGGCGGCGCGCAGCGCGTCTTCCTCTTCCGAGTACAACAGGTCGCTCATCGGGCCAGGTCCTTCCAGGCGACGTCCTTGTCGGTGCGCGGCTCGGGGGGCAGGCCCAGGACGCGCTCGGCGACGATGTTCAGCAGGACCTCGCTGGTCCCGCCCTCGATGCTGTTGCCCTTGGAGCGCAGGTAGCGGTAGCCCGCTTCGCGGCCGGTGAAGTCGACCAGCTCCGGGCGCCGCATCGTCCAGTCGTCGTACAGCAGGCCCTCCTCGCCGAGGAGTTCCACCTCCAGGCCGCTGATCTCCTGGTTGAGGCG
The DNA here is from genome assembly GCF_002891435.1 of Streptomyces cahuitamycinicus. Lineage (GTDB taxonomy): Bacteria > Actinomycetota > Actinomycetes > Streptomycetales > Streptomycetaceae > Streptomyces > Streptomyces cahuitamycinicus. Next base: position 1,622 of record NZ_POUC01000317.1, read on the forward strand.
GGCGAAGGCCAGCTTCATGCCGGCGCCCTCGGGGCCGGGCTGGCCCGCGACGAGCTGCTGGCGCAGCCGCTCGGCGGTGAGGCGGGAGACCTCGGACTCCACCCACAGCTTCAGCAGCCGCTGGTGCAGGTCGTGGGTGCGCAGTTCGGGCCGCTCGCGCCAGGTCTTCGAGATCGGGCCGATCATGCCGCCCTCGCGGGGCAGCCGCATGCCGCCGATGGCCACGCGCTCGTTGTTGAGCGTGGTCTGGGCGACCCTCCAGCCGTCGCCGACCTCGCCGAGGCGGTGCGCGTCGGGGATGCGGACGCCGGTGAGGAACACCTCGTTGAACTCGGCCTCGCCGGTGACCTGGCGCAGCGGCCGCACCTCGACGCCCGGGTCGGTCATGTCGCACACGAAGTAGGTGATGCCCCGGTGCTTGGGCACGTCCGGGTCGGTGCGGGCGATGAGGATCGCCCAGCGGGCCACATGGGCGCTGGACGTCCACACCTTCTGCCCGTTGACGATCCAGTCTCCCCCGCCCCCGGCCGCGCTCGAGCCGGAGGGGCCCCCGTCCTCGCGCACGGCCCGGGTGCCCAGGGCGGCGAGGTCGGATCCGGCGCCCGGCTCGCTGAACAGCTGGCACCAGACCTCCTCACCCGTCCACAGCGGCCTGAGGAACCGCCGCTTCTGCTCCTCGGTGCCGTACTGGAGGATCGTCGGAGCGGCCATGCCGAGGCCGATGCCGATGCGCCGCGGGTCATTGTCGGGCGCCCCGGCGGCCTCCAGTTCGGCGTCCACGACGGCCTGGAGGGAGCGGGGAGCGCCGAGTCCGCCGAGGCCCTCCGGATAGTGCACCCAGGCGAGTCCGGAGTCGAAACGGGCCCGCAGGAAGTCCAGGCGGTCGGTGGAGGCCGGCGGGTGTGCGGCCAGCAACTCCCGGGTACGGCTGCGCAGTTCTTCGGCGCCGGTCATGCTGCCTCCTCCATGACGACCGCGATCCTGCCGGTGGTCAGACCGTCCGCCACCTTCTGCACGGCGCCTGCCGCGCCGCCGAGCGGCACACGCTCGCTCACCAGCGGCTTGATCGCGCCCCGCGCGGCCAGGCCGGTGAGCTGCTCGTGGCAGTGCTGGACCAGCTTGGGGTTCTTGGTGTTGTACAGGCCCCAGTGCAGGCCGAGGATCGAGTAGTTCTTCACCAGGGCGTGGTTCAGACCCGGGTTCGGGATCGTGCCGCTGGCGAAGCCGACGACCACGATGCGTCCCTCGAAGGCGACGGCCTTGGCGGACTGGGTGTAGGCCTCGCCGCCGACGGGGTCGTAGATCACGTCGGCGCCCCGGCCGCCGGTGGCGTCCTTGACGGCGGCGACGACGTCCTCGGAGCGCCGGTCGATCACGACGTCACAGCCCAGCTCGCGCGCGACGGCCGCCTTCGCGGAGCCGCCGACGACACCGATGACGGTGGCGCCTGCGGCCTTCCCGAGCTGCACGGCCGCGCTGCCGACCCCTCCAGCGGCAGCGTGGACGAGCAGGGTCTCGCCGGCCTCCAGACCGGCCCGGCGGTGCAGACCGAACCAGCCGGTCTGGTAGCCGATGTGCAGGGCCGCGGCCTCGGCGTCGTCCAGGGCGTCCGGCGCGGGCAGCAGCGCGCCGGCGTCCGCGACGGCGTACTCAGCGAAGCCGCCGTGCGGCAGTGCCGGGTTGGCGATCACCCGGCGGCCGTCCTGGGTCTCGCCGCAGATCTCCACGCCCGGGGTGAACGGCAGCGGGGGCCTGACCTGGTAGTGGCCGCGGCAGAGCAGGGCGTCCGGGAAGTTGATGTTGGCCGCACGCACCTTCAGCAGGACCTGGCCGTCACCGGGGGTGGGCGGCTCCACGTCCTGGAGCCGCATCGCCTCGCCCGGTTCGCCGTTCTCGTGCACTTGCCATGCCTGCATGCGGGGCCTCCACGGGGGACTGCTGCGTCTTTCCGGGGTCGTTCGCATACTAAGCGGTCGCTTGCCGACTATGGAACCGTCCCCGGCAAAGTCCGCCCGGAGACTTCCCGTACGTCATCCGCCCGGAGGCCCCCCGTACGTCATGCGCCTTTCGGCCGCGCCCGCACATGCATCCGCTCGCCCTGCGGCCCGAACAGGCTGAGGAACTCCACCGGCCCCTCCCCCGTCGACCCGAACCAGTGCGGCACCCGCGTGTCGAACTCGGCGGCCTCTCCCGCTGTGAGCACCACGTCGTGCTCGCCCAGCACCAGGCGCAGCTTCCCGGACAGCACGTACAGCCACTCGTAGCCCTCGTGCGTCCGGGGATCGGGCTCCTGCCTGCGCTTCGGTTCGAGGACCTTGTAGGCCTGCAGGCCGCCGGGCTGGCGGGTGAGCGGCCAGTGGGTGCGGCCGCCCATCACGATCGGCTTGGACCGCACGCGCGGATCTCCGGCCGACGGGGCGCCGACCAGCTCGTCCAGCGCCACCTGGTGGGCGCGCGCGATCGGCAGCAGCAGTTCGAGACTGGGTTTACGCAGGCCGGACTCCAGCCGCGAGAGGGTGCTGACGGAGATGCCGGTGGTCTCGGAGAGCGCCGCCAGGGTCACCTCCCGTTCCTTGCGCATCTGCCGCAGCCGCGGGCCCACGCCCGCGAGTACCTCGTCCGTCGTCATGGCTGTATTGCAGTTTCGGCAATGTTGTTTGTCAATCCCGCAGGACCGGGGCGACGCTCGGCAGCGGAGGTGGTCACATGACCGAGGAGTACGCGGTGGTCGTCATCGGCGGAGGCGCGGCAGGCCTGTCCGCCGCGCTGGTGCTGGGGCGGGCCCGACATCGCACGCTGGTGGTCGACGCGGGAGAGCCGCGCAACGCGCCCGCGGCGCACATGCAGGGCTACCTGTCCCGGGACGGCATGCCGCCCGCCGAGTTCCTGGCAGTCGGCCGGGAGGAGATCGCGCGCTATGACGTGGAGCTCGCCCGGGACCGGGTGGTGGAGGTGGAGAAGGGCGATCACTTCACCGTGGTTCTGGCGGGCGGCCGTGCCCTGCGGGCCCGGCGGCTGGTGGTCGCCACCGGTCTGAAGGACGATCTGCCCGCCGTCCCCGGGGTCACCGAGCGGTTCGGCCGGGACGTGCTGCACTGCCCCTTCTGCCACGGCTGGGAAGTCCGCGACCAGCCATTCGGGGTGCTGGCCGCGAGCCCGGCGAGCGTGCACCAGGCGCTGATGGTGTCCCAGTGGTCGAAGGACGTGCGGTTCTTCCTGCACACCGTCGCGGAACAGGAACTGTCCGACGAGGATCTGCGCCGGCTCGCCGCGGCCGGCGTGGACGTGGTGCCCGGGGAGGTCGCGGAGCTGGTGACGGAGGACGACCGGCTCACCGGCATCCGGCTCGCGGACGGTACGACGCACGCCCGCTCGGTGCTCTTCACCGCCCCGCGGGCCGTACCGCAGACCGGCCTGCTGGAACGGCTCGGCGCCGAGCTGCACGATACGCCGTTCGGCGCGTACCCGGTGGTCGACGCGACCGGCCTGACCACCGTGCCCGGCGTGTGGGCCGCGGGCAACGCCGTCGGTTTCGCCGAGCAGGTCGTGCACGCGGCGAGCGGCGGGTACCGGGCGGCGTCCGCGATCGTCGGGGACCTGCTGATGACGGACCTCGACGCGGCAGTGCGGGGGCAGAACCCGGCGTAGCCACTCGACGCCACCGGGCCGGGGCGTGGCGCCCCGGCCCGCTCGGGTCAGGAGAGGCGCAGATCGACGTAGGGCACGGTGCCGCCCGGCAGCACGTACCGCTCGATCTCGACGCAGCCGTGCTTGCGGGGGAACCGCAGCCCGTCCTCGTTCGAGGCCAGGACCACCGTTTCGATCGCCTCGGCTCCCGACGCCCGTGCCCGGTCCAGCCCTCGCTCCTAGAGCTGCCCGCCGAATCCCCGCCCCCGACGGGGGCCGAGCACGCGGGCGATCACCGTGGCCGTCGCGGTGGCGTCCGCCGGTGGGCGTACGGTGCTGCAGCCCACGAGCGCGTCCCCGAGGTACGCGACTTCCATCCAGGTGATGGCGCTCCGCACGGTCGCGCACGTCACCCATCGACAGATGGTAGGTGGGAATGACCGTGTTGTGGACGTACCGCCAGTTCCGGAGCGCGCCGTCGTCGTCAGGCCTGCGGATGCGGAGTTCGGACATCGCGGCAGGAGAACCCGCGTACGCCGGGCTCGTCAACCTGTTCGGGCCGCGCCGGCGAAGCGCGGTGGTGACCGATGGCGCACGGGCGGCCGGACCCGTGCCGAGACCGCGACCCGGCCCGCCGGACCCGGTCGTCCAGGTGTAGGGGCCCCGCCTGAGGTGCACCATGGCTGCATGCTGCTGCACCGGCTGGCCCTGGTGTCCCGGGAGGTCGCCGCCACCTCGGCGCGGTCCCGCAAGACGGCCCTGCTCGCGGAGCTGTTCCGGGACGCCGAGGCCGAGGACGTGCCGATCGTCATCCCGTACCTGGCGGGACGGCTGCCGCAGGGCCGGATCGGCGTCGGCTGGAAGGTGCTGAGCCAGTCGGTCGATCCGGCCGCCGAACCGGGCCTGACCGTGCGGGACGTGGACGCCCGCCTTGCGGAGCTCGCCGCGGTGTCAGGCCCTGGCTCCCAGGCGGAACGGACCCGGCTGGTGGCGGAGTTGATGGGCGCGGCCACCGAGACCGAGCAGCGGTTCCTGCTCGGCCTGCTCACCGGCGAGGTCCGGCAGGGCGCCCTGGACGCGGTGGCGGTCGAGGGACTGGCCCAGGCGACCGGGGCGCCCTCAGCGGACGTACGGCGGGCCGTGATGCTCGCGGGTTCCCTCCAGACGGTGGCCGAGGCGCTGCTCGCGGACGGCCCCGCCGCCCTCGACCGCTTCCGTCTCACCGTGGGCCGCCCGGTGCTGCCGATGCTGGCGCACAGCGCCTCCTCGGTGGCCGAGGCGGTCGGCAAGCTGGGCGCCTGCGCGGTGGAGGAGAAGCTGGACGGCATCCGGGTCCAGGTGCACCGCGACGGCGACACCCTGCGGCTCTACACCCGCACCCTCGACGACATCACCGACCGTCTGCCCGAAGTGACGGCCGCCGCCCTGGAGTTGCGGGGCCAGCGGTTCATCCTGGACGGCGAGGTGATCTCCTTCGACGAGGGCGGGCGCCCCCGCTCGTTCCAGGAGACCGCCGGCCGTGTGGGCTCCCGCACGGACGTGGCGACGGCCGCCCGCGCGGTGCCGGTCTCCCCCGTCTTCTTCGACGCGCTGTCCGTCGACGGCCATGACCTGCTCGACCTGCCCTTCGCCGAGCGGCACGCCGAGCTGGCCCGCCTGGTGCCCGAGCCGATGCGGGTGCGGCGCACGCTGGTGTCCGGACCGGACGACACGCCCGCGGCGGAGGAGTTCCTCGCCGAGACCCTGAAGCGCGGCCACGAGGGCGTCGTCACCAAGGCGCTCGACGCCTCCTACAGCGCGGGGCGGCGCGGTGCCTCCTGGCTGAAGGTCAAGCCCGTCCACACCCTCGACCTGGTCGTCCTGGCCGCCGAGTGGGGCCACGGCCGCCGCACCGGCAAGCTCTCCAACCTCCACCTGGGCGCCCGCACCGCCGACGGCGGCCTCGCCATGCTCGGCAAGACGTTCAAGGGCATGACCGACGCGATGCTCACCTGGCAGACGGAACGCCTCCAGCAGCTCGCCGTCGATTCCGACGACCACGTGGTGACCGTCCGCCCGGAACTCGTCGTCGAGATCGCCTACGACGGACTGCAGCGCTCCACCCGCTACCCGGCCGGCGTGACCCTCCGCTTCGCCCGGGTGGTCCGCTACCGGGAGGACAAGCGCCCGGAGGACGCCGACACGGTCGAGACGCTGCTGGCCGCCCATCCGGAGGTGAAGCCGTGAAGCGCAGTGCGGGTCTGCTGCTCTTCCGCACCACGGACGACGGCCTCGAAGTCCTGCTCGGGCACATGGGCGGACCGTTCTTCGCCCGGCGCGACACCGGGGCGTGGACCGTCCCCAAGGGCGAGTACGAGCCGGACGAGCCCGCCTGGGAGGCCGCCCGGCGAGAGTTCCGGGAGGAACTGGGGCTGCCTCCGCCCGACGGCGAGGCCATCGACCTCGGCGAGGTCCGGCAGACCAACGGCAAGATCGTCACGGCCTGGGCGGTCCGGGCGGATCTCGACCCGGCGGCGATCGTGCCCGGCACGTTCCGGATGGAGTGGCCCCCGCGCTCCGGGGAGCTCCAGGAGTTCCCCGAACTGGACCGGGTGGCGTGGTTCGGCCTCGACCGGGCCCGCGCGGTGATCGTCAAGGCCCAGGCGGCGTTTCTCGACCGGCTGGCGGAGCACTCGGCCTGAGGAGACGCTCCCGCGTTGCGGTCCCCTCCGCCGCGCGGGAAGGTCGAGACACAGCCCGCTCCGAGGGAGGTCAGCCATGCCCATCGCAACGGTGAACCCGGCGAACGGCGAGACGCTCAAGACGTACGAGGCCATGGACGAGCAGGAGATCGAGCGCCGGCTCCAGCTCGCGCAGGCCACGTTCCGCACGTACCGGACGACGACCTTCGACGAGCGCGCCCGGCTGCTGCACCGGGCCGCCGACCTGCTCGAAGAGGACCAGCAGGACATCGCCCGCGTGATGACCACCGAGATGGGCAAGCCGGTCCAGCAGGCCCGGGCCGAGGCGGCGAAGTGCGCCAAGGCGATGCGCTGGTACGCCGACCACGCCGAGGAACTGCTCGCCGACGAGGAGCCGGCCGATGCCGACGTGAAGGACTCCGGAGCCTCACGCGTCCGGGTGCGCTACCGCCCCCTCGGGCCGGTGCTGGCGGTGATGCCGTGGAACTTCCCGCTGTGGCAGGTGGTCCGGTTCGCCGCTCCCGCGCTGATGGCGGGCAACGTGGGCCTGCTCAAGCACGCCTCGAACGTCCCACAGACCGCCCTCTACCTGGAGGATCTCTTCCACCGGGCGGGCTTCACCGAGGGCACCTTCCAGACCCTGCTGATCGGCTCCGCCGCGGTCGACGAGATCCTGCGCGACGAGCGGGTCAAGGCCGCCACCCTCACCGGCAGCGAGCCCGCGGGCCGCGCGGTCGCTTCCACCGCCGGGGAGATGATCAAGAAGACGGTGCTGGAGCTGGGCGGCAGCGACCCGTTCGTCGTCATGCCCTCCGCCGACATCGACCGGGCCGCGAAGGTCGCGGTGACCGCACGGGTGCAGAACACCGGGCAGTCCTGCATCGCCGCGAAGCGGTTCATCGTGCACACGGACGTCTATGACGCCTTCGTCGAGCGGTTCGCCGAGGGCATGAAGGCGCTGAAGGTCGGCGACCCCATGGCCGACGACACCGAGGTCGGGCCGCTCTCCAGCGAGCAGGGGCGGCGTGATCTGGAGGAACTGGTCGACGACGCGGTGCGCGACGGTGCACAGGTGCTGTGCGGTGGCGAACGACCGGACGGGCCGGGCTGGTACTACGCGCCGACGATCCTCGCCGGCATCACCCGCGAGATGCGGATCCACCGCGAGGAGGCGTTCGGGCCGGTCGCCACGCTGTACCGGGCGGCCGACCTGGACGAGGCCGTGCTGATCGCGAACGATTCGCCGTTCGGGCTGAGTTCGAACGTGTGGACACGGGACGAGGACGAGGTCGACCGGTTCGTACGGGATCTGGAGGCCGGTGGGGTGTTCTTCAACGGCATGACGGCGTCCCATCCGGCGTTCCCGTTCGGCGGTGTGAAGCGGTCCGGGTACGGGCGCGAGCTGTCCGGGCACGGAATCCGGGAGTTCTGCAACATCACCACTGTTTGGCATGGTGCGTGAGTGTTGCGGGGCTACGATCCCATCTGTGAACCGCGAAGTGACTCTGCCTCTGATCGTCGACGACCGCGGGACCTTGCAGGTGGCCGCGGCGGATGTCAGCAAGCTGTTGCGGACCGTGGGGGGTCGGTGGGTGCGGCTGGTGGAGGG